>DATGNN010000078.1:0-17595 GCA_035306725.1 Chitinispirillaceae bacterium | reverse complement strand
GGTGGATCAGGTACAATAAACCCGGGATATGAACAATAAAAAAAGAGGCAGCAAAATGCAACTACCGAAATAAAACTATACAGCGTGTGATTTATCACGACCTGTTTTAGCCATTTTTTTCAGTTTACCACTGATCAGTTTTCGCTGAAGAACAGAAATATGATCTATAATCATTATTCCGTCCAGATGATCAATTTCATGCTGAAGAGCCCGTGCCAGAAAGCCCTGGGCTTTTTCTATTGTGAATTCATTTCCATTTATGTCCATTGCTTTTACACTTACCGTAACAGATCGATTGACAGAAAGATTGATTCCCGGGAGACTTAAACACCCCTCCTCCTTACTCTCTTTATCTTCTGAATAATAATATATCTGCGGATTAATAATTACAACCGGTTTCTCTTCACCACCAGTAACATCTATAACAGCAATACGCCGGGAGATTCCAACCTGTGGAGCAGCGAGCCCTGCTCCATCTTCTGTTACCATCGTTTGGATCATCTCCTCAACAAGTCGTTTTAATTCATCATCAAACATTTCAACCGGTTTTGCGGTTTTCCTTAAAACAGGATCACCATAAATTTTAACTTCCATAACTATTTCTTTTTCTCCTCTTTTGCACCTTCTTTATCTGGGGTTTCCTTGTTAATTACGGATGTGATGGCACTTTTTGTTAATTCAATTACAGTATTTTCTGCAATTTTAACCATTATCACATCATCTTTCACATTTCCCACAACACCAATTATTCCACCTGCAGTTAAAACTTTGTCTCCCTTTTTTATGTTACCTAACATTTCCTGACGATGTTTCTGTTTTTTCTGTTCAGGACGAATCATAAGGAAATAAATTATTGCAAACATCACAATCATCATTGGCAACAGACTTCCAAATCCACCCGTAGGAGCAGGTTCTGTAGTTTCCTGAGCAGTAATAGTAAAAACTGTTACCAGAGAAATGAGAGTACTTGTGATCCAGATCTGCATTTTATCCTCCTTCATTAAATTATAAACGCTAAAAATACGACTGCTTTACCCTATAAGTCAAAGTCTTTCAGAAATTGTTGAAAGTTTGTGAAATATAAAGTCATAAAACATGGCTTTTTAAATTAAAGTGTTTTTATAATATAGTCATTCTTCATTACTAAAAAAACTGTGTCACCAATGTATTTTAGTTGTAATGGGAACTGTTTATTTTGCGAAATGGATACTTCTCCCTTCAGGAGAAATTCTAAATAATGGAGCCATAGCTGTGTGTAACAATCTGATAACATCAGTAGGCTCCAGGAGTAAAGTACGAAGAAGTATCAACGACAGAATTGTAAATCTGGGTGCTTCGCTCCTGTTACCTGGTTTTATCAACATGCATACACATTTGGAAGAAAGTGTTGTAAGGGGGATAAACAAAAGACCCGACGAAACATTTGCGTCGTATAATACAAAAAAGAACACACGCATCAAACAAACTCCCGTCGATACGATTTTATCATCTATACGACTTGAAATACGAGAACTGATAGCTCAAGGAATAACTACTATTGTAGACAGCTCACGATTCGGATTATCTCAGCAGATATTAAAAGAAGAATCGATCCGAGCCTGTATTATACATGAACTTCACCCGGATAATTCTGTACCTGAAGAGAATTATATACGTAAAAAGCTTGAAAAAACGGGTATCTGTAATAAAAATATTGTCCAGGGATGGGGTCCATATTCACTATACTCTCTTACCCCACAATCACAGCGGTCACTCATACATCATCTTCATAACCGCAATCAGTTATGGGCTGCTCATATAGCAGAAAGTTCCGAAGAACTTCAAGCTTTTTCTGAAAGAACAGGTGACCTTTATTTTCATATCACCCGAAAAAAAGAATGGCCTTTTGACACATGTACAGGTCCGGTAAATTATGCACTTTCAGAAAATCTGATTCCTGAAAATGGAATCTGTTTTCATTGTAATTATATAACCGGACACGAACTTAAAAAACTTGCAGATAAAAATATCAGTATTGTTTTGTGCTATCAATATACAAAACAAATGGGCCATAAACCCTTTCCCCTCGAAGTCGCATTAAACAGGAATGTCTCTCTTTGCCTTGGAACAGAAGGTGTAGCAGCTCCAGGCTTTATGAGTCTTTTTGATGAACTTTTTGCAATTAAAAACTCATATCCGCATATTCCTGCAAAACAAATGATAAACTGGGTTACTCAGAATGCTGCCAATGCAATCAATGCAGGGCATCTTCTTGGTTCTTTATCAGAAGGCAAATTTGCAGATATGATGGCAGTACGTTTTTCCCACAATCCTCATGAAGACATTCTTGAAGAATTGATAATATCTGATCCTGAAATGATTATGGTGATGGTTGATGGTGAAGAGGTAATAGTCAATTATTAACCAGGTCAGAACCACATACTGTGACCTGGTTTCGTACTCTCTTTTATTTCATTTTAGCAAAGCTTATTGAGGTATACTACCTTCCAACCATTTTCTGTACAAGGTGCTTATTATCCCGAACCCAGTTATAATAATCTTTACGCACCAAATTTGATGCAGCATCTTCATCAAGAACAACAGTTACATGAGTGTGAAGCTGTAGGGCGGTCGCTGTTATTTGACTTGTAACAGGACCTTCAATAAATGACGCAACCACATCAGCTTTATTCTTTCCGTTTGCTATTAACAATACTTTTCTGGCTTCAAGTATAGTACCTATCCCCATGGTGATTGCAAACCTTGGTACTTCTTCAATACTGTTGAAAAAACGGGAATTGTCTTCAATAGTCTGTTTAAAGAGCGCTTTAACCCTTGTGCGACTTGCAAATGAAGAACCGGGTTCATTAAAAGCTATATGCCCGTCTCTACCTATACCAAGTACCTGTAAATCAATTCCGCCATAATTGTTTATCTGTTCTTCATACCACTTGCAATATTCCTCCGGATCATCAGTATTTCCCTGTGGAACAAATACGTTAGCCATGTTTATGTTAACTTGTTCAAAAAGGTTTTCACGCATAAAAAAGTTATAGCTGTTCTTATGAAGAGGTGCCAGCCCTACATACTCATCGAGATTGAAAGATTTTATTTTAGAAAAATCAAGCCCTTCCTCCTGGTGAATCTTGACCAGTTGCTGATATGTACCAACAGGAGTATCTCCGGTTGCCAATCCCAAAACGAGATCGTGTTTTCGTCTTATTTCTAAAGCAATAATTCTGGCAGAAATTTTACTCATCTCTTCATAATCAGGTGCTATGATAATTTCCATAAAAACTCCCGAATCTAATAAATATTACATTAACTGAAAAGGTAAATTTATTCAATTTACCTTTTCTCTTTTATCAGTACTGCCATAAAACAAAGTATCAACAGACCACACAAAAGCTTACAAGGAAAAAACTACTTTACTGTTTCAATCCTAAGCAAATATTTTTGAAAAAAAAACGAAATATAATCCAGCTCTATACTCTAACCTGCAATCTACTAACTTAGCTTATAGCCAGTTTTTTTCAAATAGATCTTAAGATCTGGAATTTTAATTATACCAAAATGAAAAACAGAAGCTGCTAAAAGAATTGAAGCCCCCGCTTCAATTGCCTGGGTGAAATGTTCCATTTTACCTGCGCCACCAGATGCAACCACATTTGCAGTCACAATGCTCTTAATAGACCGTATTACGGGCAAATCAAAACCATTCTGTGAGCCATCACCGGCTTTACTTGTAGGTAGAATTACTTCCACTCCGTATCCATCAACACATTTTGCCCATTCTATCGCATCTTTCCCGGTAGCAGTTCTACCACCATTTATATATACTTCATAACCTGACGGCATGGATTTATTACGATCAACGTCAACAGCAACCGTTACTCTCTGCCCACTGAATTCATTAACCATCTCTTTAATAAGTTCGGGCTTTTTAAAAACAGCACTGCTTGTCGAAAACTTATCAGCACCTGCTTTCAAAACTTCTTCAGCAGATTTGAGATCAGATATCCCACCACCAACTGTAAATGGAACTGTAACCACTTCTGCAATTCTTTTCACTACATCAAGCATTGTTACCCTGTTTTCAATTGTAGCAGTAATATCGAGCATAGCAATTTCATCAGCTCCAGCATCACAATATGCTTTTGCACATTCTACCGGATCTCCAGCATCCCTTATATCAACAAAATGAACACCCTTCACAACCCGACCGTTGCGCATATCAAGACACGGCATAATACGGATTAATTCATCCATACAAAACAACTCCCATATTTCAAATACTATCTTATTGCACTAGCTTTTATTCTAAAATCACCGCTTGCCATTTGACAAACAAACTTCTGAATTCATTAGAATGATCTTGGTATAATATAATCATGAACAAAAAAAACATTCACAAACAGATCTATTTAAGCCAATCCATCTGTTTTAGCAATCATGTATGTCGGAACTTCTTTTACTTCTTCTGCATCCGCTTCAGCAATATTGAGTAAATGATCTTTTATACGCCGATACGCAGCCAGTATATCAGGATAAATAGTGCAGACAAGTGGATCCAGTTTTTTTTCTGCCATTTTGCCCAAATGACGAGAACGCATTCTGCGAAAGGTGTGCGTTATGGCATCACCTCTTGTCTTTGCAGTAATAAGAGCATTGATATCATGCTCCCTGTGGGCTTCAAATATAATCCGATAGTAATCATAAACCGCCGCATGAAGTTCCAGAATTTCCATTTTCTCTTCATGATCAAATGCAAGACCTGCATTTTTAAGACGAAGATGTAATTTCAGGATTGAAATTATATAATCACTCACCGATTCATACTCATCAGCACGCCGGATCTGCTCCTGTGCTTCTTTTGTTATTGTTGAAATCAGCTCCAGAGATAGTAACTGCTGAATAAATATTACAATTTCCTCTTGCATTCGATCAAGAATCTCCTCCTGTTTGAAAAGCAAATCGATCTGCTCTTTTTTCGCGTCCCCATTGGATATAATTTCATTTAATTCATTTAACATTGTTCCAGTAATTTCACCCATTCTTAGTACTTCCCTTCTGGACTGCTCTATTGAAACCATAGGCGTCTCAAGGATTCTCGTATCAAGATGAGTAAGCGCAAGGACTTCACCGGTTTTTCTCTCCTTAAAAAGCCGAATCAACAAATTACTGACAGAATTTGTAAAAGGTAAAAAAGCTAAAACGAGAAGAACATTAAAAATCGTATGAGCAAGCGCAATTCTTGCTGCAATTTCAATGCCACCATGAATGACTATTTCCAGTAATTTCAAGTAAGGAAAGAAAAATGGTATAATAATAAAAACAGCAGCAACTTTAATTAAAATATGAGCATAAGCAACACTTCTAGCCTGGACATTAGCACCAAGCGATGCCATAAATGCAGTAATCGTCGTTCCGACATTCTGCCCCAGTACCAAAGCAACTGATGTATCAAAATCGATAACACCCGCCCGAGCCAGTGTTATAGTAATTGCTATAGTAGCTGATGATGATTGTATTGTGGCAGTAACGAGTGCGCCTACAAGAACACATTTTATAACACCAAAAACATTTTTTGGCGAAAAACTTGAAAACAACGCAATAAACCCTTCATGAGTTCTAAAAGGCTCTACACCCTTTTCCATTATAAGAAGCCCGAAAAAAATCAGACCCAGACCCATAAAAAGCATTGCTATAAAGCGATGACGCTCATTTTTTGTGAAAAGATAAAAAAAGCCTGAAATACCTGTAATTATAAGACCGTATTTAGTAATCTTTATTGCCACAATCCATGCTGTAATAGTTGTACCTATATCAGCACCAAGTATAACACCTATCGACTGCTGAAGAGTCATTACTCCAGCATTAACAAGGCCAACCAACATAACTGTAGTTACGGAACTTGATTGAATTATGGATGTAACTACAAGACCTGTTCCACAGGCCGCAAGCCTGTTATCTGTAACTTTCGAAATCATTCTGCGCATTTTTTCTCCGGCAACAGCCTGCACACCATCCGAAAGGTATTTCATTCCAAGAAGAAAAATGCACAATCCTCCAATAAAATTTGATATCATCTGAACAATAAGACTACTGGAAAAAAATGTACTTCCCATTACATCAGCCTTGCCATTAAATCGTTTAAACTAAAAAACTATTTATTAATGGGGTTGAGTCAGTTAGAAATCAAAAAAATAATCACTAACAAGAAATGTACAAACATAAAATTATAAATTTCTGATATTTTTTTATTTTCTCACTCTTTTATACCATAAATCTTGTTCTCACTTAATTCAGTATGTGTATCATACCAGACTTAAAGGTTCCATTTCCAGACAATAGTTGGCATAACTGGTTTATATCTGTGAGACCAATACAGTTTTTTGAAGCTAAAATGTCAGTGAAGCAAAAGATTCTAAAATAATTCATTTTATCAAACCAGGCATATCACTGTTTGAACTGTTATATGTAGTTCCATTCCATGCATTATCGTTCAAATCCATGCCCATTTTTCTTTCCATTCTCTGCCGGGTATAATTACATGTCATTTTTACATTTTCGATTATTTGTACTATATTTTCCAATAACATCCTGAACAAAAACCGTTTTGTGCACAGAAGCTTTTTCCTGAAAAGTATAAATAGAATAATCATTAATTTCAGTGAGCCCAGATTCTTCTGAAATAAAACAGGCACATCACCTGGTTCAAACACCAGATAGTTCCCGAATTTTCTGGCACTTTTTATCCAGGAAAAGTCGGCTTTGATAATACCTTTTCTTCTGCATTCTTTTTCCAGCCGCGTACCAGGATAAATTCTCATTCCTGCTGTAACACCGAAAAAATCGATTTTGTCCCTGTTGTGATCAATAAAATCAATATCTTCAAGACATTCCTTAAATGTCTGACCAATATGCCCAAATGTAAAAAACACTTTAGAGCGAATGCCAATATCATTACAAATTGCCAACACATCCAGGACCTGCTTTGGAGTAATACCTTTTGAAATGTGTTTGAGTTGAGACAGATTCGATGTTTCCATTCCCATATTGATATAATAGCATCCACTTTCTCTCATTATTCTGAGTAAATCACGATCAACCGTATCTGCACGGATTTCACATTCCCACTGAGTTTTCATTTCTTTAACATGTTTACAAAAATTTTCTACATGCTCACGATTAGCTGTAAATGTACTGTCAAATATTTTTATTCCTGAAAGTTTTCTGCGGGAAAGAAGATAGTCAATTTCAGTCATTACAGAATCTATCGGTCGGAGCCTGACTCCACCTGGAAACATACTTGAAGCAGAACAAAAATTACATGCTGCAGGACATCCCCTTGATGTTATTATATAATCACCCGATCCACCAATAAATTCCATTTCCAGATTATAATGATTCCCGACAAGATCCCGGTTTGGGATTGGCAATACAGAAAGATCATGTATTCTTTGTGGCTTGTTCTCAACTATACTCATGCCATTTCTGTAACATAAACCCGGTATTGAATCAATGCTGTCTGGTTTATTTTTTATAATAGCATCACACAAAGACAAAAATGACCGTTCTGCTTCACCTTTAATTACATAATCAATATCTTCAATACCTTCAAGAACAGCCTGTGCAATAAAAGTTGCATTAATACCGCCATAGACTACAACAGTATCAGGCAAAACCTGTTTTGATAAACGGGCCGTATAAAAACTTCCCTGCCTCGACGGTGTTGTACCGCCGATTCCAATAATCCTGGGTCGAAGAAATTGAAGCTGCCTGCGGAAATCGTTCTTATAATGGTTAAAATCGATAATTGCTACACGATACCCGCTTTTTTGTAATACGGTTCCTATGCTGACAAGGCCTGTTGGAATCATTGATTGAAACAGTCTTAAACCATCTTTGGGATATGTTAACAGAACATCAATTCTGCTTTCTTCCGCAGTCTTTTTCACCAGATATTTTTCCTCTGCCGCAAAATATTATAAAAATTGAAAATGAACCTCATAAACTAATCCCATGCAACTGACACAAATCCAATTAAACACTCTATTCAGGCTAGCCTTTATTATAAAATAGTATTATTGTTGATATAAAATAATATTTTACGGTAATATCTGTTGATTTTTCTATTTATATATAAGTTTTAACTCAGATTTTCAACAACTTGAAAACCTTATGCTGATACTAAACGGCAGGTTGACCTTTTTTTAATTACAATTGATCTATTGAATGCGTTTTAAAACAATTAATCGAAGAGAATAGATCAACACCACAGCCACAACCATAACCAGTGATTTCTGTAAAAAAAAATGGCTGTGTCGATTTATCGACCAGACAGCCATTTTTCATAATACCAATCTTAATTAACAGTTACTGTTAAGGAACAGAAAACTTTTTAAATCAGAGTCATACGGGCATCTGCCGCAACCGATTTTTCTTTATCTGTAAAAGCCATAAACGGATTGATATCAAGTTCCTTAATTTCCGGAAAATCATTAGCCAGACAGCTTACTCTTGAGATTGTCCTTGCGATCGCCTCGACATCAACTCCTGGTTGCCCACGGTATGAAGCCAGAAGAGGATAAGTTTTTATCTGTTTCATCATCTCAAGCGCTTCTTTTTCACTGACAGGTGCAAGTGCGAACTTTACATCTTTGAGCAACTCTACAAAGATTCCACCCAAACCGAACATCACCATCGGTCCAAACTGCGGATCTCGCATCATACCAATAATAGTTTCCCTGCTTCCCGATGGACACATTTTCTCAATATATACACCCCTGATCCGTGCATCAGGCATCTTGCTTTTAATATTACCTATCATGGAATCAAATGCAGCTGCAACCTGTTGTGAGTCCTGAAGATTGAGAACAACGCCACCAACATCAGATTTATGAATGATATCCGGAGAAACAATTTTCATTACCAACGGGAACCCGATTTTTTCTGCTCTGGTAACGGCTCCCTGAGAATTAGTTACAAGTGCTCCATCGGGAGTTTTTATTCCGTAAGCCCGAAGAATTGATTTTGCATCTGCTTCATTAATCTGAACTTCTTTTGATTGACGATATCTTTTTATGATTTCAGTAACTTTTTCCCGTTCTCCCTTAAATAATTCCTGTACTGTTTTATCCCTGTTACGCCACTGAGCGTAACCATTCATCGCTTTGAGAACATTTACCGCTTTCTCGGGTGAACGATAGTCTGGAAGATTGTGGGCAAGCATATAATTTCTGGCCTGAGCAACATCCTCTCCACCCAAAAAACATGCCAGTACCGGTTTTTCATTTACTTTTACATCACAGAGCTTTTCAGCTGTTCCCAGACAATCAGTCACAGCCTGCGGAGTAAGCAATATTATGATAGCATCTACATTTGGATCGGTAGACAAATACTGCAGAGCCAGGGCATAACGCTGTGGATCAGCATCACCCAACACATCAACCGGATTTTTTACACTTGCAGCACCGGGAAGAACTGCTTTTAGCTTTTTTGTTGTTTCGGGATGTAAATCTGCCATCTTTAAACCGTTAAGCTCAATAGCATCTGTAGCCATAATACCCGGCCCGCCAGCATTGGTAATTACAGCTACGCGATTACCGGCAGGAAGCGGTTGTGAGGAGAATGCTGTGGCATATTCAAACATCTGCTCATACGTTTGAGTGCGAATGATTCCACATTTTTTAAATGCAGTATCATAGGCAATATCTGCTCCGGCAAGACTGCCAGTATGTGATGAAGCAGCACGAGAACCTGATTTTGTTACACCAGATTTAAATATAATAACAGGTTTTTTCTCAGATGTTTTTTCTGCAATTTTTACAAATTCCTGCCCCGCATCAATACTCTCTAAATAACAGACAATTACATTTGTCTCACTATCCTCTGCCAGAGCTGCCAGAAGTTCACATTCGCCAAGCCCGGCTTTGTTACCGATACTAATCATTTTCGCAAGTCCAAAGCCCCTTTCAACAGCCCGATCCAGTACTGCCGAGCATAAAGCACCAGACTGGGAAACAAAAGATATTTTGTCCCGCGAAGGCCATTTTTTACCAAAAGAAAGATCCATATTGAAGTGAGTATTAAGGTGTCCAAGACAATTGGGCCCCAGTAGACTCACACCTGCCTCATTACATATTTTGGCCAGCTCTTTTTCCAGCTCTGCACCCTCACTGTCCTGTTCTTTAAATCCAGCAGTAATAACTGTAATTGCCTTTGCACCAGATGCAATTGATTCTTTAACTGAATCCATAACAGCAGCCCGTGGAACCACAATTACACTCTGATCAATATTGTCTCCGAATTCAAGAAGACTCCTATAACATTTTTTGCCAAGAATTGAATCGGCGGATGGGTTGACAGGAATTATTTTACCAGTGTAACCAGCCCGTATCAAATTCTCAAGGATTTTATATCCTACCTTGTTGGGTTTCTGAGAAGCTCCGATTATTGCAACCGTTTGCGGTTTAAAAAAGGCGAGAAGTTCATCGGTAATATGCTCATTCCTGACATCTTCAACTATCATGTCGTTTTCTCCTTAATCTGACAGTTTTATTGGTTTGAATACAATAACAATATAATAAAATTGCTGATGCTTTGCAAAAATCGGGCCATGCAGAATCCAACTGTATTTGCTACTTGTATTTCATTTTGAAATAATCGTATTTTTCATTTTGAAATACTTTATACCGGGAGATAATATTTGATTGCAGAAAACCTTTCCTTATCTGAACTTGTAAATTTTACAAATGAAGGAATCAGTCTTCAGGGACGGCGGCTTGTTATTCATGACATGCATGCAATAGCAGAACTTAGAAAAGATCTTTTCAAGATACTTGGCGCAGAAAACACACGAAGAGTTTTAACCCGTTTTGGATACTGGTGGGGTAAAGCTGACGCCGCAGCAATGAAAAGAATATTTAAATGGAAAGATAAGAAAGAATTATTGAAATCTGGTCCCAGACTTCAAACCATTTTCGGAGTATCAAAAACAAAAGTAAAAGAACTGATAATCGGAAATACTCCGGATAGTTTCAGAATGGAAATAGTTTGGGAAAACTCTGTTGAAGCACAGGAACAGATTATTGCAAATGGACATACCAATACTCCTTCATGCTGGATTCTTACAGGATATGCAAGCGGTTTTGTATCATTTTGCATGAATGACAACATTTTCTTTATCGAAAAAACATGTAATGCATCCAAAGGTCCTTTTTGTTCAGCTATCGGCCGTACAGCATCAGCCTGGGGGGAAAAATTAAACCCTCACCTGCGATTTTTTACAATTGAAGACATTCAGTCAAAGGTCGAAAAACTTACCGACAGTTTAAAAAAACAATCAAGAGATAATGATAGACATCGTCACAAAATCCAGAATAAACTTTGTAAAGGTACTCTTTTTCATACAGAAATTAAAAGCAGATCATTTCTACGTGTACTTGATATTGCAAAGAGAGTCGCCCCTTACGACTCATCACTACTGATTACAGGCGAAACCGGCACTGGTAAGGAAGTTCTTGCAAATTATATCTATTCTTTTTCTTCACGGGCAGGCAAAATATTTCTCGCAATAAACTGCGGTGCCCTTCCTGAAACTCTCCTGGAAAGTGAACTGTTTGGGCATACAGAAGGTGCTTTTACAGGCGCAAATCATGAACGAGCTGGAATTTTTGAGGAAGCAAATGGAGGTACTGTCTTTCTTGATGAGATCGGAGATATGTCTCCTGCTTTGCAGTTAAAGCTGTTGAGAGTTTTACAGCATTATCAAATAGTACGTCTGGGAGAAAACCATCCCCGGCCTATTGATGTACGGATAATGGCTGCAACAAACAAAGATTTGTCTTCTCTGATAAAAGAAGGTACATTCAGAGAAGACCTTTATTACCGGCTTGCTGTAGTAGAAATACAGATGCCGCCATTGCGAAAAAGAGCTGAAGATATTATTCCTCTGGCCCGGCATTTCGTTTCGAAACTCTCCAGAAAACTTCATAAACCCAATTTACGTCTTGACGTATCTTGTCTGGATTATCTTCTCTATTATAATTGGCCTGGAAATATTCGGGAACTGGAGAATGCAATGGAACGGGCTGCACTATTTTGTTCTGGAGATTGTATATATCCCGACGACCTGCCTTCCACACTTCTTTTATCAAACAAACAACCAAAACCGTCACAAAATACCAGAAATACGACTCTGCTAAGTGAGCTTGAGATGCAGCATATAAAAAAAATATTGCGAATAACAGGTAATAATCGCCGAAAGGCATCTGAACTGCTGGGAATCAGCCAGGCAACTCTATGGAGAAAATTGAAAGGTAACCAATAGTTTAGATTGGCATTCGTTTGTATGCTTTTCAACTGCTGAAAGCTTCTTGTACATCACCTTGTGCTACTGGATGCACCTGCTGTCGCCTGATAATCTCTTCACTAACCTGTCTTCGAATAGAACGGATATCGAGAATACCAACGGGTTTACACTCTTTTTCATTATTAACAACAGCAATCTGCTCAATATTCAGTAACTGAATTGTATTTATCGCATCTTTCAGAGGCATAGATTGTGGTATCGTTTCAATCATTGGACTCATTACATCCGCAGCAACCAGCCATTCCCATGTATCCCATTCAGCTACGACTTCTTTTAGCGCCTCAAGTGTTAATACCCCTGCGATTTTACCGCTATGATCAATTACCGGATACATAAGGTTATCACGTTTTGAAAACTCTTTAAATATACTTGCAACCGAGTCACTCTCTTTTAAAAATTGCAACTCCCCGCTAAGAACATCATTAACGGTCCAGGATGTTATTATATCTTCTTCAGTGATATTCTTTCCTGCTTCTCCGGCCAGTTTAATTGCCAGTTTAACCAATGGAGGTCCGATGATCTGTACTATCAGAGTTGTAGCTGTTATTGTAAAAATAACTGCTTCACCCAAAGACAAGCCTCTAGCAAAAGGTATATTCTCCAAATGCTGACCGGCCATAATAGACAAACCTACAGCCACTCCACCCTGCGCAAAAAGTCCCATACCTGTATACTTCTGCACTACAGGTTCGGCTTTACTGACTTTAGCACCCAAGTATGCTCCTGTCATTTTACCGACACACATGCATATTACATATAACGCTACTATCAACCAAAGCCATCCAGGCATTTCAGAAATACCCAACTGTGCACCAACCAGAACAAAAAATATCACGTATATCGGTACTGAAGAACTTCTGATAAGAGTCATAAGCTCTTTACTCCTTTGAGGAGCAAGATTTGCGATTGTAGCTCCAAGGGTCATTGCCCCTAAGATAACATCTATTTCAACAGCTATGGCAATACCAATTACAAGAAGTATTACTCCCACAGCAAAAGCTAAAGTACGCTCTTTTTCACGATTACGTTTGAGAACATAATTCAAAAGCAGTCCTGAAATCAATCCTGTGGCAACAGCTCCAAACAGCTCAATAAAGGTAAAAAACAATTGCTTTGTAATCGATGCTGAATTACCGGTAAGTATTCTGGCAACACTTGTTGATAATCCGTAAAGCGTCATAGCAAGTGCATCATCAAGAGCTACAATGGCAACGATTGTAGTTGTCAAAACGCCCCGAGAACGATACTCCCATAAAACTTCCATTGTTGAAGCAGGATCGGTTGCCGAAGAAATCGCGCCGAATACGATTCCACCTGCAATTGCAACAGCAATTACAGGATATACAAAATAGATAACAATAGCAGAAGCAGAACTTACTAAAAGAAATGCCATGAGGCCTTCTCCAATAAGTATTGCTGAAAACTGTCGTCCATATTTTTTCAAAGTTTCAAAATTAAGTTCCCCACCAACCAGAAACCCGATTATTCCCAAAGCAAAGAAATTAAACTGGGTCAGGTTCTGGATATCTGCCTGTGTTACAATTTTAAAACCACTTTTTCCTATTATCAACCCAGCTACAATATATCCTATTACCTTTGGAATATGTAAACGCTGAAAAAGAACAGCTCCAAAAGTACCACCAAGTATTCCAATACCTAAAATTAAAATTATACTGGTGTGAACCTCCATCAGATTTCATTTCCTGTTAAAATTTTATAAATA
Source organism: Chitinispirillaceae bacterium (assembly GCA_035306725.1). Taxonomy (GTDB): domain Bacteria; phylum Fibrobacterota; class Chitinivibrionia; order Chitinivibrionales; family Chitinispirillaceae; genus JAAYEB01. The sequence goes on along the minus strand of DATGNN010000078.1, from coordinate 3,517 downwards.
AAATTCGTATCATCTGTTTCGAGCAGTTTTTCTCTTATTCTGGTTTGTTTGAGAATAGAACTTAGCGAAGCAAGCAATCTTATGTATTCCTGGTGCTGTCCTTTTCCGGCTGCAACCATAACAATAATTCTTACAGGCTGGTTGTCCAGGGATTCATAGTCTGTAATATCGATTTTGTTAATACCTACAGCCATACGCATAGTCTTAATAGATGCAAGCCGTACATGGGGTACTGCAACACCAAGTCCGATACCGGTGCTCATCAGTTTTTCTCTATGATAAATAGCCTCTTCCAGTTCGTTGCGTTTTTTTAAACCACCTGCATGACATAAAATATCAATCAGCACCTTCAGTCCTTCATTTTTATTTTGTGCATTCATGATTTTTACATGCCTGGGGTTCAGTACTTTTTTTAATAGCACAATACTGTTTGTAGCTTCGTTTCTGTTCGAAAAACGTTTTTCAACCCACTGTTCAATTTCATCCCGTTTAAACCGCCATTCATCATCTATTTTACAACAAGGAATTGTTTTATCAAGTGCCCATTGAATCAGGGTTTTCTGTGATATTCTCAGGTATTTTGCAACCTCGTTTGATGTCATAATCTCATTATTCATAACACATCCATGCTTTTTGAACCTGTAATTTTGGCTATAAAATATACATTATACAATTCACAACCAAGTAAAATCTATGTACTACACTAAATGGAGACGATTAAACTACTATGAGCCTACAAAAACGGCACTACCGCAGAAAGGGTTTTATGGCTGCGAAGGTCATAGCTATCTGGTAACCACAACCAGGCAGCCACGAACTCTTTTTACCAATATCCACAAAGCAGATTGCGTAAAGAAATCGTATGATTTAGGTACTATTATGTTTCGTATACGACCGGATATTTATTACTGAATCCAAAAAATTACTAAAAAATGAGTTTTTTGTTGATTTCACTGGACAGCGGATCAAGCACTGATTTATAATTGATACATAGTTATTGTTCTTTTCCACTTTGTCTCAACAGAAGGAGTGCGCATGGCAGGTAAAAGCCTGACGCAGTCTCAAATAATCGCGAAGCTGTCTGAAAGCGAACAGCTCACGAAAAAGCAGGTTAAGTCTTTTCTTGACTCTATCGCTCAACTGGCTTATAAGGAAGCCAAGAACGGTTTTACATTACCAGGTCTTGGAAAACTTGTAGTGGTGCAGCGTAAAGCTAGAAAAGGAAGAAATCCCGTTACTGGCGAGCAGATTAAAATTCCTGCAAAAAAAGTCGTCAAATTCCGGGTAGCAAAAGCTGCTAAAGACTCTGTTTCCGGAGTCTCTAAAAAAGCAGCAAAACCAGTCGCAGCAAAAAAACCTGCGAAAAAGAAAAAAAAGTAATGCTTTGAAACGGGGTCTTTAAAGATCCCGTTTTCTTTATCATTTGCAATCATACTTCACCTTTTTCAGTTTCATTATCAGCTCCTTCATATCAGAGGCTGTTTCAGATTCAACCACAACTCTTTTACCATAATAGGGATGTATAAAAGAAAGCATTCTGCAATGCAGAGCATGACGATTGATCATAAATTCAGAAGTAAATTCAGAAGGTGATTCCCGCCATTTTAGATAGGCTTTCTCTTCCATACCATACAGTTTATCACCTACAATAATGTTTCCAACCGCAGCCAGATGAATTCGTATCTGATGAGTTCGTCCGGTAAGGGGACGCAATATCAGTAATGAATATGAATTACCTATCATAACACTTTGAATAACCAGAGTTGAAGCAGCTTTGCCTTTGGGGTCAAATTGATATTTATATGGTATTGAAGAGCAAACAGCTTTACATATAGGTAAATCTATTCTTTTTATTGATGTATCAAATTTTCCGTGCACTACGGCAACATACTCTTTTTCCAGAGATTTTTGAGCAAACTGTTGTGATAATTTCGCGCAGGATTCACCACTTTTAGCGACAAGTACTACACCGCTTGTATCACGATCGAGCCTGTGGACAGTGTGAGACTCTGGAAATGGTGGATTGTTGACATATCTTAATTGGTAAATTAAATTATTTTTAAAAGAACGACCAGCCCTGTGCACCAGAAGGTTTGCAGGCTTGTCTATTCCAATATACCACTCATCTTCATAGATAATCTTATACGACAGGTTTGCAGGCGGCTCTTCAAAATCACCAGGATCATATATGATTTCATCATGCGCCAACACAGTATCTTCGAGTACTGCTATTATACCATTTCTTTGAACAGACCCGGATTTTATTATATTCCGCCACTCTTCAATACTGTGATATGTAAACCTGTTTGCAAGATAGTTATCTATAGCAGTTTTTTCAGGAATATTGGTGGGAACTTTTGATGAAAATTTCATAGCTCATTTATGTAGAGAGGTTTATAACCTTTATATGTATCGGAGTAATAATTGATCATGATTATTTCAGTTTTACAAGACTGATATATATTAACAATAAGCCTGTCTATGTACTTTCGTGCAATAAAAAAACCTCTGCCATGTGAATCGTATAATCCCAAAGGTAACCCATTCTGATCTGTAGCGATCTGCCTGTTTAACCAATAAAGAACATCATTTTTTTTTAACTTGCCACCAGTATCAGTTATTGATATGCCATATTTTTGTTCGTCTTTAGCTGCTACCACTGTAATCGCTTTATCTTCCGGAAGAACAAAATTATGCTCCCAGTGTTCTTTATGAGCCGGCTGTTCATTGCAGATACCGTAAAATATTGCATTGGTAAGCAATTCCACAAGTACCAGTTCAAGCTTATTTATCTGAGCTCTACTTCCAATAAATGAAGATATTCTGCAGACATCCTTATCTAATTTTTTTGATCTCCTTATTTTGAAACACATACATTCTGCGTTGTCGGAAAAATAATGATTAAGACCAAAAATATTCTCTTCAAGAAGTTTTTTAAGTGTTATAGACAATTCAGAAAAATTGAACGGACTCGTTTTTACAAAAATATTTCCTATCCCATGCGAAAGTGCCAGATCCAGGTATTCTTCCACATTACAAGCTGTTATTAATACTCTTTTTACCAATGGATATAATTCTTTAATTTCTCTAAAAAGATCAAACCCCTTCATCCCCGGCATATTGATATCAGAAAGTACCAGATCAATTTTTTCATTTTTCAGTATGTCAAGCCCACCGATTCCATTAGAAGCACTGTAAACATTATATCCCTCAATTTCACTCAAATAATCACAGATCATTTCCCTGATACCGTTTTCATCATCAATAACAAGAATTGATCTTTCAGAATTTTCCATTACAGAACATTTTCTTCTGAACTAAACAGAATGTAATTTATACTTTAAAAAAGGGTTAATCAGATGAAGAATCGTTTCAAAATTTTTCATGCCCTTTTCCCTGAACTAATCCTCTGGATCAATTATCCAGCTTTTTTAAGCTGGCTTGCGGTTTCAGCGGGTATATGGGTTGCTTATTCACTTGAAATACCCCGATCTTTTTCATTTATTTCATATGATAT
>DATGNN010000077.1:0-19544 GCA_035306725.1 Chitinispirillaceae bacterium | reverse complement strand
ATCAGACATTGATAGATACTGTGCGTGCTACAGCAGAAAATTATACAACCGAGTGTAACTATTATTTTTAAATTCTCTCTTATATATACCAGAACCAGTTAACCTTACCCGAACCGGGTCTGGTAATAAAATACTCAGGCAAAAAGGATCTATTCAGATTAAAAAACCCCATTTATTAAATAAATGGGGTTTTTTTTTCAATTAAGTTATGGAATTCACCATCAATCAAAATAACGGAACAGGCTCGAACAGCAGTAAAAACTATTCTTCCCAGTTTGCCGATTTGAACTCCCATCCTCTGTCATTGCAGTATTTGCAATTCGGGCCCATAAGAAGTGCTTTTCCTGTTTCGCCTTCATCACCCTTAAGCTGCCAGTTCAGCCAGGCCAGGTTGACAATATTGAAGTCTCCCCTTGCTTGAAACAGATCACCCCCGTGGCCGGCGCTGGTTTTGACATAATAAATTATTGGAATGCCAAGCGCACTGATACCATTGTAGTCTCTCAGACCATTTTCATAAGCCATGTCATCAGGACCACCGTTCATGATCTTGATTGGAGTGTGTATTCCTCCCCAAATAGTCTGGTCTGCGTTAAAAAGCCCGCTGCTGGTGTATCCGATAGCTGTGAAACGGGGATCACCGGAAGCATTTATAGCCATAAGTCCTCCGCACGAAAATCCGTCAGCAGCGATTTTTGTTGTATCAAGACTCTGGTAGTATTCGCTGCAGGGTTTACTATTCTCGGCAATAGCCCAGGTAATATAGTTGTAAAATGATGCAGGATCTCCCATACCGCCTCCACCAGACATTCCATCTCCGGAACCGCCCGGAGTGCCGTCAGCAATAACGAAATATCCCCATGAGACAATTTCTCCCAGGGCTGCCTTGTTGGAGAAACCGTCTTGAGAACATCCACCGTTTCCCCACACGAAGATCGGGTATTTTTCTTCACCTCCCAGATCCGCAGGCCGATAAATCGTGCCAGATTTGATTCCATCACCGGAATTTGTCTCGATAACTACATCATGCGGTCCGCTCCCCGATACTCTTTCGTTTGTGGCCTTTGATGCTGTACATTCCCATACGCCTTCCATTTCGAGAGTAACATTAACTGTTCCTTCATAGGATTCTATCGATACTTCTCTGGTTATGTAACCTGCTGCAGAAACTTCAAGTTTATCAATGGAAGCCTGTTGCAGCTTTGCCAGTTTATTCCCTGACTGTGAAGAGGTCTTTGGAGAGAAAATGGTATTCTGGCTGGTAGCAAACGGCAGATAACGGAAACTTGTGCTGTTTTGTCCGATATAAACACGAACGAGCATCATATTCGCAGCAAACCGTTGCTTTCTGATGTCAAACTGGAGCTTTCCTGCTGTTAAAGATTTACCGGAAATATTTTCCAGAAGTTTCCCTTTCATATCAAAAAGTTCGATTCGCACCTGTTCAGGTCTTGCAACAGCAACACTGACAATACCATTTTTCAAAGATATTAAATTTGTTCCAGACATAACAGACCTGTTATTGACCGAAGATATATCGCCTGCCAGATGGTAATCTCCGTCAGCATCGGTTATGGCCGAAAGCGCTTTGGTTTTTAGTGCAACGGTTGCACCATTTATGCCTTTACCGTTTTCGTTAGTTACCTTACCGCTTATATCAATTGTTTGTGCCTTCAGATGGAACACTGCTGCTATAATCAAACAAATTACTGTTCGATACATAAGATGCCTCCTGTCTTGAGTTGATTAATAATCCTGTTTACCATATTTTATACCAAAGGTTGTCCATTTACACACCTGTTCAATTGTAAACAGGTGTTATCCGCCAGCCCTAAAGCAAGCGGCTGAAATGGTTCGGGTCATTGGGGAGATAATGACCGGCTGGCAATTCAACTGCTATACTTTTGGGAGCCTGGCAAAAAAAGAAATCTGTTGCATTCAAAAAAAGGTTATCCCGCGTATCATCATGGGAAACAACCATCTTCATTATAATTGTTCCCATAATAAAAATTCCAGATACACACAACCTTCATCAAATATATACACGACCTTTTCTCAATAGATTATTACAAATATTTTTATTTAAAGCGAACCAGCATGTTTTCTGGACCTTGATTCATGTAACAGAGTTTTATCCAGTCAGAATTCCGTACACGATTTTCTATCCGGATCTCATCAATTGAACCCTTGAAAAAACAATGGCTCTCATTTACAACGCCATGCACCTCGACTGCTGCCAAAAGCTTTCCTACTGATAAGTCATTTGACATGTCTCTGGTAAAACTGTCATTCGGGTAACTGTTAGGTGTGCTGTCTGCAAGAACTCCATTGCAATAGAGCAGTTGCCGGTTTCCCTCTCTGACACCTGTAACAAGTGTCCATTGCCTGCTTGATGCTGAAGATGTGCAGGCCTGCCATAATCTGGTATCACTGAATTCAGAGAATTCCCATGATGGAGAATCGGAAGGGAAATAGGTAAATCTCAGAAAATACTGAGTAAAACCTTTCGCTACGATAAGATGCGGTTCACCATCTAATGTGTCAAGCCTCACCCAGGCGCTCACAGTATAGTTACCTTTTTCCGGAAAATTCAGTTTGCTGTCTGATGTATTAGGCATGGTTATAAAGTCATCAACGCCATCAAACACACGGCAGTTTCCAATAACACCTTCTGCGAGTTGGGGTTCGGCCGTATCCGGGGAAACGCCATGATATTTATTGATTGTTGCGTCGGGAATGGTGGCATTACCTGAAATGTCCCCAAGATGCCAGACTCCCTGAAAACCTGCAGCAGTATCAAAAACTGCATTATCATTTAACAATGTTTCTGCATCAGGATTTCCCCAGTATAAAATGATGTACTGAGTAGAGTCGTCACCAAGTATGGAATCAACAAGTACCCAGATATCCGCACTCTCACTGGTTTTATCCCATAACTCGATCTCGTGGGGAAGAGGTTTTCCGTCTGAACAGGTAAACCGGATATCTTCCCCTTCATTCCTGGCCTGTGAAAAATCAAAATTATCGGTGTTTAGCCTGACAAGTACCGGAAACTGATAAACTGTACCCCGGATATCGGCTCCGGATACAGATGTATTAAGAATGATCTCTTTTGAATAAGCCCAATCCGGAAAAGTTATGTTTACAGTATCACCGGCTGTGATGTTGATATTTTCATCCAGAGCAACCGGTTCTTCAATGTCTTCAGAAGAGTACAAGAGCAATGGGATGATACCTGCAGGAATCGAATCCATAAAAACATGTTTTTCTGAATGCTTGAAACGAGAATGAAACGTTGTACCTGGTATATACAGATATCCGGAATCGGAAGCAATATTCGCCGGGAGCATAACTCTTAGTGCACCAGGCTTCCGAAGTATGCATGAAGGAGCTGTGTCGTTCAATGACTCTGGAAAAACAAACGGGATAAGAGCTCGTTCGCGGGAAATCATATGCACTGCCTGTATTGAATATGTGTGATCTTTTTTTACTTTAAATTCGTAAACACCGACCTTGTCAGTTGTATCGACACTGACACTTTCGGACGGTTTATCTTTTACCGGGTCATAATCTGAAGACATGATCTTTACAATAACTTTTTGGACAGGAGAGCCATTTGTATCTGTAATCATTCCCGTGATTCGTGCATTCCCCGCTTCAGAACCACCACCCGTGATATCCGGCGAGCAATCAGGAAACAGAATAACGATGATTACTCCAATTATTGCAGCAAAAAAGATTTTAATTTTGTTAACATTGCAGATCATGGATCACGATACCCTTTTCTTTTTTGAATTAATCCTGGACCGTGGAAACAATTGAAAACCGGCCAGGCAGACAAGTTCGGGATTTGGATCCTCTTTTGCCATATTTAACAGCCTTTTTCTGAAAATCTGTATCTCCTTTTTCATGGTGAAATAGGTTTTACGGGAAACACTGAGTGTAAGTGATGAGATGTCTCTGTTACTTTTTTCGATTGTATCGAGCGCATCAACACTCTGAGAAAGTACCTGTTTATGATATGTCCGCAGTACCATTGATTTTACTTCATCACCACTTGTTATCACCGGGTTGGTACGCTGGTAATTATCTGAATCATCTTTTGCGAGGAAACCATTTTTTAACAGATAAGCAACAGCATCTGCTGCCTGCCGTGATGTAATTCTTGGAATACAGTTGCGTGCCAGTAGGTTGTAATCATCTTTGGCATTTAAAATAACGGCAAGTTCTCTTATAACAGGATAGTACCATTTGCTGAAAAACTGAAGTTTCCTGTCATTTAATTTATGAATACCGCGGCGATAACGAAGAGACAAGAGTGTTTTGAGTGCGGATTCTTTGTCCCTGAAATTGGTAGCATTATTAAACTGTACCAAAGTCTTGAAGTAACGGTTTTGACTGCTTGTCAGGTTCAGTGCCTTGCTGAACTTTTCGATATACTCCCCGTTTAATGTCCTTTCACCTTTAAGCACGCGAATAAGATAGTTTGGACTGGAAATACCGGCTTCACGTGAAAAAAAACGATGCGAAAACCCTTTTTCGTTTTTTTTTCTTGTCGTGTATACCGCTTTAAGATACTCACGATAATCGAAAAAGGTAAAGATATCAACTGTTTCAGCTTGTTTGGATTTCATAACCTTAATATAATAACATTTTATCATAAATGTGTTTTTTATATTATTTTTTTGGTAACATACAAGCATAACTGTTTTGACACAATTTTTAGGTTAAATCGCATTGATAGCATAAGCGTTATTGCTTCATATTTAGTGATTTGAAATTGTTTAAAAACTGTAATCGAATAGTTTTATAAGTGATTAAACATTTTTAATTATTTTATCGTTCATTATTTTTGGTAACACTTTCTTGTAGTGTTCCATATCGAAATCAGATTAAGATGAATATATGAATAAGCTGATATCCCGGCGTTAAAAACTAAAAATCCGAAACTCGAAACAGAACCAAATATCATTTAGTTGCTGATATCAGGGAGTAATGTTGAAGTATGCAAGAATGGTAAAAAGCATATAGGGCTGAAGACCTCTGTTTTTTCCATAAACGGGACCGGTACACGCAAACGAGGATTCTTGGGCACACCATATTAATGTTGCTAAGATTTTTTTTCCTTGTAGGGGAAACATAATAAAAGGATTATGCATTCGCCTGAAATCGCAGGTTTCTTCTGGTTTGATTTACTGATGCGACTTTTTTCCAACCACTTTTCTACACCAATTTGAGAGTGGAGCACCATTCTTCAGGCTTAATGGCAATAAATTTACTTTGAATCTTGATCACATTGTCAAGAGACAAACTGCGCCCGAGTTGGCATTAACAGATGCAAATCTGCGAATTATATTTCCCAGGCAGAACTCGGTTGTTCTGAGACGGATAAATGCAATGGATCCCTTTCAGGCTGTTCCTTAAATTGTCACCTAAAAGTTTTTCATGGTAGTGCTCAGCCTGGTTTTGGCAGGTAATTAAAATTAAACCGCCCCAAAGTGGGGCACAAAGTTTTGCATGCAGAGCGAAAACTGCCATTACTTATTCACGCTATAATGGCAGTTTCTCATTTTCTCATTGCTTCGACTTTTAAATCTTTCGGCATTTTTTCAATGGAGTAACGAAGCGCTGTCCGTGGCATTACCTCTTTTTTAGATACCACATAATCGAAAACAGCTTTCTGGTTACTCTCACTTGCAGCTTTCAACATCCAACCATAACCTTTTTGTACCATGTCGTCTTTGTCCAAAAGTAAAATGTCTGCAATTTCAAATATATCTTTAAGAAACAATCCTTTTCTTGCAGGTATAATTAACGTTACAGCAGAAGCTCTTTTTGTCCAACGATCAGGCGATTTTGCCCATTTTTTTAATTCGTTGAGATATTCGGGATACATCATGATAAATGTTCCGATTGTATGATTGCAAAGTGTATCGCAATCTGCCCAATTGTTCACATATTTGTTGACCCAACGTTCAAAAATCCTGAAGTCTACAGGTTCGTATTGTTTATTTAAAGACTCTGTAATTTTACAGGAAATAATTGCTTCTTCAAGATATCCGGATTTCCATAACTCTTCGCAAATGACAAAAACATCCTGTTTGGAATACCTTTTTATCTGTTTTAAAAATTCCTTTGCTATTTTGGTGACTTCGGCCATTTTTACACCATAGACCAAAGCTTCTTCTCCTTTTTTGAAAAATCGACATGAAGATATGCGTGTTTGGTTGTCGGCATTATTTTGCAATACCAATCTAAGTTCATCTATCAGTTTTTCTTTCATTTGACAAAATTTCATTGAGGTCCTTTTTTTAGTTAAGCAGAGTGTTAAAGCCTCGCAAGGAATCTTTATCTTTGATATCAACAATCAGCGTCCGGATTTCTGAGAAGTTGTCTGGACTATTCTTCTTTCATTTTGCTGTTACGATTTTTCTCTGATTTATCTTTCAATTTTAATGAAATTCCGACAATCAGGTAATTTAATCAATTATTATTACTTTTAGTTTTGCATAAACATTTCTAAAATTACACTTTACAAATCCATTTTGCTGTTTGCTTCGGAATCTACTGAAACCCAATCAGTATGGGAATTGCCTGTAACGGCCAGTTTTGCAGACGTCCACAAAGCTTAGTGATACTTCGACTTAGCTTTGTGGACGTGACCGCGGCAACTTTATGATTCAGCTACATATACATAACATCGTGATTTAGCCTTTTTCTTCCAATCCATGCATTTGAATACCTCGGCCAGTTAGCTGCAACACGTTGTTAGGCCTTACGTCCGATTAAGTCCGGATGACTTGAAACTACAGATCGCCCCAGAACTCAAAATTTCCGGTAGCATACAACATGCCGAGCATATACAACAAACCGTCGTAATATATGTACTGATCGTCTGTCGGTGGCTCCATATCCCACAGATCTTGTGCGAATTTAACGCTCAGCAGCGTACCATCCTCCGCCTTGGCCGTTGCCTCGCTCGCCGCATATACATTCATTGCTGCGAGACCGGGACGTATTCCGGTTTTATTCTGGTTATTATCTCCTTGCCTGGTATTTCCGTCCAATGTCCATAAAGGCCAATACCCCCCATTGTCATCACGCTTGGACTCGAAAAAACCAAGGTATGTATTGTACCAATTGGTAATAAAGGATTTATCAGATGAGGAGGTTGACCCTGACCAGTCACCATATCCCTTGCGAGCTTGACCATCGAAATAGAGGTCGGAAATCAACAAGTCCAGCCCGACACACTGGACAGTTCTCCAGGCATCCCAGTCAAATTGGATACCAGTAGTCGGGCTGCCAACCATCAAGCCTGTCGTTTTCGAAACGCATCCCGCCAGATACTGGCGACCGGCATTGGCCATATTGGCCCAATCAGAATTGTGGTTGCCTGAATATTCCGATATCAAGGTATAAAAACCAGGCAGGATATACGAAGGATCGACAGTCCCGTTGTTACGCACGAATTTGGGCAAGTTATTGCTGAACACACCATTGGCGAACATTGCATTTGAAAGCTCGTCAGCTTCTCTCTGATATTTCTCGTCATTCCATCTCCTTGCGGCTAAAAGGAGATCCATCAGCCACCACTCTTCCCCGTCAGGAGCATAATCTTGACCTTTAACACCACCATTTGGATAGCATTGCCAGTTGAACATACCATCCGGTCTTCTCATATGGTTCTTCGACCAGGCCCACAACTTATCAAAAACATCCTTCATGTCCATCTGTACGGCAATCATCATCCCATACGACTGACCCTCGGAGCGTACATCATCGAACTCTACGTCTAAAATATATGCCTCGGAGCCAATATCATGGTAAAGCTTGCTGCCGTTTTTAAAATAAATATCGATTATCTCCTGCATTTTCGCATCACATTCTTCTTTCGTTTTGCCAAGTACATCCGCAAACAGACATTCGCCATTTTTTTCGACAGTATCCATTACAATTGCGATGTCTGTCAATTTATAGGAATTAATCGTCTGTTTTACTGTATTATACCCCTCTTTTTCAATCAGCAGGGTATCATCATTCTGTGCCGCGGCAGTACTTTTGTTCAGTACCAATGCACCAGTCGACCCGATATTAGAATTGTCAATAAAATATCCACTGCTGGTAACAATCAGCTTAAATGTCATAACATCTTGATTAACATCAAAATTCATCGCATAGAAACCCGTGGAAAGTTCCGGAAGTGTATAATGATGTACGCCTTCCATTACGTTTTTTGGTACCATTTTTTCTAACCGTCTTCCATTGGCTGAAAACAGGGATAGTGTACTATTTTGAGCACCAAGACTTAGATGGAAAGTCAGTTTGTTTCCCTTTACCTGCAAACTTTTGACGAATGGCTGAATTGAGCTGTTATAAGCAGTGTTTTCCCTTATCGATGTGATATTTTGTATGGCAAATAGACCGTTCGTATCTGTGGTATCCCTCATTAATGTATCGGAAACAAGCGTTACCGTCGCACCGGCAACCGCAGCCCCCTTGCTGTCCTTGACCGTTCCGCTCAAGTTAATCTCTTCCTGGGCATTAATCGCAGTTCCCAGACCCAACAACATGACACACAACACTGCCATCCGCTTCATACGCTTTCCTCCCTTTATGCATTCCCATCCACGAATACGATGAGAAATCATTGTGATATATACCGAAAGACATCCCTGATATACCTGACATATCAGTAAATGTATATGGAAAGAGAATATCTTTACACTTTCCCCTTTTTTTCATGCACTAACGGTGATGGTGATGACGGATGGCGGGATCGATACAGGCTAGAAAAAGAAAATATTTTAGAGGACTTCTGCAGCAACTTTATTTAATCGCTTTAATAAATTCTCCGTAATAACGATCCTGACTAATGGTACTTCTTCGGCAGCAGAGATGATAGGCGATTTGATCTTTTTTACTTATGAGTTTAATATAGTGCTTTCATTGGCCTGATACAACTATTTATAACAATTTTTCGGGAAAAATTGCAACCATTTTTTGAAATGGAAACCTGAGGGCTGGAATGAAAAGCCGTATGTGGGAAAGCTGCTTGTACGGTTCAGGGAGAGTCGGGGCAGGTAACTACTTCGTTCTACTACACAGTATTTTTATTATATTATCTATATGCGTCTATCATTTTAAAAAAGGAAAGAGAATTAATGAAAAGAGCTTATTTTCCAGCATTTCTTTTGTTTTTTAGTTTTGGTATAATCTTTGCTTCAAATGTAGAGATTTCCGGAACTGTTGTTGAAACCGATTCAGAAAAACCACTTAAAGATGTAACGATATCGTTATCAAAAACTCCGGATCTTTTTACCAAAACTGATTCTGAAGGGTATTTTACACTTTTTAAATTAAACACATCTTTTGATCATAAAAAATCTAAATCGCTGCCATTAATATTCGGCCTTAAAGGAAAAAATCTTGTTTTTTACACTGGTTCTGAAAAAATTAGTGGAAATATTTCAATATTCTCCGGTAACGGGAGTTTGTTGGGTTCAATAAACTTTATCGATCTTGTACCAGATAAACAGCGTCTGACTCTTCCTGATTTAGCCAATGGATTTAATCTCCTTCGAATCGCTGTTAACAATAATGTTTATACCTGTACAGCGGTTCGTATGAGGCATAAACTCTATATGACAAGATCTGATATTTCTGTTAAAAGTGATTTTAGACTAAATAAGTCAACGAGTGATACAGTAATTGATACTTTGATCGCAAAAAAAGACGGCTATGTGGATAAAAAGGTTCCTGTAGAATCATATTTATTATCAGATATGCGAATTTCGATGGACAAAATAACACCGGATGTATGTGATGCCTCAACACTGAAAGAAGCAGGCGCATGTGGAAATCGAAATATACTCATTGGAACAGCTGTATCATCTCGAAACCTTTCCAGCCTTGCAGCAAATGAATTTAACTATGTGACAGCGGAGAATGAAATGAAATGGCAAAATCTTCAGCCCAGTGAAGGAGGTTTTAATTTTTATCAGGCTGATGCGATTGTGAACTGGGCTAAACAGAACAATATAAAGGTAAAAGGTCATTGCCTTGTCTGGCATAGCCAACTGGCCGGGTGGGTTAATCAGGCTAAGGGTCGTGATAGAGTGTTGGGTATCATGAAAAACCATATTGAAGAGGTTATGGGACACTTTGGCAACGATATCTATGCCTGGGATGTAGTAAATGAAGCTATCGCAACAGACAGTGATGTTGGTGAAGGTAATGCTCGTATGAGAAATACTGTATTTTATAATGAAATAGGATCAGATTATATAGAACTCGCCTTTAGAATAGCAAGGGATTATGCTGACAGTCATAATATGAAAGATATGAAATTATATTACAATGATTACAGCATAGATGCTGATAACGATAAATCCCGATTCGCAAGACAGATGATAAAAGAATTGGTCGAAAAGGATGTTCCTATTGATGGAGTAGGGTTTCAAATGCATATTGGTCCACCAAATAATATTCCAACAGTTGAAATGGTGGAAGACAACATGCGATACTATGCAGATTTGGGTTTGGAAGTGTTAATTTCGGAATGGGATATAAATCTCTGTGGCAATCAAGTCACTGAGATGCAACAATTGCAGCTATACCATGATATAACCAAATTATGTGTAAATCAACCCAAATGTGTTGCCATCACTTTCTGGGGAATCAATGATAGTGAATCCTGGCTAAATACCTGGAGTACTGCTATGTGCAATGGGGGGAATTCCAGATCACTGCTTTTTAATAATAATCAGAAAAAGGATACCTATTATCAGGTGTTAGATGCTTTAAATGGGAAATGAATATTTTAACACATAAAGGAACGGACCTGTTTTTATCATTCTTTTGGAACACATCTGCTGTTAATGTGCTCATGTGTTTGTGAGATGCAACTGCTGGTACCCTTTTGTAAATAGATAATCATATCAATTTTTCAGGTAAAGCATCTTATCCGGGTAATACATTTAACGAGCAAACTGTTAATTTAATCCTCTAAGTTTAATTTTAAATCTAATTGCTGCTTTCGAGGTTGATTCCGAAAAAATTACCTGAAAGCAGCTATTAACAATAAACCTGATAGTTGTTCACCTTGTTTATTCAGTTGTGTGAAGATAACTCCTACTGTCTTTTTGCCTGACAGCTATTGCTTCATCAGTATTTATGTTTCGCGAAAGAACTCTTCCATCAGGATAATAAAAGTCAATTGTATTGAGAGGTCTGGGATTGTAATTAGCAACTAATGTAGACGTTTTTCCATCCGAAAGATACCATGAATTTGATTTTTTATCCAAAGATAAAATGACACGTTTTCCAGCATTTGGCCCCTTTGTTTCAAGTATAACGATAGAACCATTGCCAAATGTTACATCATAGTTTTTATTTCCTGATGTAAACGTCTTTGTGGTTTCTATATCCGAATCCAAAGCCAAAGGATTATTGCCAGCCCAAAATTCTATCAGATTAAAGATTATGGCATCTACAAAGGCACTGACCGGATAAACAGGGATAATGTTGAAAAGCCAGAGAATGCCACTCCGAACCCATTTGTTATCAAGAGAATTGTTCCAGTTGTAAACCCTTTTGAAGAGCTCAAAAGAACCGAAACACCCGGTGTTAACAGAAAATAATGATACACAAACAAGAAGCACGATGGCTCTTCTGAACATAAAAACTCCTTTGTTAATGATTGAAACAGAACTCTTCACCAATAATTTATTGCAGAAAGCATGTTGCCTTAATCAGATAATTTAGCTAAATTTTTAGCCATATTAAATTCGAACTGAAAATTTCTTTATAAGAGTAATCGAAATACTTTAAAAGTTTTAAATATCACAAAAAATTCCTTTGAATGAAAAACAGAGTCCAAAAAAATAAAGTAAAAGAATAAAAGAGTTGCAGTTATCCGTTTATTCTTTGAATCATAAATGGATGCAAAAACATAGCCAACTTTGGCTGAAGCTGATGAGATCATGAATGTAAATGAATCAATTATGGAGTTTTATTTTCGGATCTGGTGTTTTAACAATTTTTAGAAACTTTTCACCAAAAATTGTTTCAATCAACACAACTTAACATTATCAGGTCTTTTTTCTTATTATATATATGTGGTCAGGCAATCTAATTGTGAAAAAGTCGTGAACTTTACCATTTAATCTGGGATATTTGCCTGTAAGTTTCTTTTGAAGGGGGAGAGATGAAGTCTATGGAATGTATACCTATTTCAAAATGGAATATTGGTTGCCAAAAAAAACTTCTTATTGGAGGTCCTTGCAGTGCAGAATCTCCAGAGCAGCTTCTCACTACAGCTAAGGAATTAAAGAATAGTGGAGCGCATGTTCTGCGTGCGGGAATATGGAAACCACGTACAAGGCCTGGTTTTTTTGAGGGTGTAGGTGAAAAAGGACTAAAATGGCTAAAAGATGCAGGTAATGAAGCCGGGATGAGTGTTGCAACAGAAGTCGCTAAACCACAGCATGTTGAATTATGTCTTAAAAACAATATTGATGTCTTATGGATAGGTGCAAGAACTACGGTTGACCCGTTTGCTGTATCTGCAATTGTCGAACCTCTAAAGGGTGTAGATATACCAGTTATGGTAAAGAACCCAGTTAATCCGGATATTGATCTTTGGTTAGGTGCTCTGGAGCGTGTATCAAATGCGGGAATTAAAAAAATTGCTGCCATACACAGGGGGTTTTCTACTTACAGAAAAAGCTCATACAGGAATCCGCCCCTTTGGCGTATTCCTGTTGAATTAAGACGCAGGGTATCATCTCTACCTATAATTTGTGATCCAAGCCATCTGGCAGGTGCATGTGAACTGATTCAGACTGTCGCTCAAACTGCAATAGATTTACTGTTTGATGGTTTGATGATTGAAGTCCATCCCAATCCCACCGCAGCTTTAAGTGACCGTAATCAGCAATTAACTCCTGCACAATATTTAACTCTTATGAACAGTCTGGTATGGAAAAGCACCCGTTCATCAAATATGGAGTTCAATCAAAGGCTTACAGCATACCGTAATGAAATAGATCAGATAGATTACAAGATCATTGACCTTCTTGCATTAAGGTTGAATATCGTTGAACAAATAGCAACACTGAAAAATGAAAATGGTATCACAACACTTCAACCAAATCGTTTCAGGGAATTACTTCGTAAACGATTGGATTATGGCAATGGGCAGCATCTATCAGAAAATTTTGTCAGACAAATAATAGAGTTAATACATGAAGAAGCCCTGATGCATCAGGAACGCTGTGAGATTCAGGATTTGAACTCTACTTGTATCTCTTAGTTGGCAGGTATTTAAGAAGGTATACAAATGATAAATATTAGGCAAAAAACAAATAAGAAAAAGCAATTGTTATATAAGCAATATCAGGAATTGGAAAAGGACTATAGAACCTGTTAACTGACAATAAGTTTGATACAGACCGTAAAGGAACAGGATTGCTCAATAAAATGGAAAATTAAAATACTGGATCACAATTAGTTAAATAATTAAAAATGATCTTTATGAATTATAAAGAACCCGCTGTTCAGGCAGTTTGAATTTGTTGGACCTGAAATACGCCCGGAGAGGTCAAAAAGAGTATTATGATATTTTTTTTGGTAATGGTTTTTAAGAGATACATAACCAGTTCTTGATGAAACTGATTTTTTCTGTAAAGAAATACTAAGTGGAACAAACGTTTTGACAGTATTAGAATCCACTTTTTGTATATCCCACATTTGACAGCTTTCTCCGTTAAATCCCCAATGCTGAACATTCGCTTTATCATCCATCTCGGCGTAGTACACCTCAAGCATGCGATTGTTGCCCTTGTTGACAATGTAATAACTGCTGTTGCCAGCTCCAGTTATCTTCCATTTCTGATTTTCTCCGCCCCAGTAAGAGTATTGCAAAACATTGTTACTGGACATATCAGCATCAAGTGAAAGGCCACTGTTTCTGTTGACTATCTGGTAAACACCCCGTTCGACTTCAATAAACTCCCAGTGTTGACAGTGGTTTCCATTGTCGGTATATTGATGAATATTGGCGTTATCTGAGCTGGAACCGTTTTCAACTTCTATTACCTTACCACTATGTCTGGCTTTAATTTTATAAAATGCATTTTCCTGGAATAGTGGCGGGCCGATTGATTCGACACCTTCGGTATCCTGAACAATTCTTTTCATCGTTCCGTTGTCATTGTAATAAAGATAATTGATTTGAACCGATCTTTCCCACGGTACTCCATCAGAAAGGTAATCGGTATGATAAACAAAGTACCATCTGTCTTGGAATTCAATAATACCGCTGTGGTTGGTACCGGTTCCGGCAAATCCATTCAGTGTACCCCGGTATTTCCAGGGTCCAAGAGGATTTGAACTGGTTGCGTAATCAATATTTGACGGCCAGGCATCACCGTTATTGTTAGTTGCGGCATAAGAATAGTAATAGATATCATCTTTTTTGTGTACCCAGGATGCTTCAAAGAAGCGGTCAATTCCCTGAGGGACAGTAATGTCTCCGTCAATTTCAATCATGTTATCTTTTAATTTTGCCTGGCGTGCTACACAGTCAGTTCCCCAATAGATATACGCCTGACCGTCATCATCAATAAACACAGCAGGGTCTATGTTGTCGTCATCAGGGCAGGCTCCGCGTGTTTTATTTGAAATTAATGGTTCACCCAAAGTATCCTTGTAAGGTCCCAGAATGTTGTCGGCAACAGCGACTCCGATTTCGCCGGAATCACAGATGTAAAAATAAAACTTTCCGTTTCGTTCAACGCAGTGGGAGGCCCATGCCTGATGAGGGTTCAGCCAGGTTACATCACTGACAGATAAAACTTCACCATGATCGGTCCAGTGTACCATATCTGTAGAAGAAAGAACATGCCAGCCATTAAGTGTCCATCCTTCTCCGCCTTCATCATGACCGGTAAAGATATAAAAAGTGTCGTTGTAAACCAGCGGTGCGGGATCGGCTGTATAAATATGGCGGACAAGCGGGTTATCGGCATTAATTGCACTAAAAGCTGCTGTAATGATTAGAATCAATAAAGGTTTAAGTATTGAAAAATGCGGATTATTCATGTTTTTCTTTCTAAAAAGGCTGTTACTGAATAATGTTGTACGAAAGTCTCCTATAGGAATCTGTACCATTCAGGTATTAATAATATAATCACATATAATACATTTTGGCAGATTTTATAAGGACCAAAAAGGTGCAGTATGTGGAACTTTAGAATCATTTTTTTAAGATTATCATGTTTACACAGAGCGCACACGACCCCCGCAGTAGCTGTTAAATATTCGAAATCAGATATCCGAAATTCGGTTAACCTGGCAATGAGCCATAATCAAGGAGGCCACCCGGAGCAAGATTCGAACCCAATCACTCCGTAGTATTTGGGAGTTCATAAATGGACATCTGAACCAAAACGAGTATAGGCGAGGTGAAGGGTGTAGCCCTGAATCAGACACATAGCCCCGAAAGGATTGAAAGGTGGAGAACTGCCGATCCCTTCGAATTAGGCGCGCAGGCTAAACGCAGCAAAGCGTTACAGGTCAGTTTTGCTGAAAAGACAGATACTGTAAAAACTTAAAATTCATTTTTCAAGACTTCAAATTGAACTAAGCAATCGGACAAAAAAAGAATCAAATATCAATTCTCAGTTTTTTCTTCTTCATCCAGTTCTTTGGTTGTAGAACAGAATTCTTTCTGAAAACAGTTTTTACAATTACCAGAACAGCCATCCAGGTGCCAGATAAAACCCGGATATGATCCAAAAATGATTGAATCCTTTGGTATTATCTGCTCAGTAAGGTATTGATAGAGCAGAACATCGGGAAGTTTTTCAGAAAAGTGCAGTTCAATATTATTTTGTCGAAAAATCATTCCAATATCGTCCAGTTTTTCTTTAAGCTCATTTTCCGACATCGTGTCAATAGGTGGGAATTGATAATCAGAAGGGAAAAGTAAATGTATTGGAATTTCAGATTCTTTTTCCGCTTCCTCAAAAGCTAAAACCTGTTTAAGGAATCTATTTTCCAGAGAGGTTTCAAGCCAATCTGATTTTGAAAAGACGCCATTTTTTAACTCTATTTCAGTTTTTAAAGTTATGTTTTCCATTTTAAGTTCAATTCCTTTCTGCTTATCACTGATCCAACTGTCGTTATTATCATAATTCAAATTCATAAAGAAATCCTTTTTTAAAAGTTTAATCAGATTTAACGAATTTGAAGAAAAGATTTTCGATTTTAATAAAATTTTCTCATTTTGATAAACAGAATCGGAATACCTGGTGTAAAAACTGTTACTCAATCTGAAAAAGAGAATGTTTAGCAAATACAATACCATCAATACCATACTTAGTGACGGACTATTTTTTTCCTTTTATCCCAAAACCATAAAAAAATAGTCCGTCCCGAAATCTGATCTATCATACAGTACTTTATAATTTTATATTTATACCAGAATCGCACTGCATATAAATCAAAACCAGATAAATTATAGAAAGACTCTAAATAAAATGAAACTTTTTGTTCCTGGACGAATTTGTCTTTTTGGTGAACATACCGATTGGGCTGGTGGTTACCGCCGAATCAATGGTAAACTTGAAATCGGAAATGCTCTGATTACCGGAACTAACCAGGGGCTTTATGCAGAAATAAAACCTCATCCCTCAAAACTTGTCTTTAAAACTACACTTACAGACCAGGTATTCGAAACTTCCATGAACCGTGAGTCCCTGTTAGAAGAGGCTCGCAAGGGTGGAATTTTTAGTTATGTTGCAGGTGTCGCTTATCAGGTGCTTACTCATTATCGCGTTCATGGTCTTGAAATAAACAATTACAAAACCGATCTGCCTGTGAGAAAAGGCCTCTCTTCAAGTGCAGCCACTTGCGTATTGGTCGCAAGGGCCTTCAACCGGCTCTATGATCTTAAAATGACTATCAGGGGTGAAATGGAATTCGCTTATCTTGGTGAAATCACCACACCTTCACGATGCGGACGAATGGACCAGGGATGCGCGTATGGTGACCGACCAATAATAATGTCGTTTGATGGTGACAGGATTGATGTAAAAGAAGTTGCTGTAGGGGGAGTTTTTCATTTCGTAGTAGTGGATCTTTGTGCTGGAAAAGACACCTGCGAAATTCTGAACAAACTCAATAAGTGTTATCCTTTTGCAGAAAATGATCTTCAACGAGATGTACAGGAATACCTTGGAAAAACCAGTTCTTCAATAACCAAACGTGCAGTTGCAGCAATCGAACATGGAGATTCAATAGCTCTTGGAAAACTAATGACAGAGTCACAGGCTGCCTTTGACAAAGCCTGTATACCGGCATGCCCGTCTCAGCTCACATCACCGGTACTGCATAAACTTCTATCCTGGCCAAACATACAACCATATATACTTGGTGGCAAAGGAGTCGGTTCACAAGGTGATGGGACCGCACAATTGATTGTTAAAGATGAAACTACACAGAATAAAGTAATCGATATTATCGAATCTGAACTTGGTATGTGTTGCCTTAAATTATCAATCTCTTCGACAAAAAAAGTTCGAAAAGCTGTTATACCTGCTGCGGGGTTTGGTACTCGTCTGTTTCCTGCAACAAAAGCAGTCAAAAAAGAGCTGTTTCCTGTAATCGACAAAAATGGTATTGCAAAACCGGTTATTCAGGCGATTATTGAAGAAGCAATCAGTGCAGATATTGAAGAAATTTGTGTAATTGTTCAAAAAGGAGATCGCCCGCTTTTTGAAGAGTTTTTCCATTCACCACCCCCTGTTGAACATTTTGCGAAACTCTCCAAAGAAGCACAGCAAATATCCGACTACATAATCAATATTGGTCACAAAATTACCTTTATCGAACAGGAAACTCAAAATGGTTTTGGTGATGCGGTATATTGTGCACGGGAATGGGTGGAAAATGAACCGTTTCTTCTCATGTTGGGTGATCATCTTTACACTTCTGAAACTGACACCTCGTGTGCACGTCAACTGCTCAATATCTACGAAAAATATGGGAGGAGTGTTGTTGGGCTTAAGCTTACACCAGCCGATCTTATTCGGCATTTTGGTACTGCCACTGGTAACTGGGTAGAAAATCAATCTGTAATTGCTATTACAGAATTTGCAGAAAAGCCTGATGCGATCTATGCATCGGAGCATCTTCAAATGGCCGATACTCCTGAAGATCATTATTGTACGGTTTTTGGCCAATATGTTCTTTCTCCGCGTATCTTTGATTTTCTTGAAGAACATATAACCTGCAACATTCGGGAAAAAGGTGAATTTCAACTTACCTCGTGCCTTGATCGGCTCCGTCGTGAAGAAGGTTTTATGGGATATCTGATGCAGGGTAAACGGTATGATATAGGTTTACCATTAGCTTATTTGCAAACTCTTGTTGATTTTGCAAAATAAGGTGATGAACTGCTGAACAATCCATAAAATATTCGTATCTGTTAAATTTACATTTGTCCTAAACTCTACTACAGGCCTGCTCTTTGTGAACAGTATTAAACCGATTGTCAGAATATCAGTTCGAAACCTTGTAGAATTTATCCTTCGCAGTGGTGATATCAATTCGGGTCTCTGTGGCCCTAAAAGAGCCGTTGAAGGTACCAGAATCCACAGAACCATACAAAAAAATCGCAAAGGAAACTACAAATCTGAGATTTCTGTCAAACAAAGTATTGATCTGGATGGCTTTACTCTGGTTGTTGAGGGAAGAATCGATGGAGTTTTGGAAACTGATGGCCAATTCTGCATAGAGGAGATAAAATCGGTTACTGATCCGGTTTATTCCATCGAGGAAAACCAAAACCCAGTCCATTGGGCTCAGGTAACCTGTTATGCTTATATTTTTGCTGCAAAAGAAAAATTATCTTCAGTGGACCTGCGACTGATCTATTGTGAAGTTGAAACGGAAAAAATCAAAGACTTCACAAGACACTGTTCCTTTGCGGAACTGGAAACTTTTTTCGACGATCTCATAAAAAAATATGAGCCATGGGCCAGATTCAGTTTTAACTGGATCTCAGAAAGAAACGATTCTCTCAAAAGTCTTGTTTTCCCCTTTCAGGATTATCGTGCAGGTCAACGAGAACTGGCAGTTTCAGTATATAAATCCATAAAAAATAAACGCAAACTTTTCGCGAAAGCACCTACTGGTATTGGTAAAACGATTTCAACCTTGTTTCCTGCACTTAAAGCGATGGGTGAAGAACACACTTCGAGGATTTTTTATCTGACAGCCAGAACAACCAACAGAAGTGTGGCCGAAGAAGCCCTCTCGCTGCTAAAAAAGCAAAACTTACATCTGAAGTACATTACCCTGACTGCAAAAGAGAAGATCTGCTTCAAGGAAAAGTATTCCTGTACACCGCAAAACTGCCAGTATGCTCACGGTCACTATACAAGGATAAATAACGCTATCTGGGATGCAATTCAGAATAATGATGAATTGAAAAGAACTGTTGTCGAAGAATTCGCCTTAAAGCACCAGGTATGTCC
>DATGNN010000076.1:0-3081 GCA_035306725.1 Chitinispirillaceae bacterium | reverse complement strand
ATTCAGTTAAACTCTCTAAATTACCCAATGTTGAGGGTAACCCTCTTAATCTATTAGAACGTACATCCAGTTTTTCCAGCTTCACCAGATTTCCGATTTCTTCGGGCAGCTCTTCAATTTTGTTTCCGGACAGATCGAGTTGTACAAGTCCTTTAAGAAGACCTATTTCCGGTGGGATGATGGTAAGATTTCTGTTTGAAAAATCAAGACGGCTAAGTTCTTTTGTTGTTGGATTTCTTCCAATTCCTGTTCGTATCTCTTCTTCTGTATCGAGACCATTTACATCGAAAATTGTTCGTACCGCTTGCATCTGTTTTTCGTATACGATTTCTCTCTTATCCTTACACCCAACAACCACCAAACCCATTAAGCAGAATAGTAAAACTTTTTTCATAGGAGTTCCTTTTTTATGTCTGAAGAACGGTTAGAATTCAAAGTGAAACCTTTTTACTGGAAATACTCGCTTGGCATTACCTTTGCCATGGGAGTCTGGTCGATTTCGCAGTTGGATATCCGCTAAATATAATCAGAAAATAACTTTTGATCACCTTTGGTACATCGGAATAAGGAGAAGTATCTTCATGAATTGTATAAAATGCGGCAAAAAAGTTGGCGGCCTCTCAAATTATGGCGATAGTGGCAATCCTCGCTGTTTTGATTGTGCTAATTCGGTACTGTGCGCGGGGTGCAATAACATAATACCTGTTGGTGAAGCGTTTGTCTCCAATAATAAAAAGATTTGCAGAATGTGCCATGACAAGATTGTGGCCGAAGCCGCAATCCTTCAAAAAGCCGATTTATACGCAGATCCCTATGATTCTGAAAATATCGACCTGGACTATGCTGCTAAAAACTTCACCATCCGATGGCGGATTCATCCGGTCATCATTGGCCTTTTGTTGGTAATTATGGGTCTGGCAGGAATCGCCGAATTCATTTTACTAGTTATTACTGGGTATTTTGGGCTACTATCGATTCATCAATTGGAGACTCAAATGATAGTAGTCAAATTTGTCTTTGCCATACTGGCAACTATATACGGTCTATTTTCTTGCCTGCAATCGGCAGATTTGATTGTGATTCAAGATGACTCTTTCATATACAAAAACAAACGGTATTATATGAAAGATATTGTTTCGGCTGAACGTATCACTAAAAAAATTATGATACGGTTTAATAGCGATGTGATAACAATTCCCTGCTCTAAATTGAAAACCAAAGATATTCAAAATTTCATAGTGCATCTGAAACGATATGACAAACAATTTGTGTTTGCTAAAAACAAGTAACAAACTGGAATGTTACCCAATAAAATAGTTTTCCAGATCAAAGATGGGGCATCTGAATACAAGAAAAAACTGAAGCTGAATTTCATACGCAATGAAGAGCACCGGCGTGTTCGCAGTGAACTTCAATCATTAAAGGAAAAAATCAGGAAAGGTAGTGGCCATGAATCAGAAAAATGAGAATGTTGGCAATAACGGACCGATCCGGATAACAACCCAATCGGGAACAACCATTTTAGTTGATGACCCCTTTGGAACAGTTCGCATTGAAATGAAAAACGGAAAAGTTATTGAGAATACCGCAGATAACACCACAGTAGTAAAACAGAAAAACAGGGGTGGTGAAGGCATAAAAATCAGCCCGAACGGCTCTGTTTACCTTGAAACAGAAAACAACCTTAAAATCAAAGCCGGAAAAGCATTTGAGGTTCAAGCGGAAACAATCACTCTGAATGCCTTGAACATCACTGCAAAAGCAGCATTGAATGTCGAATTTTCTGGAATCAATATAACCTCCAAAGCAGCCCTGAAAAACAGAACTGAAGGTCACATAATTGAAAATGAGGCACATGCAAGCCATAACACATCATCTTCAATGATATCAGCAGAGAGTACAAGCCTATTCTGTTTGAAAACTCCTGTTGCTGTACAGATCAGCTCTGATTCCAAACGTGATCTTGAATTGGCAAAACTTCAGGAAGCTAATGGAACAGTGGAGATTCGATAAGAATGAAAACAAGCAACGATGTTATTTATCGATACGAAAACCTTATTACCATGGAAAACCAGATAGAGAATTTCTGTGATTGCTCGATCACGCTTCCACTAAACTGGTTCAGAATACCGACAGATCAAATGAAAGATACAGTATTAGTAGGGGGCGAAATAGCAGGTTGTGCCACAAACTACTATTTTCTTCGCAGGTTTGATCATGTTGATATCGATGATATTCTTTATAAGGCATGGGTGAAATCACTAAAGGACTATGAAGAGCAAAAAAAGGCAGAAATGCTTTATCACCTCAATATATTGAAAAGTTTACCCGGCGAAAGCGAATTTTCTCGAAACGTGCTTGACATTCACAGTGGTACAGTACATTTTGCCGTGTATGGCTCAGACTCAAAAGAAAGGCAGAGCGTTTTAACAAAAAGATACAGGGCTGTATATAATGTGGGCGGATTCAGCGGCATAACTCTTTATGGTGAACATCTTGCCACATGGAATGATAAAGCATCGGTCGTGATTGAGGAATATAACGGATTATCTGTTGGGCTTCTCGGAATTCTTGGAAGTTTAGAGATGATAAATGAAAAACCGAAGAAACAAGATAAAAACTGAAAGACAAGAGTGCATCGTGCACATTAAAGAGAATAAGAGGGGCGCTGAGGAAACAGGAAAAAGCCAGGAGTCGCCGCAGGAAAAGAGATACACTAAGGTAGCATTCCAGTTTACATCCACCAACAGCGGTAGCCCAAAATTTTTGCGAAGTTTATTGTGGTAGCTGAAATTATTATAGTCGCAAAAAACTTCATATAGCCACAGAACGTTGTTTGCAATAAACCGGCCCAAAGGAAAAATAACAAAGAGCCGCCTTTAAAAATAGAGGAGAAAAATGAAGTATTTGTTAATCATCTTAATACTAATAATTGTTGGAACATTCGGGTGCATTGAACAAGAGAGAGATGATGCATTTCAACTATCAGTCTGTAATGAGTTTCCTGAATGTTCTGTAGTAGTTGTTGATAGTGGTCTTTCTGCTCTTAGATGCAACCTAAACGCATCTCCTTTTGCTATG
>DATGNN010000075.1:0-2639 GCA_035306725.1 Chitinispirillaceae bacterium | reverse complement strand
TCTATTTTTGGCAAAAACGTTTTATTTATAAGGTAATTACAAATTGACATTGTTAGTTTATCAATTGGCTTTGTAATAATGAGAGGATCGTGTTTTCTGATAAAACCGGTACCGTAGAATGTAGCGTAAAGATGATCCTTTACTTTTTATGTATATACGCGGTGTAAAAATGCCTGTATTTCACTGCCGGAAAGATCGTTTATTTCTATATCATGAACAGGAATCGGACCGCTTAGAGGTTTTGAGCCTTTTGCATAGATTACAAGTTTTGCCGGTACAGCCATTATTTTTTATTCCTGGTATACGGTAATCTGTTTTCTTTCGGGTTTGATATGAATAAAATAGGTGAATTTGAAGTTCGGAGGCAAGGTTTATTTTTAAAAAGGACGGACTATCTTTTTGAGCTTTTCAGATTAATCGCGTGAAGGTGATCGCAATTCAGATCGCGAAAACGAATCGTCTGATTTTGGTAATAGTCACAAACTTGTAGGAGTCGTTCAAACAATTTCCATTGCAATTTTTGCACGAAAAATAGTTACTCCAGCAGATACTATAAACAAAAGAAACAACGGAATAGCTACTCTCAAATCAAACTTAAATACAACAAAAGCTGATAATAAAAAAAACAATCCGATTGTTATGTTTAAAGACAAGTAAAAATTACCCGTTGCTAATTGTTCTCTGTCTGTTACAGCTTCTTTTTTCAAATGCCTGTCCCATACAAGCCGTTTCAGGGAGCCTCCTTTTAATATGATTGCAATTAAAGCTTCCAGTAATATACCAAACATTTGTTGAATAAGTCCGATTATGACAATCACACAAGCATTTATAGATATTGAATTGTCCATTGAATCGAAAAGGGTATTAAAAGCTGTAGTTTCGTGAATAATCAGAAGTATTCGGAAAAGACCATAAGTAAATATACCCGGAATTATTATTGTTAAGATCAACCAGATGTTTTTTGATAAACTGTTAAGCATAAACCCTCCAATCAAAAAACGGAGCTATTCTAAATGAAAAAAATAATTTACGACTTGTTGGCGCGCAGCAGGAGTTATCAAAGTCATAAACTTACCGCAGAAAGAGATCTTTTAACTGTGAAGATCGTATATATATCATCGTTGTCGTAATCGTTGTCGTAATCGTTGTCGTAATCGTTGTCGTAATCTCCAATTCAAAACTTTTCAGTCATCTTTACTATTCTTTGAGACGAGATACGGTAACCGGGCCCAGTCGAGGTACAAAAATTCTGCATTACGCATAATAAAACCTTTGTTTCAATTCATATGTGTCCGCGAAAAAGAATCGTGTAAATTAATCGTCCGATTCAGGTATTTTTTGATTTTTCAAATCCTTTACAGCTTCATTAATCTAAATGAATAAATAATACTATTCAGAATTGAAGAAAACTTCAATAAATGAAAAATAATTGTTTTTAGCTTTTATTCTGTTTCAGATAATGTTGGTTGAAGAATGTATCTGAAATTTTTCGGTTTTATGTTTTTAAACTATTCGCAATTGTGCTATCATTATATTTATAGTCAAAGTAGAGTTAAAAACAAATAAGCTGCACAGCGGCATCGAACAGAAAAGTGTCTATTGCTGTAAAGATCATATGTAGCTGGGGATACGGCCAGGCTGTCATGAATTATGTCAATGTCGGTGAAGCAGATCTGGTAAAATAATCGTCTGATTTTGGTATTAGAAACTTGATTTAATTCAGGTTAAGTCTTTCACAATTAAAGTGCGTGTAATTTAAAATGAAACGGATACTAAAATTAACAACGTTATCTTTTCTAAGCACCTTTTTATTTGTATGTACAAAAGATTATGGGATAGAAACCACAGATGTCTTTAATCCTCTGACGAATCCGCAGGATGGGCCGGCAGCAGGCTATCTGGATGGAAATTATCCTGTACCGGTTGAAGCTGGTCTGGAGGATGTTTCTGAACCGGATCAGGTTATTGGTGATGGAACAGCAAAAAGCTGCACCGGAGATGCCTTTATTGATGCGGTCGCAAAAGGAGGTGTTATCTGTTTTGACTGTGGAAATGCTCCTGTAACAATAACATTCGACAAACCTGCCAAAGTTTTTAATGATGCAAACCCGAAGGTTGTAATTGATGGAAAAGGACTTGTAACTCTTTGTGGAGGCGGAAAAAACAGAATCCTTTATATGAATACATGCGATTCACTTCAGCACTGGACAACTTCTCACTGCCAGAATCAGGATCATCCTCAATTAACAGTTCAAAATCTTACTTTTATTAATGGAAATTCAAAAAATGAAAAGGAACGTGATGGAGGAGGTGCGATATGGGTAAGAGGCGGCAGATTCAAGATTGTAAATTGCAGATTTTTTAATAATGTGTGCTCAGATCTAGGACCGGATGTTGGTGGCGGTGCTGTTCGGGTATTTAGCCAGTATCAAAACAAGCCGGTTTATGTGGTTAATTCGACATTTGGGGGTACTGAGGGTTTTGGGAATATCGGATCTAATGGTGGCACAATAAGCAGTATCGGAGTATCATGGACTATTATTAACTGCTTATTTTCATATAACGAAGCGATCGGAAATGGCGGTAATCCTGCAAAGCCGCAAACTCCAGGTGGGGGAAGCGGAGGGGCAATATACAAT
>DATGNN010000074.1:0-5753 GCA_035306725.1 Chitinispirillaceae bacterium | reverse complement strand
AAACTTCTTGCCTTACAGTATGCAGATGAACAGGACTAATACTTTTTCGAATTATTTAATTGTATTCGATTGATTTCCAATTTTCTTTAAAACGGAGCTATTCACAAGTTACCACACACCCCCAATACTTCAATTTATTCGATGTTTTAGTTCTGTTTCGGATTTCGGTTTTCTTATTTCGAATTTTCATTAGCTATCGCGGGGGGGCGTGTCCACCCGGCGAACATTCACAATTCATAATTCACAGCTATGGCAGATATGTGAGCCTGCTTCTCTGTGATCCAACAACTCTTCCTTTATGATCTATAGCCTTGATATTAAATATATAGGTACCAGCAGCAAATGATTCGCTTGCAGGAATCTCACAATGCACAACATTTAATCCAGGCTGCAATCTTCTATTTATATCTTTTGACCATACTCTTCGGCCTAACTGATCAAAAATCATCATCTTTATTTCACTTATATCAGTATATGGTATCGTAAATCTTACCATAAGCCTTCCCCTGCAAGGATTTGGAAACAGTTTTTCGAGCGAAAATTCTGTAGTTATGATCTGCTTGTACCAGCTGGCAATGAAAATTGAATCTCCTGCAAGCAACCAGCCGTTTTTCCTTGCACCAGCTTCAATACCCATCTCCATTTCTGTCAGATATTGTATTTTTCGGTTTTCAGGGTTTACAAATACTACTTTCATATTCTCAGGAACAGATTTTCCATTTTCAATTTCCAGATTTAATTTTTGGGATGACTGTGAACTGTTTTCAATTACAAGAGGAACAACATTACCACCATCTGTTAATTCATGATTGATTACATGTCCCCAGAGTGAATTATTTTCCGGATTTTGCACAAAAAGTCGTACCTTGCCAAAACCTGGCCCTTGTTTTAAATATGTCCTGCCTTTACCCGGAGTATAAGCACAAATCACCGGATTAAGTATTTCATCATGCGTTCTGGCGTTAATTTTCACACTCCATCCGCTTAATACTTTCTTTTTTCCCAAAGATTCACTATAACTTGACATTATTGCAGGTACTGAAGGTATCCTTAGAGTAACATCGCGATCAAGATTGTTAAAAACTGTATATGTTTGACGAACATTATATGAAAGCTCGAAATCATTGCTGTAATTGAGCTCAATATCAGGGTTATCCATATCCGGTATCATAGGCATATAATGAGGCGTAGAATATAAATTCGCAGCATTTTCATTTTCCTGCCATGAGTATACCCATATTGAATTCCACTCTTCATCATTAATATCAGAATGTTCGAGTATATCTCCCATACATACATTAAACCGGAAAGGCAAAGAGATATCGGTCCAGTCTTTTGCTTTAATCTCAATTTTGTGTGGTTTTTTCAGGGTAACAGTTTTTCCGGCACCCAGCCTTAGCGTAGCATCATCGCGTGTCTTTATCCATAAAACCCGTCCAGGCACAAGGTCAAACAAAGGTTTTAGATCGGGATCATCGGAATATTCGATCCATGTATTACCTTCAAGAAAATTATTCTCCGTTGAACTGAATCTGAAAATCCTGAACATCGTATTATCATATTTAAAGCTGCCATCCTCGTGTAAATCTTTCAGGACACTGTCGATAGCTGGTTCATAAAGGTCTGTTGTTGTAACCAACGGAACCCATTTCCCCCCTACAGTTGATATCGCATCAGATGAAGCATCCCTGAAAACTTTTCGGGAAATGTTTACAGTATCTGTATGAACCCCATCAGTAATTACCAGTAAAGCTCTTACTCCATTGTCAGCAGTAACTTTTTCGGCTGGAATGTTGAATTTGAAAGTTTCATCATACTCTTTTCCCCACATCGTACTTTGCAGTGAAAGTTTTTCTGATCCCAGACCACACCAGAACTCCACCTTCACGTTAGATATGTTGTCCTGGACATTCAGTTCCGTTTCTACAGACTGCATTGGATTCAGAGCAGTTGTATCATTTTCAACACTTATTTCTGGTTTACTTGTGTCTACCATTAAGATAAACGGTAACGGAAATTCGTCGGGACGTATATATATTGATAGGATATTTTTAATCGGGTCTACACCGGTTTTTTCAAGCACAAGCCACTTATCGGTATCGGTATCATACTGATAGATATTAACATCAGATATACTGTAACCTGACGGAAGAGAGTCGCATTTTATACCAAAATGGAATTTGGGAGACCTCATTTTATCTCTGAACTCTACACCGATACTAACAGGTATAAAGCCATCAGGATTTTCATCCGGTTCAAATATTTCCAGCATGTTTTCAAATTTATCAAGTGCAGTCCAGATCGGATCCATCCACATGTAAACTTTTCGGTTAAAAGTGTTGATTGTATCAGAGTTTTCAAAATAGGTAACATCCTGCCACTCAAGAGGTGGAATTCTCACTGTATCCCGGGCGTCATCTGATTGATCAGACCACTGTCTGTCTTTCACTCTTAACCACAGAGAAACATGATACAACGTATCAAAAAGCATTGCTGCTCCCGGATCAATTTCATAATCATACGTATTTTTGGTTTTGTCAAATGAAATGATCGGATCCGATGAATGCGGTGCGGTTTTGGGATAGGCACCAATACCCCAGTTAATACCGGTCTGCAGATCATATTGACTTATACCAACAGTATCGATACTCCAGGAAACCATGATCCTGTTTTTGTTTTTGTCAAATTTAATTTCTGACAGGTTGATTGAGTTTATTACTTTTTCGGGATCAACATTTTTTTCGGTTGTAGCCGAACCACACGAGCTTTCTGTTATATAAGACCAGAATCCGTTTCTTCGTATTTGTATACCAAAACAGTAATGGGTATTTTCGTTTAACCCCTCAATAGTCACCCCATCTTCCATACCGATAATTGTCATATATTCAAATTCAGACTCAGGCGGGTTATAAGTAAGCGGTATCTGTTCGGTGCCATACCAGACTTTAATGCTGTCGTAAATGACATCAGGTTCAAGCTGCCAGGCTAATTTTACATAACCGCTCTTCACTTCATCTATTTCAAGCACAAGAAGATTCTGGGGTCGAGGAATACCTACAGTAAAATCCTCCCGAACAATATCACTGATATTTCCAAGCACTCCGGTTAGTGACAGTTTCCATGTGATTCTCTTCTGGTCTTCCGAAAACATTGGACTGTCTTTGAATACCAGTTCCATCTCATTTCCATCCGGCAAACTGTCAGTTAATATTTTCTCCCTGAAATACTCATTTTCATTGCTTTCACACCATAACTCCAGGTACGAAATAGAATCTCTGTCAATACTCTCAAGATTTGATATTGTGACAACCATCGAGTCATCACCGGTATTATAATCTCCTTCAATATCAAGATTATTATCAATTGGATCGGAAGAACACATATAGATAGATGTCCCATTAGGAGTATGGAAAGGAGTTACTGTATCCGGATTGTGCCAGAATACAGATGCAACAAAGGAATAGGTAAAACACTCTTCTGTGCTTTCATCAAGAACGTAAGTATCAGTTGGACCATTATTTTTGAGATCGTCTATGGAAATTTTAATAAGATTCGGACTGGAAACATCCGGTTCAGAAGGGAATTTGTTAATTTCATACCATATTCCTATAGTATCAGCATACAGTGCTTCCCCCTCTTCAGTGTTAATATCAGAAAAATCTTCTACTGTAAGTAAAACAGTTTTTCTGTCAACAAAATCTCCACTAAGCTTAACAGGATTAAACGGCTCGTTTTCACTCAATACAATAAGTTTAGCCTTATCGGACTGTTCTTCTCCTGCAGAATTACTTACCACACAGTAATACATACCAGAATCAGAAAGTTCAACAGACGAGAGCTCCAGAATTGAATCGTCTCCCAGTATCTCATCAGATCCCTCTTTATACCAGGCAAACTCCAGATCCGATCCTGTTGCACTTATGCTAAACCTTGCATCATACCCCTCCCTGACTTCAACATCTAAAGGGTGGGAATTAATAACAGGATTCAAGGCAGTATTTACTGTCAAAATGGCAGTATCACTTTTAACAGAACCTTCAGAATTTGAAGCTTCGCAGTAGAACCCAATTCCACTGTCGGTCATTAACGCACTTTGAATGGTATAAGTTTTCCCCTCACCTATTTGAGTTTCCGAATCGGTTCTGAACCATTCATAAATAACAGGAGCTTTCCCTGTTGCATCAACACTGAATGTTACCTCTGCTCCTTCAAAAACGGTCGTGCTTCCCGGGTGAACAGTAAAAACGGGTATTTGGGCAACTACATGCAAAGCAGCCTCATCACTCTCCACACTGCCGCTGTCATTTGACACTTCACACTTATATTTATTTCCGTCATTTTCTAAATCAGCAACAAAGCTTAAAACCGGGCCGTTTTCATCTTCAATTTCTTCTCCATTTTCATACCACTTGTACTCAAGGAGTCCGCCTGATGCAGAAACAGTAAAAACCGCATTATCCCCTTCAACGACAGTGAGTTCTAATGGTACAATGGAATCGATTACCGGCCTGGCCACAACTGTGAGATTAACAGTATCGGAAGTAATCTCTCCTGAATCATTTTCGATTACACAATAGTATTCACCTTCACTTTCAGCAGTGATATTTTCAATTTCCAACAAATTGATTGCAACCGCTGAAGTAGACGTATCCAGTGGATCGTCAGTGCCATTTTTAAACCATGAAAACTTGAACGGTTTCAGACCAGTCACCTCAACGGTAAATACAGCATCTTGACCTGCACCTAAAGTATCACTTTCAGGCTGTGCTATTATTTCCGGCGGTCCGCCAGGTTCCCCGTTCCAGCATCCTGCATCAATGATTTCTGTTCTGGGATTTCCAGCAATATCAAATTCCGGAGCAGTTTGGAGGTTTCCAATCTCTTTGGCAGGAGAAAGTGCCTGCGGAATCCAGTCTGAAGGTTTTTCGCGGATTTCGCTTGTGTACATTGGATTTGTGTCAGAAACACAGTTTTCTCCATAATCTGTTATGTCTTCATAAGTAAGCGAATAACTGATCTGCTGAGTAAAATACGAATTAGGCAATGTTTTTTTATTATTGCTGAAAATACAATTTGAAAACAACATATCAGTAATAGTGTACATGTCTTGTGATACCAAAACCGTATCATTATTATCAATAGTACAATTGTTCACTCTCAGATAAGGCTCTCCAACTCCCCAAAAATGTACTTTAAGTATTGTTTTATTGCCAGTAAAAAGACAGTTTTCAAAAATTAACTGAGGCTTGCCGCTACCCTTAAATTCAAAAAATATGTCCGAATTGCAATCCCTGATTACACAGTCACGAAAGGAATAAGTATTTTCGGAATTGCCATTCTCGAAAGTATTTGTGGTAGTAATTACAAGTTTTTCGAAAAACATGCTGAAGTTCATAAATATGGTATAGTAATCATGATTTCCACTCCTTGCAAAGACTGGAAAACTGTCAGGATCTGTCTGATTACTAGTGATAAACAATTGTTTATTATTTTTAATATATGTATTGAAATTGTTATAATTGATATTATCCATAGTAAATGTATCATTTACAGATCCCACTAAAATTACAGTATCAACATCACCGCTTGCACTCAATGCTGTACTTATATTTGTATAATCACCGGAACCGTCTTTAGCTACAGTTCTAGCTGCAGAATAACTGCTAATTGGCAGCAGTATTACTGTAAAAAGTACAATAAAAACCAAATTTTTAAACCGACAATTCGTTAATCCGCGTAACCCGTTCATGAAT
>DATGNN010000073.1:0-19853 GCA_035306725.1 Chitinispirillaceae bacterium | reverse complement strand
GTATAGCTTCGGGAATTGTCGGAACACTGGTAGTTGTTAACAGACTGTCTTTTCTGGCTGGCGGAATCGCACATACCGCATATGGCGGACTTGGCCTGGCTGCATTTTTAGGCTGGCCACCGCTTGCCGGCACTGTCCCGTTTACCCTGATTGCTTCTGTAATTATGGGCTACATTACAAGAAAAAAACATGAACGCTCCGATACTGTCGTAGGTATCATGTGGGCAATGGGTATGGCTGCCGGAATCATATTCATAGACCTGAAACCAGGTTATTATGTTGACCTCATGAGTTACCTGTTCGGAAGTATTATGACTGTATCAAATCAAAACCTTCTCTTCATGGGCGGGCTGAATCTGACAATAGTTTTAACTGTAACTCTTCTTTACAAAGAAATAACTGGTATGTCATACGATGAAGAGTTTGCAGACATAAGCGGTGTTCCGGTTACTGCACTCTATTATATTATTATCACACTTATCACTTTTTCGGTAATTATGCTGATTCAGGCTGTCGGGTTAATACTGGTAATTGCCCTCTTTACCATTCCTGTTTCAATAGCAGAGATGTATACACGTCAAATCAAACACATTATGATACTTGCTTCAATTCTTGGTGCAGTTTTTTGTACTGGCGGACTTATCCTTTCCTACTATCTGGATCTAACTGCAGGAGTAACAATAATTCTTCTTGCCGGTATCGGATACGGTACAGGTTATCTTATAAAGAAAACTATAATGGAGGAAAAATGAAATATCGTACTTTTGGCAAAACCGACCTCAAAATTTCCGAAATTGGTCTGGGAACCTGGCAATTTGGTGGAGACTGGGGTCAAATAACAGACTCGGATGCAAAAGCTGTTCTTGATACTGCAATTCGCTGCGGGATAAACTTCTTTGACACAGCAGACGTCTATGGCGCAGGAAGAAGTGAATCTATTATTGGTAATTTTCTTAAAGACAAAAAAGAACCTGTATTTGTTGCAACAAAACTGGGACGGCTTGAAGGTTACCCCGACAGTTACTCACTTGAACTTTTCCGTCGCTGCACAGAAAATTCACTAAAACGACTTGGACGTGATTGCATAGATCTGACACAACTCCATTGTATACCTCAGAACCTTCTTGTCAGTGGTGAAGTATTCGACTGGCTTCGTGTACTGCAAAATGAAGGCAAAATCCGCTATTTCGGCGCAAGTGTCGAGACCATCGAAGAAGCTCTTGTCTGCCTTGAACAGGACGGTCTTTCTTCTTTACAAGTCATTTTCAACATCTTCCGCCAGAAACCATCCGATCTGCTCTTTGAAAAAGCTGCACAAAAAGGCGTAGCACTCATTATAAGAGTACCTCTGGCAAGCGGATTATTAAGTGGCAAGTATACCAGAGATACCGGTTTTGCACCCGGTGATCACCGCAGCTATAACAGAAACGGTGAAGCATTCAACGCTGGTGAAACCTTTTCCGGATTAGATTTTGAATACGGAATAGAGCTCACAAACCAGTTGAAAGAATATGTCCCGACACATATAACCATGGCACAGTTCGCACTCAGATGGATACTGGATCATCCCGAAATTTCTGTTGTCATCCCGGGAGCTTCAAAGACTTCGCAGGTAGAGTCCAATGCTTCCGCAAGTGACCTCACACCACTTGAAAATAATTTACATGCGAGATTGAAATCTTTTTATAACGAAAAGGTAGATCAGTATATCCGCGGAAGAAGATAAGATGCTCTCCATACCTGCATCACCCTGGCCGTTGTCATGCTTTTATCTGGTTAGCGAGCCAGGGTAAATAACAACCGAGTAACTTTTATTGATTCATCATACTATTAAAAAAAATGAGTATAAAACAGAATCCTGATTATCAGCGAAAACAGCTTTAAATCCCGGTATGCCCAAAACCCCCGCTACCTCTATCTGTTTCATTAACATAGTCCTGTTCAGTAAAAGCGAGATTTGATGCAATTTTCACAGGAACCAGTTGAGCAATACGGTCTCCATGATGAACAGTAAAAGGATTCTCCCCTAAATTAACCAACAAGACTTTTACTTCACCACGATAATCAGAATCAATTGTACCTGGCGCATTAAGAACAGTGACACCATTTTTAAATGCCAGTCCGCTCCTTGGTCGAACCTGAATTTCAAACCCCTGTGGAATTTCAAAGCAGAATCCTGTTTGAATTAACGCTCTTTTTCCCGGTAATATGATTACATCTTCCTTTAAAGCAGCACAGACATCACACCCGCTCGATCCAGGAGTCATCCGGTCCGGAAGAGGAAGGCCAGGTGCATGATCAAGACGTTTTACCATAATATACTTTACTTCTGTCATAACGGTTTCCAATTTGAAAGAGATTGTTTTCGGAATCCCTTGTTTAGAAATACTTAATTGAACCTTTTCTGATTTTTCAACATAGATATTAAATTTTTTTCTACCCAATCACTCTTAAGATAACGGAGTATTCACATGACACCCCTGTTAGCCTTGTATCAGGGTTTAATTATAATAACTTCGAAAAACCATTTAAAAAAGCCGCAATATTTGTAAGCAGTATAATAAAAGAACAGGGGCGATTTTTCTGTCAATCGTCCCTGCCCTGCAATACTTAAACCTGCTGATTTACAGGAGAGCTTTTCTGCTCAGTTTCACCTTGCCAAAACGATCAAAACCGATCAGTTTTACCTTAACTTTATCCCCAACAT
Source organism: Chitinispirillaceae bacterium (assembly GCA_035306725.1). Lineage (GTDB taxonomy): Bacteria > Fibrobacterota > Chitinivibrionia > Chitinivibrionales > Chitinispirillaceae > JAAYEB01. The sequence goes on along the minus strand of DATGNN010000073.1, from coordinate 17,146 downwards.
TCAGGATATCTTCAACTTTGGCAACCCGTTGAGTATCAAGCTCAGATATATGTACAAGTCCTTCTTTACCTGGCAAAAATTCGACAAACGCACCAAACTCCACCACGGTCTTTACTGTTGCATCATAGACAGCCCCAAGTTCCGGTTCTGCAACGATTCCCTTTATTCTGTTCAAAGCTGCATCCCGCTGTTCTTTATTGGTTGCAGCAATCTGTATAGTACCATCATCTTCAATAAAAATAGTGGTTCCGGTTTTCTCCTGAATATCCCTGATCACTTTTCCGCTTGGTCCGATAATTTCACGGATCTTTTCTTTATCAATTACTATGGTACTGATACGCGGTGCATGCCCGGACAGCTCTTTTCTTGAAGCATCAATCGTATTGTCCATAATTTCAATAATGGACAAGCGGGCTTTACGGGCTTTTTCGAGAGCTGTTTTCATTATTTCCGGAGTAATTCCATGAATTTTGATGTCCATCTGAATTGCAGTAACACCATCTTTTGTTCCAGTCACCTTGAAATCCATATCACCAATATGGTCTTCTGTTCCAAGAATATCAGTAAGGATTGCGATTTTGTCATCCTCTTTAATAAGCCCCATTGCTACACCGGCAACATGAGTTTTTATGGGCACACCTGCAGCCATAAGCGACAATGAAGAACAACAGACTGTAGCCATTGAAGATGAACCGTTGGATTCAAGAATTTCAGACACGACACGAATCGTATACGGAAAACTTTTTTCGTCAGGGAGAACCGGAGCAAGTGATCGTTCAGCAAGATGACCATGTCCGACTTCACGCCTGCTCACTGACATCAAACGCTTGACTTCACCAACTGAATATGGCGGGAAATTATAATGAAGCATATATGATTTATCATATTCACCCTGAATATTGTCGATATGTTGTTCGTCAAGTTTTGTTCCGAGTGTTGTAGCAACAAGAGCCTGTGTTTCTCCTCTGGTAAACAGTGCAGAACCATGTGCCCTCGGAAGAACATCAAGATCACATGTAATCTGACGAATTTCTTCCAGACCGCGTCCTCCAATTCTGACATTTTTCTCAAGAATGGTATTGCGGATATCTTTTCTTTCCAAATCAGAGAATATCTCAGCTATAATGCGTTCCGATTCCGGAAATCTTTCTTTTAAAGCAGTCTGTACTTCATCAAGCAATTTTTTCAGACCGCTGTAACGTTGCTGCTTTATCCCATCAAAACTGATATCATGTAAACGATCTTTTACCAGATCTTCAACAGCTTTAACCATATCCGGATCGTATTCTTTTTTAACGACTTCATTTTTTTGTTTTCCAGCCTGAGCCATCAGTTCCCGTTGTATTGCAACCATTTTTTTAATCTCCTGATGCGCGAGATTCAATGCATCCAGCAACTGATCTTCACTGAGTTCAGAAGCTCCCCCTTCAACCATCATAATTGAATCTTCGGTTCCGGCAACGATCATGTCAAGATCGCCGTTTTCAGTTTCGGCCAGAGTGGGGAAAATTTTCAATTGATTATCAATCATACCAACCCTGACACCAGCAACCGGTTCATAGAAAGGCATATCAGAAAGACAAAGCGCACATGAAGCAGCAGTGATAGCCAAAGTATCTGCATCGTATACATCATCAGCAGATATGACAGTACAGATTATCTGCACTTCACATCTGTATCCATCGGGAAAAAGTGGACGTAAAGGGCGATCTACGAGTCTTGCCGAAAGGATCTCTTTTTCACTGGGTCTTCCTTCCCTCTTGATAAAACCGCCTGGAATTTTTCCGGCTGCATAAGTTTTGGCTATATAGTCTACAGAAAGAGGAAAAAAATCTGCATTTTCCAGTTCCGATCCATTACATGCTGTAGCAAGTACCATTGTGTCACCAATCCGGGCAACCACAGAACCATTGGCCTGTTTCGCCAAACGGCCTGTTTCCAAAGAAACCTTTACATCATTTATCTCGGTTTCTACACTAAAACGAGTCATTCATAACTCCTGATGTTAAATTGTAATTTATTAGTTGTTTGTCTTCTCTTAACGGATTTGAAAGGTATCAAGACATGGTAGCCGCAGGGAAACAGACAAGTCGTTTGTTGAAAGCGAAAAAAAGGAAAGCGGTGTAATTACACCGCTTATTTTCTAATTCCAAGTTTTTTGATTAAACTACGATATTTTTCGATATCCCTATCTGCAATATAATCCAATAGAGATCGACGCTGTCCAACCATTTTAAGAAGCCCATGGCGGGTATGGTGATCTTTTGGATTGATTTTTAAATGCGACGTAAGTTGACTGATACGTTCGGTTAACATTGCAACCTGTACACAACTGTTTCCCGTATCTTTTTCGTTCTCACCGTAATCTTTGGTTAATTCCTGTTTGCGTTCTTTGGTCAACGCCATGTCTGTTTCTCCTCCAAAAAGAATTTTTTAATATCAATAATGTCCTTATTAATCTGTTCTACAAGTTTATCTTCACCAGAAAAAAGCTGATTACCCCTGATAAATCTGTAGACCCATATACCGGCATTACTACCTGTTTGTGGTTCAAAACCTTTCATATCAAATGCATGAAATTCAAAATGAACATCTCTCTGTGTGAATGTAGGACATTCACCAAAATAGAGCGCCCCCTGAATCACATTTCCGCTAAACTCCAGCTCAGCTGCATAAACCCCGGAAGGCGGTAAAACTTTTTGCGAAGGCGGCCGCTTAAAATTCAGGGTAGGAAAACCGAGCTTTGAACCAACTTTTAATCCCTGGATCCGTTGAGCTGAAATCAGGTAAGGATGACCCAACATCTCTACTGCTTCAGTAACTCGTCCTTTAATTATATGCTTGCGAATCTGAGTCGAAGAAACAGTTTCTGCTCCCATACGCTTCAGATTCGCGGTAAATATATTAATATGATATTTGCTCATGCCATCATGCAAAAATTTCCTTCCACCAGATCTGTTTTTTCCAATACTATGCCCCTCTCCCATAATCCAGTCGGATGCATGAAGTTTAGAAATCAGAATTTCCTCAATGAAATTCTCTGGAGTCTTTTCACTGAATTCCTTATCAAATGGAATTCTGAGCAAATAATCCACTTTCAACATCTCCACAAGTATCTTTTTTTCCGGAAAAGTAGTCAGCAGATTACTAGGCAGATCCGCAAAAAGTACCTCTCTTGTATGAGGTTCGAATGTAATCAATACACTACGTTTGTTTTCCTTTTCAGCCCTTTTAACCAGTTCCTCAATTAAAATACGATGCCCGCAGTGAACTCCGTCAAAATTACCAACCGTTATTATCGACTTCTTGGTTGAATCAAGCTTGTCTTTTAATCCAATAACTTCCATTATATTTATCTACTCTGAAAAAAAACATGTGAAGGGTGATAGATATTATCCTCTTTGTGCCTCAATACCGCTAATAACATCTGATTTTTATAAGCAAATACCATATTAGATTCAGATATCAGACTTTGAGAGATCTCTATATCACGACCATTAGCTATTAAAGTGTTCTGATCCAACGTTACTTCAATAGAGGGATAATCCCTGAATACTTTTCTAACTGGTATAATATACTTTTTGACATTATCGCACTTGTCAAGTTCTATTGAAGAAGAGATCTCAAAGGTACCTGAACCTTTACGATAAACGAATGTTGCATAACCGCAAGAATCCAGACTGGCGGCAATATCCCGGGCAAGAGCCCTGACATAAGTTCCACCCGAACAACAAACTTCCAGGTTTGCCTGTGCAGTTTGTGAATTATATTCTGTTAATTGGATTGAATATACGTTAATTTTGCGTGATTGGAGCTGCGTTTTTTTACCTTTTCGCGCCAGTTCATAGGCCCTCACTCCATTAATTTTCAAAGCAGAAAACTCCGGCGGTTTCTGCATCTGTTCACCAATAAAGCTTTCAAGCACTTTTCGCAATTGCAGTTCCTGTGGTATTTTTCCACCCTGACATACAATACTCCCCTCCGAATCAAGCGTATCAGTCTGTTTACCAAACTGTATTCCAAACTGGTATACTTTTGGTTCAGATGGGATATACTGAATGAGTCGAGTAGCATTGCCGATTGCGATAACAAGAAGACCACTTGCCAATGGATCCAGTGTTCCTGCATGCCCGACTTTTTTAATACACAGGATTTGCCTTAATCTGGATACAATCCGAAAAGATGATGGCCCGCGGGGCTTGTTAATTAACAGGAAACCATCCAAAAATCAATCCAATACCTTTTCAATAATTTTCAGCATCTTTATAAGGGCCTGTGAATAAGGCTCTGGAATCGTACATCCTGCAGCACAGGAATGTCCTCCACCACCCTTTACTTTCTGGGCAATTTTACCTACATCGATCCGACCTCTCGATCGTAAACTAAAATGTGTTTCATTATCAGTATGCTTGGCCATAATACCAACATCAACACCGGTTGCTGTAATCGTATAATCAGCCATCCCTTCACTGTCTGAATATTGAGCGCCCAGTTTATTAAGCAAAGATAATGGCATATTCATGCAACAAACATGATTATCAAGATAAAAAGCCAACGTAGACCAGATTTTTGCTTGCAGGTTAAGGGCAACGGCTGAATGCGATGTATATACCTTATCATAAATCCTGGCACAATCAGCACCCCTGTCAGAAAGATCGGCACATGTACGCAAAACCCTGCTGTTGGTATTGGAGAAACGGAATCCTCCGGTATCAGTCATTATGGCAGTATAAAGAGCTTCAGCTACATCTGGCGGAAAATCAATCTTATTTTGAACAAAAAACTGATATATCAGTTCACCTGTAGCAGCAGCATCTGTTTTGACAATATTAATTTTACCAAAATGGGAGTTATCCCTATGATGATCGAAGTTGATAATAAACGGAGCCGTTTCCATAACTCCATCCCAACCCAGACGCCCTGGATTTGAACAATCCAGAACAATCACTATGTCGAATTTATCGGAAGGTTTATGGAGATTTGACAAATCACTGTATTTCAAAAAACGAAACTTTGCCGGAATCGGATCCTGATTAAACATAGTAACATTTTTACCAAGCGATTCAAGGTACCAGTAGAAAGCTAATTGCGATCCAATAGCATCACCATCCGGGCTCAAATGAGAAGAAAGAAGAAAACTTTGATTAGCCTTTATAGCTGCATCAAGATCATTCCAGATCATTTTTAATATCTTTGAGAAGCTCATTTATATGTTGACTATGCTCGATTGATTTATCGAGTTTAAAATATAGACGTGGAAAATGTTTTGTAGTAATACGGCCTGCAACAACCCTCTGAATAAATGGTGCTGCTTTGTTCAACGCTGCAACAGCATCATTTTGAGCTTTATTATCCCCGTACACACTAACAAACACAGTAGCATTTCTGGTATCCTGCGCGAGTTTTACCTGTGTAACAGTAACAACAGGAGGAATCCTTGGATCCCTTAACTCCTGTGCTATTACTGTTTGTATTTGCTGTTGAAGAAGCCCTGAAAGACGTTCTATATGAAATTGTAAAGAAGACATTTTTATTCCTTATTTGGCTGAAGAGGAAAGCTTCCTGGCAACTTCAACTTCCTCAAAAACTTCTACCCTGTCTCCAACCTTATAATCTGAATAGTGATCAAGACTTAAACCGCATTCATATCCCGAATTTACTTCACGGACATCATCCTGCATCCTTTTCAGGCTTCCAACACGACCTTCAAAAACGATGACATCATCTCTGATCAATCTTGCTTTGGCATTTCGCGTTACCGTACCGGATGTAACAAGACAACCGGCAACAATGCCGACTTTTGAAACTTTGAACACCTGACGAATTTCAACAGAAGCAAGAACATTCTCTTTAATTTCCGGTTTCAACATACCTTCCATTGCATTACGTACATCATCAAGTGCTTCATATATAATTCTGTAAGTTCGTATTTCCACACCTTCATTTTTTGCCAGCTCCCTTATCTTTGAATTCGGACTCAGGTGGAATCCTATTATCAGAGCATCTGATGCAGTTGCAAGCATTATATCAGTTTCTTTTATAGAACCTACACTTTTATGAATTACACTAACCTTTATCTCCTCAGTACTGAGCTTTTCCATAGAATCAGCCAAAACCTCAACAGAACCATCTACATCACCTTTTATAACCAGATTAAGAGTCTGAACATGACCAGCCTTAATCTTTTCATATAGGCGATCCAGTGAAATAGTGCCGATTTTACGAATTTCCCGTTCTCTTTGTGCCAGACGCCTCCTTGCAGCAATTTCTCTTGCCTCTTTTTCATCTTCAGCAACCCGGAAAGAATCACCAGCCTGGGGAGTACCCGAAAGGCCTAACACCAATACAGGTTGTGAAGGCTTGGCTTCGTCAATACTCATACCACGTTCATTAAGAAGATCACGGACACGACCATAATGAATACCAGTTACAAAGGCATCGCCTTTTCTTAAAGTACCCTTTTGCACCAGAATTGTAGCGATAGAACCTTTTCCCTTATCGAGTTCCGATTCAATAACGACCCCTGATGCATATCCTTCCGGATTTGCCTTCAGTTCCATAATTTCAGTTTCAAGTGTAAGCACCTCAAGAAGTTTATCTATGCCTTTACCTGTTTTTGCAGAGATTTCTACACATGAAACCTGCCCGCCGTAGTCCTCAACAAGAACATTATATTGAGCGAGTTCTCCCTTGATACGATCGATATTGGCAGTAGGTAAATCTGTTTTGTTAATTGCTATTACAAGTGGGACATTTGCAGCTTTCGCATGGTCAATAGCTTCTCTGGTCTGAGGCATGACACCAGAATCTGCAGCAACCACAAGTACAATTACATCAGTTATTTGAGATCCCCTGGCACGCATAGCCGTAAATGCTTCATGACCAGGAGTATCAAGAAATGTTACAGAACCTTGCCTGGTCTTTACTTCGTAGGCTGCAATGTGCTGGGTAATGCCACCCGATTCACCTCCTATTACATTGGTTTTTCTGACATAATCCAGAAGTGATGTTTTACCATGATCAACATGCCCCATAACAGTTACAACCGGAGCACGTGGCACAAGCTTATCGGTATCCTCCGGAGTTTCTGTTTCTTCGAATTCAGGAGCATACTCTGTCATCAATTTTGCAGAATACCCGAACTCATCAGCAAGCAACTCTATAGTTTCAAAATCCAGTCTTTGATTAATAGTAACAAATAGCCCCAACTCCAGACACTTCGTAATAATCTCTGAAACAGCCACGTTCATCATATTTGATAATTCATTAACAGTTACAAACTCAGCCACATTTAAAATTTTACGTTCTTCTTTTCCCTCAGAAATATGAGCGGCCTCTTTTTTATATTTCTTTTTTGATGTACCAGAGCCAATTTTGGCAAGAGTCCTTTTAATATTGGCTTTTAATTCAATCTCATTGATTTCGGGCCTCCCAGAACGTTTTTTAGATTTTTTCTTTTTATCTTTTCTGGCTCCTGACTTATCTTCCGCAGTCTTGTTAGGCGTCAACGGTGTTGCCGGCATATCTTTTGATACAGTTTTTTCTGGGGATATATACGTACGTTCTCTTGAAGGCTGCTCACTGCGCCCAAACCGCCGATGTGAAACGTGCGGTTTTGCTTCTTTTGGTTTTATATCGCTCTTTTCTACATTCTTTTCACTACCAGAATCACTTTTTTCTACACTCTTCTGAGATTCCTGTTCTTCCTCTCTCCCAATCAGTTCTTCGCGTGCCCTGGTAAGCATCTGTTTTTTTCGTTCATACTCTTTTTTAATTTCAGCACGTTCCTGTTCGAATTTCTTCTTGATGTCGTTTCGAAGACTTTCGTCAACAGTGCTCATATGACTTTTAACCTGTATACCCATGCCGCGCAGCATCTGCACAAGAGCTTCGCTCGAGACCTTGAATTCCTGGGCTAATTTGTAAACTTTCTCTTTTGCCATGCTTTACCTCTCATATATTGACTGCCGGCTGATCGGATTGTTATGAAAGCGCGCTAAATTGTTAGAAACATGGACGCGCACATTTTTTTTATAAACAGTAACAAGTTGTAATTATACTTCATTTAAGGCGTAGAACCGGCTGATTTACTCTCTTTATTTTCATGAGTATCATCTATCGCCTCCTGTGCGTCTTCATCCGATTCTGTCATAGTACCTAAAGCACTATCAATTATTTCACCAACAACGGGAGTTTCTTCATTTTTATTCTGAGAAAAAAGTTCCCCCCTGGCTTCATCCCTCATCGCATCATACGCTTCATCATAAGTCTCATCATTTTGATCCTGTTCACTGTCAAATTCGCCCGTTTGCGCATCCGATTCAGATTTTTGTTCATGACTCTGCGCAGCAGAAGGGATTTCACTTAACGCCTCTGAACGCTGCTCTTCAGTCATATTTGAAAACTCTTCGTCGCCAAAAACATCAATCTCTTTATCAAGCATTTTTGATGCGAGGCGTATATTCTGTCCCTCTCTTCCAATAGCCTGAGCAAGATCCTCTTCCCGAATAACAACAACAATTTTGTGATCACCAACAGGGATAACCCGTTTGACTTCCGCAGGAGAAAAAACACGACGTACCAGAAGAGATAATTCATCAGTCCAGTTAATTATGTCGATTCGTTCATTTGACAGTTCCCTGACAATAGCCTGAACACGATTTCCCCTCATACCAACACAGGCACCAACAGGATCAACCCTGCTGTCACTTGTAGTAACTGCGATTTTTGACCTGTGTCCCGGATCACGTACGACCTTAACAATACGAACTGTTTTGTCAAATATTTCCGGCACTTCAAGCTCAAAAAGCCGTGCGAGAAATTCGGGGCACGTACGCGAAATTATAACCTGAGGCCCTTTAAGATTGTTCTTTACATCGGTGATACAGGCCCGAATATTGTCTCCCTGACGATAATGTTCTTTTCTGATCTGCTCCCTGAAAGGCAGTAAAGCCTCAGTACGTCCCAGATTAACAAGGACATTACCCTTTTCAATCTGCTGAACAGTCCCGGTCACCAACTCTCCGATTCTTTCACTGTAATCAACAAAAATCTTATCACGCTCAGCTTCACGAACCCTTTGAATTATTACCTGCTTGGCAGTCTGAATGGCCATTCTTCCAAATCTGTCGATATCCAGTTCCTGAACCAGCTCATCACCCGGTTCCAGTTCATTGTCAATCTCACGAGCTTCATCAATTGAGATCTGCATTTCAGGGTCCTCAACTACCTCAACAACAGTCTGACGGGTAAAGACTTCTATGGTACCCTTTTCCCGGTCCACTCTGGCTTCAACATTTATCGGCTTTTTTAAATATTTACGTGCACCAGTAGTCAAAGCATCCTTGAGCGTCTCAAGTACCATGTCCATACTGATACTTTTTTCCTTTGTAACGGCACTAATCGAAGCAACTATATCAAGCGCCTTTAATGCTTCGTTTTTGCTCTTCTTTCTCATCTATTTAATCCTTCCATTATTTGAACCGGATTTCTTCTTTTCCACTGTAAATAATTGATAACGGAATCTCCACCATTTTATTGTTAAAATTAAGTACCAAAATGCCATTTTCGCATTTTACTACTTCTCCCTCAAAACTCTTTTTTCCTTCAACCGGTTCCGATAAATGAACAAGTACAGGATGTCCGATAATTCTTTTGTAATCACGTTCAGTTTTCAAAGGACGGTCAATTCCAGGTGATGATACCTCAAGTGTGTAAAACCGGTCCTGTGAAAACTGCTCTGAATCCAGTATCTCAGACAGTTCCCTGCTCACAATTTCACAATCTTTTATTGTAACACCCTTTGAAGAATCAATTGTAACCCTGAGAATCGATCTGGTACCAGCACTAAACCAGCGTAAATCAAACAGTTCGAACCCAAGATCCTGAACCTTATGCTCTATTACAGATTTTATCGAATCAATAAAAGACATGATCAATCTCACAGATATATGCATACTAAAAACGGGCTGTTCGCCCGTCTAACTTTCAAGCTCAAAAATCTATTTAATATACTAAATTGCCTATGGTAATGCAAACCAACATTAATAAGATTCCAATTAAAAATAAATAGATTCCTGCACACAATCCGGCCCTGCCTGGAAAACTACCAGCTATTTCATAGATTCATTTTTCCACATTTCTTTCACTGCACTTAATGCCTCTCCCCTGGTACTGATTTTTTCTTCCAGTTGAAGATCATATATCTCGCTTAAAATTTTACCAAAAACCGGTCCCGGCTCCAAACCTATACTGATCAGCTCACGTCCACCGATAAGTGGCTGAGGCTTAATCTGTTCCTGTTCAAAATTTTCCAGTTGTTCTTTAATAAAAAAATAGTTTTCAAGATCGCCATGACATGCAAGACAATCTACTCTATGAAGTTCCAGTTCTTCCAGAATCGTTTTGCGTGACAAAAATTTTTTTAATGTAGACAGGCGCATTTTTCTCACATTCATGAAATTCATATGGTTTTCTATGCACGCACCCACATTTTCAATCAATAGATTTGAAGCACGCAGTCGTCTCAGTACCTGCTTTGCCATAGCCGCACCAATTCTGTCGTGATTATTAAACCGAATACGGTCTGTCCTGCTCATTGTAACCGGCTTTCCTATATCATGAAGTAACACACTCCAGCCCAAAACCGAAGATACATCCTCCTTTAGTAACCCTAAAGCTTTTAAAGTATGAACAAAAACATCCCCTTCCGGATGAAATTCGGGTGGCTGCTCAACCCCTTTCATCGCAGATACTTCAGGAATAACCCAATCAAGTAACCCACTCTCATTCAAAAGTAAAATCGCCTGATCTGAATTCCTGCAAACAAGCATCTTATCAATCTCGGAAAAGATACGCTCCGGAGAAATCCTTTCAATTTCCCTGGAACTGTTTTTCAGTGCAGCCCATGTATTTTTTTCAATTTTAAAGTTAAACCGTGCAGCAAATCTGATCGCCCTCAACATCCTGAGATAATCTTCACTGAATCTTCTGTCCGGATTTCCTATTGAACGAATAATCTTCCTCTTTATATCTTCTCCCCCAGAAACATAATCCAGTATTTTTCCTTCTATCGGATCATAAAACATCCCGTTAATAGAAAAATCTCTCCTGTGTGCATCGCTTTGAGGATCTGTAAAAACTACACCCTCAGGATGCCTCCCGTCATCGATCCCCAGATCAGAACGAAATGTAGCTACCTCAAAAGGAATTCCTTCATGAATTACAATCATTACCCCAAACTGCTCACCAACCCCTACAGTATGCGAAAAAACTTTCTGAACCTCTTCCGGCGTTGCATCAGTTGCAATATCAATATCCCCGTATTCCTCATTTCCCATTAGCATATCCCTGACGTAACCGCCAGCAAAAAGTGCCTTGTAACCTTGTGAAACCAGTCTTTCAACCAGAGACCTGGCAGCAGCCCGTTTTTTCTGTGATTCATCTTTCTCCATCAATCATTTTTCCCTCAAATTTTAAACCTGTACCACACTTTATAGCTTCAAATTGGCTCAAAATAAATCAAAACAGTTCTTTCTGTGATAATATATGTGTCATTTAGAACTTTTAGCAACTGATATAGTTCATTTCTATTGACAATGCCTTAGGAGAAAAGCATCTTTATTCTTATTCATGATAAGACCTGCTAACACAAATAAAAAATGGAGGAATACATGAAAGCGGTTTGGAAAATAGTAGTCAGCTTAAGCGTTTTGGCTATGGTTATGTCCTGCTCATCACCTTCAGAGAAAAAAGGTGATGCTGCCTACAGAGCATCACAAAAACTCGAAGGCAACCAGAAAAGGCTTCAACTTAAAACAGCCTACATGATGTATGATAAAGCCATTAAAGAAAAACCGGATAAAGTAAGTCCAAAACTTAAAAATCGTTTCATAGAAATGGCTCTTACAAGAGCAAATATGATCCGCGAAGAAGGTGCTGCTCACATGGAAGCTATTCCATTAATAAGAGAAGACATAGAAAAATTTATCGGCGAAACAGATATACAACCCGATTTAAAACAGCAATATGCAATCTTTCTCACTCAACTTGCAGACTCAGCTGTCTCAAAAGAAAGATACGATGATGCTCTCGACCTTATTGATTCGGCTATTATTAAAGCTAATGACCCAAGTCCAATAAAAGAAAAAAGGAAAGAATTAACAGCTAAACTGGCTCAGGATAACTATGAAATGGCTGACATGGATTACAACAACGGAAAACTCAACGAAGATGAAGAAGACATGATCAGAGCTGAATTCTGGGCATTAACCGCTCTTTATTTCGATTCTACCCATGAAGAAGCTAAAAATCTTTTAAGCACTCTGAGAAAAGCAAATGTTTCAACCTATTCTGCATACCTCAGAGTCATAGACCCTATTCCGGATTCAACAATTTTCAAGAAAATAAATAAATACGATATTCTTCTCGCAGTTCCTACTACCCAAAGAAGAGGTAAAACAGTTCGTGCCATAATCGATATCTATAACTATTCATACAACCCACTCAGGCTCAAAACAACAGATTTCACTCTTATAGATGTAAACGGAAACAGTTACAAGGCTATGCCTGGAAAAGTTTTCCCGGAAATGCTTGATCAGGAACATGAAGCAAAATTAAAAATGAATTTTCCTGCTCCAAAAGCAGAAATCGCACAACTGGTATATGAAAACGGAGATCACTTCAGCGAAAAGTTTTTCAAATAATTCCTCCTTTTTCTTAATTTTTTTAAACCCGGGTTTTAACATCCGGGTTTTTTATGTTTATGCACCTGTAACCCCAAAGCACTTCAGGCTAACCCTGGCATTCTAATGGCTTCTCCATAACACACTTTCGGTATTTGCACTCTAACAATAACGAATTTGGTTTATTAAACATAATTCGAACCCCGAGTGTCATGTGCCTAAAGCAGATTCCAGGGGTCAGCAAATTTTTCAAAAGTTCTTTTAAACTCTTCTGACAAAAACAGTTTACCGCAGACTGGTGTATCTATGAACTTGAACTCTTTTCCCTTTAAACTGAATTTTAATGCGTAAGAATGAAGATAACCACGGTCTGCTCCGTTATCATAAACAGCTTTTCCATATTTTGGATCTCCAAATACCGGTGCACCAATAGCTTTAAGTGCAACCCGTATCTGATGTGTTTTGCCGGTCAGAGGTTTACATAAGTAGAGTCTGAAACCATTTCCCAAACCAGCACTCAAAAAGCTGGTTATCGCACGATTGTACTCTACTAACGCCATTAGCTTCCAGCCTCCCCTGCGACTTCTCACCATAGTACCAATAACCCTGCCCTGTTTTTTTACCGGTTTATTTCCTCCAATAGCCAGATAGTATTTTTCGATACTTTGAGATGCAAACTGGTCTGCAAGCTCTTTTACAGAAGACCTGTTTTTTGCAAACAGGATCAATCCGGATGTCATGGTGTCAAGTCTGTGGAGTGGATAAAGCTTATTACAACCGATAATATTTTTAACCCAGGCACAAAGACCGCAAAATCCATCATTTTTATGAAAATGCACTCCCGGATTTTTACTTATAAGAACAAAGTCTTCATTATGCTCAATGAGTCTGAAAAAAACGTTTTTTTCACAATCCATCAATTAACCTGATCATTAAATAAAAAATCAGATATGTGCGAATTTTGCACATATCTGAAAATCACATTATCCAAAATAAATTTTACCCAATTATCATTATTTATGTCTGTCTTGTTGATCACCAGGAGATACACTTCTATGGCAAATCACAAAACCAGTACTGTTAAAAACTGTTCCTGATACGTACCGTTTCAACCGATCTATGCCACATTAATATCTTATTAAAACGATTTATCAGGAAAAATCATTATCCAGAATAGCCATCCCCCTACGACAAATTTCTTTTGCATAATCAGTCCAGATTCCCTGCCCCCAGTAACGATAACAGCTCGTCTCCGAAACAAGCAGATGAAAAAGAGCATTAATGTAACGAAATTCACCTGTCGGGATTTTTTTATTGAGTATTTTTTCATTGAAAGCTGCACTTAATTTATCTATCGGATCGAGGACATCGGAATACCCCCTGACCCATGAAATATCATTAGTCCAGCTTCCACCTTCCATGTGAAATCTATTGTCTTCTTTTTTTAATTCCTGAATAACTTTATGAAGTTTCTCGGAGCCATCGCCACTTTTCATTCTGTCCCAAATTTTTTTCTGAAATAAAGGCTGAACCTCAGGAAAATCTTTTTCACTTATACCTGCATTCGAAAGATGTTCCAGATATTCTGTAACATTCATCATTGGAGTTTCTGAGCCACTCGCCTCCCTTACAACTTCCATATATTTTCCAGGAAATTCATTCATCATGACACCACCATTCTCTCCATCAGCAATCTGTGTTACAAGAGGTGGAATCTGTTTTTTCCCGAGTTCCCATTTCGACAAGCTTTTTGCTTCATACCAGGGCTGCATCTGCGCAACCAGTTTAGTATCACTTCCCTGTGTTTTTATTATGGCAACTATACTGATCTCTTTTCCTGAGGAATTTTTACATACAAGGCGATGCGGGATATGCTTCCGTTCCACTCCATTACCATTTGGCAGTTCAACCGTATGCTCCTGAACCAAAACCCACTTAAAACCAAAGTCAACAAGCGTTTTAACAAATTCATAAGCTGTATCAGGATGATTTGGAAGAGCCATTTCTGAAGGTGAAAACCCTCTGACCCTTTCGAGTGCATCAATGCCAAAAATTCCGGCAAAATGTTTTTGCCATGCCTGCACGTGAAGTCTGTAATCCTGAACAGGTGTTGATGGTGCAACAGCATGTCCCCACGGACACCCTAACCACTCTACAGCATGCCAGTACTGATCATCAAGAGTTATTCTTTTAAGGTTATCAATTACATCATTTAAACCCATTTTACGAAGCCCGTGAAAAAGGGTTCCTGAATACTCAAGCATCACTCGGGGCTGCTTTCCCTCATGAATCAGCTGGGGTATGAATTCACCCATCCGTTTGTAACACCATTGAAAAACAGGTGCGTTATGATTATCTCCGATTCCCTGATTTTCCATCATATATTGCAAATTACTGATTAATTCAGCTGTCGAAAGATCTGTTCCCCCGGCTGGAATAAGCGGCTGATGCATGTGAAGAGCAATCGCAGCAGCACTTTTGATTGAATCAAACGACACCGAACTCCTTGAAAGAAAAACCGGTTGCTTTGACTTCTCTTTTATCCTTTCGAGATACTCTGTACCAGTGATATTAGGTAATCCATTAACGTACTCCGGAAATTCTTGAGATTTCATTAAACACTCCTCTCATCTATTTATGTCTTATGTGTTCAAATATATTAAGATAATGTGTTCCCGGATAATTCCAGGAAAAATCATATTGCATACCATTAAGCATAAGCTGCCTGAAATGCTTCGGATAATCATAATAAAGTCCTATCGCCCGCACCATCGCAGATTCAATCCCCTGATTATTCAAATCCCTGAACGTATATCCATTACGTTCCCACCATGGCTTTTCTGAAAAATCCCGATCAAAAACAGTATTGGTCAAACCTCCTACAGATCTCACAACAGGTATTGTACCATATTTTAACGCAATCATCTGAGTTAGTCCACAAGGTTCAAAAACACTTGGGACAATAACCATATCAGAACCAGCATAAATCAGATGTGCCAGTTCTTCATCAAATCCAATTTCAATATGACAATCCGGGTTATCGTTCAGCTGATTTTTCAAAAAACCGAAACGGTCATTAATCTCCTGATTGGAACCGAGTCCAAGCAATACAAACTGAGCACCTCTCTGAAGAGCAAAAAAAGCTGCATGATATATCAAATCCAGCCCTTTCTGCCCATCAAGCCGTCCGATATAAGAAATAACAGGCTTAATGTTTTTATTTAGCCAAAGACGGTCACGAAGTGCTTCTTTATTGCGGTATTTTTCCTCAATCGAATCCTTTGAATACTGAGCTGGTATAAACCTGTCTATTTGCGGATTCCATACATCATATTCTACACCATTAAGAATTCCTCCATATTTGTCGTGGTATTTTTCAAGTGTGGGTTCCAGCCCGTAACCCTGTGATGTAAAACGGGTTTCCCACGCATGATGAGGAGAAACTGTTGTGACAAAATTGGAGTAGACTATTGCACCTTTGGTAAAATTCAAGGCAAAAGGGTTGCTGTTGTCTCGAATTTTTTCATAATCAAAAAAATACTCAGGACGCCCCAAACCTGTTGCCCACAACACTTCTCCTCCGGTTACTCCCTGATGTTTAAAATTATGAATTGTAAAACATACCCGCTGCTCCCACATTCCAAGAGACTGGTACATTTCAAACAAAAGGACCGGCACAAGACCAGTCTGCCAATCGTGACAATGAATTATATCCGGCTTTTTATTCGTTTTTAACAGAAATTCAAGCACTGCTTTGCAGAAAAAAGCAAATCTTACAGGATCGTCATGACTGCCATAATATAAATTCCGGTTAAAATAATTGTCGCTTGAATGAGGATCAATAAAGAAACATTTGTGTCCATGGACAAATCCAAACCACACTGTACAGTGAATTGCACTTCCATACCATGGAACCCATAAATCCCCATAAGTTACAGTTAAACCCCATATTTGATCATAACGCATAACATCATATTTTGGTAAAATAATTTCTACATCATTGCCCCTAATCGATATCTCACGCGTAAGTCCGTATACAACATCAGCAAGCCCCCCAACCTTTGCAACGGGAGCACATTCAGAAGCGATTTCTACTATAAACATAACCCTCCAATACTTAACCCGTTATCTGCCACCTCAAAAAAAGCACTATAACAATAATGGCCAAAGCACAAAGATATTCGCATAAAGAAATCAATACTATTCAGGTGAAACATTTTAGCAAAAACCAGACCTGTTTAACACAAATTTCACAAGCAGCAATCTCAGCCAAAGGTATAGTCGAATTATAGACAAAGCCCGCACGAAAACAGGCAGGACACGGCGCGCTTTCCCGTAGCCGTTATGGCCGCAACAGCCACAGACCAGTATTCCTGTCCCAAAAAGATAGTTCAATACATCTGTTCTTCACACGGAAGGTATTCAATTAAAAGCATAAGGATCATATCTGCATGAGTAAAACA
>DATGNN010000072.1:0-2887 GCA_035306725.1 Chitinispirillaceae bacterium | reverse complement strand
CTCTTTGGCAGTTTCTAACGCCTTTTCTCCAATACTCTTTTCACCTTTTGCTTTCTGCACAGAATCCAGCTTTATAAACTCCATTTCAAGATCATCTTCAAACGGAGCAACTGCCTTTTTGTAAAATGCATCCGCAACGGTATCTTCCTTCTCTCCTTTTCCCGGTTTCTGCTCAAAATCGAGTGAAAGGCACATAGAAAAAGCATCCTGTATCACCCTGTAGATAATCGGTGCTGCCTCAAATCTTGATACGGTTCCGCTGCCAAGTGCATTTACCGCAACCTTCAGGAAAAACGGATACTCAGGTTTGTCCTTCGCATAAAGTTCATATTCGGCCCACTCCTCAAGCCTCCTATAGAATTCCCGGTCGGTGACAATCATCTCAATGTTGTCTATCTCACGGTAGATATCTTCGCTCAATGCCTTAAAAACAGGGTTGTTGCTGTTCCATACTGCATCGGAGAGCTCTTCTGCGTATTTCTGATACTGTTCGGATACAAACCCTACTCGATCTCGTCGCTCATCATCTGTGCTTACTTTCCCCTCATAATACACAGAATCATAATTGTCACTTCCTCCCATAACCCGTAATGTGCTCAAACCCCCGCCACTGCTGTTGTAATCACCGGGCATCATCCCCGGTGCAGGACAGGGAACCCTACTTTTATACCCCGGATACTGGTGCATCAGTTCAAGCGTGTCACCAATTTGTCTCACCAGACCGGCAGCTTCCATAAACGGAACAGAGGATTCTACGATCTGCTGATACTGTAAATCCAGAAGTGCAGTATGGAAAGCAAGATTGGAAAGATGCTCTTCGAGGTTAGTTGAAAGAAGAATCCGTGCACTGTGAAGATATCTCCCATTCTCCTGCATTTTAGGGAACCGGTCAGTACGCAAAATCTCCTCATGCGCTATATCTCCATGCACATATCCTGCACTTGCAAATGTACCAAATTCTTCCCGGCTATAAAGATCATGATCTGTCATGGGACGTGGTACATTCAGGGCCATGCCGGGTTTTATGCGATTGGGGTTGGTTCCAAGGCTTTCATTTACTCTGAGAAAACGGTTAACAGTATCACCATATTTAGATGCAATATCCGACAGTGTATCTCCTGGTTTTACATGATAGATATGTTTGAACCATTCGGATTTGGGTTCAGGCAGAAATTCAAAATCAATCTCAGTGCTACTGCCTGTACCGGCAACAGAAAATGACGGTTTTACGGTATCATTCTGTTTTTTTAAAAGTTCAGGATTGACAATATCAGGAGGACAGAACATGAAGAAGCGATCACAACCGGGTTTGAACTTTATGAGATATTTGTCAGGAACAAGGAAATGGTATTTGAATATCGGTTGGTTGAAATTGTCGAAATGAACAAAAGACTGTGAACTATTGAAATACTCTTTTTCCTCACTGTTTTCACGGGTGAGGGAAGAGAGCTGCGGCGTACCCAGCCATTTCTGGAACGCTATCACATCCTCAGTACTCCCGAAGAAATCCCAGGGTTGGGAGGTCCACTTACGACTATTGTAATCAAACTTTTTGATCTTCCAGTCAACTATATGGGTAGTGCCCGCCATAGAGTTTTTCTTTTGAAGAGTATCGTTAAAAAACGCTTTCAGGTCAAACAGGAATCCATCATCATCGGTCATGGCCAGACCGTGACGTACCCACTTGTCATCTATGAAATCTTTTTCCCAGTAATAGACAAAGCGCCTTCGGGCAAGTCTGTACTCTTTGTGCTGGGGATATTTGCAAGTCACCTGTATCGCAATATCACCATCCATGGCAACAAGCGCGTGTGCTCCTGCATAAATAGAACCAATATTTTTTCTTGTATTTGGAACCACTCCCATATTCTGACCATTCTTTCTATTTTATTGTAAGTCCTTCAACAAAAGACTTCACCTGCACAAGGTCTGGTATAATAACATCAAGTTCATCACATCTTTTTATGGTGCCATTGAGAATCGTCTCACCAGTTTCTTCTGTCACCAGTTTAAATCTCCGTTCATCATCAAAATCCGGCAGCAATCCACGTTTTATATCTTCAATAAAACTGACACTTAAAGACTGCCAGGGATATCTCCATCCCAAGCCACCAACATATTTTGACAGATCTGCGCCCTTTTCAGTTATCATTTCATCACCAGTTGTATCATCCCACTGCGGTATTTTCAGCTCCATTCCATTCTTTAACAGATCAGGATTATTTCCGATCAGATCTTTATTACACTGATAAAGATATTTCCATGAAGGAAGATTATAGCTGCGTGCAATATCGCCAAGTCCTTCGTACTCTGCAACTGTATGTGTGAAACCGGCTTTAAGGTTCCGCATTATTTTAATGACGTAATTATGCCAGGCATAATAGACCTCATCATCGAAAGTTCCTTCTTCAGCTATTTGCGCGCCCTGCATCCTGAGTGCCTTACGCAAGTTTTTCAAATTAATCTGGTGAGGATTTTGGGGGTCACAATCCGGGTGATCATTTATATCCTTAATCTTTGAATCCTCCATGCCGTAAAGAAGCATGAACCGTGTGGGCATAAGATTGGGATCATTATCCGGGTTGGTGTCTTCACCGTTAACATAGGCTTTTGCGATCTCTGTCAGTTTTCCGTAATCAAGATGTGACGCGAAATGACGGGCAGCTTCATAACTTTCATTTTTTTCTACACTCTTAAGAACCTCTGCAATATCAGAAAGCGTAAGTTCTGTGTATGTATCCTGCTGAGGCTCTCCTGT
The DNA here is from genome assembly GCA_035306725.1 of Chitinispirillaceae bacterium. GTDB lineage: Bacteria > Fibrobacterota > Chitinivibrionia > Chitinivibrionales > Chitinispirillaceae > JAAYEB01. The sequence goes on along the minus strand of DATGNN010000072.1, from coordinate 129 downwards.
ATATCCGCTTTCTGCAAGAGACTTTGCCACCTGGTCAATAACTGCTTTTGTCTGATCTTTTGTCATATTTTTTGCAGCATTGGCAATAATACGCTGTATCTCGACAGGAAATGTTTCGGTTCCTTCAAC
>DATGNN010000071.1:0-7944 GCA_035306725.1 Chitinispirillaceae bacterium | reverse complement strand
ACACTTCACCTTTCAGGAGATGTAATATGAGAAAAATGGTTCAATATTCAGTTTTACTGATTTCAGTTTATTTTATGTTGGTAATTTCCTGCAATCCTTATGGGCATGCGGTCTTAATAATTGCGGGCAGCTTGGTGATGGCACAACAGAAAACAAAAGCACACCGGTCCGAATTATCCCAAAATCAACCGCTCCTTAAAGTTCGAATTTAAAAAAGCAAGGGTGTTAAATTTACGCTATCTGGTGGGTATCCGATTTTTCTGTGGATGCCCACTGGATCTTTTCCGAAAAGGTTCAATAATCGATACCCAAAAAAGCGATTGAGGGATTGGGAAGACGGAAGACGATTCCGATTCCATCGCCGAGTCCCGACCCCGATAGGATTGGATTGAGACAATAGTTCAGACATTCTTTTTCATACAAATTACACTGTATGATAAAACATGAATATAACAGCATAATTACCTGTTGAGAATCACCCTCCTTGAAACAGTACCGCTCATATCAGACATTCGAAGCACGTAAATATTGTTGGACAAGCCAAAATTCCTGGTATCGAAATGCAACTGGTGATTTCCGTTTTTCAGGGCTCCGTTAAAGAGATTCCTTACAAGTTTTCCTGCAAGACTGTAAAGGGAGATGTTTACTTTACCCTGATGTTCTGTTGGATAATTTATAATTATGCTGGAACCTTTTCGGGAGCAATCAATTGTATTATATGCCGTTAAAGGTTTGAATGGCTGTACACTTACTTCTTTAACAGGAACTTCATACCCGATAATATGTATATCATCAATCCAGAATTCACCTGATGCCCCGCTTGCACCATGTATTTGCCATTGTATTTTGGGTATACATGTAAGATCAAGTTCAACAGCATTTGTAACCCATTCCGGTTGAAGAAATTCGTCCCAGGTGATACTGATTTCTTTCCAATCACGGCTGGGTTCCAGTGTGTAACTGTAACTCGCTCCGTCTTCCGTTACAGCATCAGATTCACATTTCAGGGCGCATGTATCATTGCTGCCAAAGCTGCCTTTATAGGCGAAACTGATTCCGGTTGACATGCTTATATCAACTGTCGGCTCCTCATCCGACATCTCAAACCCGACCCCAACAAATGGTGCGTAATTATAACTGCCTCTATCAAGGGAATACTCCACTTTCAGTGCATAGTCGCTGTTGTACCCACCGCTTGTCATTTCGAATGGTTCGTCTTTTTTTCCTGATAAAGGCACTATTGAAGAATTGCCATTAACATCAGAATCTGTGAATGTAAACCAAGGACTTCCCATTCTGGTTTGATCATCACCATCCTCGAAATCGTCTACAAGATCTGAAGCGCTTTGATCCTTGTAATTTGCTGTTATTACCATATCATAATTGACTGTTACCGATGCGTTTGAATTTGATCCTTCATAATCACCACTCCATCCGATAAAAGTATACTTTGAAAGGTCTGAAGGTTGTGTTGAGATTGATACCTGTTCTCCTGTTGAATAATTACCGGTTTCCGGCGATACAGTTCCTGCTTCCGGCGGATTTACCTTTAATGTAAGTGAAGCCGACTGTTTCGGTTCTACGCTGGTAAAATCCGGCATGTTTCCGGTAAGAAGGAGCATTGATAACAGTTCAAGACATTCGTTGTAGTAATTATCATTTCTGCTGCCGAACGCGCGAAGTCTTGTATAACCATTGTTCACCCATGATTGAAAAGATGGATCTACCATACCTCCAACAGTTAATGGTCCCAGATATGTCGGGATATTGTCATTGTTACCGCCTGCTGAGGTATTAATGCTGCCGTCAAGATTATATTGCTGTCCGATAGCAGCAGGGCTGTTATTAGTTTTTGTTTTAAACCATGAGACAATTTTTGAACACAGGGTTTTTGCATCAGAATGTCCGTACCAGGCGTATGCCCATCCAAGCCGCCAAGGAGTACGGCACGCGTCAAAACCGTAAATTTGTGGGAAACTCCCTACACCGCCTCCTGGATTTCCCGATTCATTACACCAGTTTGGCCACATGCCTGTGGTAGAGTGTTGACTTCTTTGTAAAAGCTGGTAACATCCGTTTTGAACGGAACTCCATCTGCTGCCATTATCATCAACCGATTGAAACAATTGGGTAGCAACCATGCTCATATAAGAGGGATTGTAAGTAGGATAACCCCATGAGTCACCACCGATTAATACATTGCCGCTAACCTCATGCGAGTAGATTTTCCCTATCAAATTTTTGGCATCATTGAGATATTTTGAATCATCCCATTGCTTATGAGCCATTATCAGTGCAACCGCTACATCAAGTTCGGCGTCAGTAGCTGCACCATTTTGGATAGCTCTGTCAAAACCACTTATTTTCCAGTTCATCAGGTTTTTTTCATCAGGAAAATTTTTATAATAGTTCCAAAGTTTGTCAAATTTTTGCTGTGTATTATTTTTATCGTTATCCATATAAACCATAATCAGCATGCCATATCCGATACCTTCGCTGACAGTGTTCCCTGGTTCATCGAATTTGATTCTGGCCAGATTATCTTTTTCTTCATAATATCCGTTTAGCCATATATCATACACAGCTTGTACATGTTTATGACTGATATCCTCAGGCATTATTCCATAGTTGTATTTGGCTTGTTGTGGAAAAGGATATTTGGGCGCGGAAAATGCGCTCAGGCAGAATATCAATATAAAACTCCAAACCGTTATATTTCTGGACATGATGCCTCCTGTAAAAGATATGAACTATTTGAACCAGGACAGTGGATTTTTTTGAAGAGCTGCACACTTATTGTGTCAGGAATAACTGGTTCCCAAAAACAGTTGTAATATAGATTTCAATAAGTGATTAGTGTTTATAAATATAATTAAGGTTTATTGATTTAACATATATACAGGAAAAACACAGAAAATAGGCCAGAACAAAATATTACCAAGAAAGAAATTCCAGAACCAGTACCCGCTTACAAGTCCATTGATTTACGACTTGTACCAGGTCCTGATTCTGGAAGCATGAACTGAGAAAAGTTCTCGGGTTAAAAAAAAAACTTATATTCTGGTAATTGTTGCTGTTACAGATTTAAAAAACATTGACCCTTTGTGATTGAGTAAAACCATTACCTTTGACTCGTACTATATAAACTCCGGTTTTAACCCGTTTTCCTGTCCGGGACAATCCATCCCAGGCCATTTTTCCTTTTAATGATATGTTGTTCATGGATCTAATCAATTTTCCCGAAAGATCGGATATTTCGATATCAGACACTTGCGAAGGAACCTGAAAAAATATCTCTGAAGCTTTTGAGCTGCCATTGATTATCATACAGAAACTGTTTGCGGATTTTTTATTACGAGAGCGTGAAACGGGTGTCGGATCATAAGCTTCAATCTCTTTCCATTGCAAATCGTTTTCAGAAATTCCAAAGGAGCTAAGTATTGTCTGTATTGCACTTTCTGTATGTGAAGCTCTCATTAACTTTTCCCGTATGTTTCTTACAACCGCGATATCAACAGCCGGTCCGAACGTGCCCATAATTATACGTGCCGGAAGATGTGATGGAGGATCGAAAGGACCTTTTATGGCAGCCCATAACGAATCGACAATGCAAAGTTGCTGTCGGGCAGGATTACCCCCGAGTATCACTTCCGATTTGTTTTCATCAATCATTTCCTGTAAACTTGGGCAGGAAAATTTCATTGTACCAGTGTGGTTTTTCAAACTTAGAGTAAACCCGCCTTTATCAGTAAGACTGTGCCCCTTGTTGACTGAACAATTAACAAGTATGTCATTGGTGTAAACAACAGAATTTCCGGATGATACTGCAAGTACATCTGTACATTTAAATGTACTGGAACCAACAGGAATACGGGATCCTGTTTGAACAGAATTGGATACAATTATATTTTCGGGTAAACCGTTTCCTACATAGGGACTGTATTTATCACTTCCATATGCATTGTGACACGCATCATAGATTGTAATATTTGACGGCTGTACGCCGAGTTTTATAAGTTCCTTACAAACTTTTCCGACAATCGCAATCCGGGGCATGATACCGGTATAGATACAGTTTACCTTGATAGCTGCTTTTACTTCATTCCACTGCTTTTCTTCAGGTTTTCTGAAAATTGCAGCCCATGCCTCATCCGGATCATCTTTACCGGAAAGGTTTACAGCTATTCCATCCATATTTGTCTCGACACGCTCTGTGTCAACAACTTCATTTTGTTCATGGAATGTATCGGCCACTGTTGCATCCTGCTCATTTTTAAACATCTGAGGATCATGACAGCAGACCACAAGATTGTTGCTTATTTGTGGGTTAACCTGATCCCCCGAAGACCATGCAAGACTGTTTTTGGTTCCGGCAATAGCGGATTTAATACCTGAACCGGCAATTGATAATCCAGTGATACCGGCAGTTGCAGATTTTAAAAATGATCGTCTGGTTACATCTTTGGCTTTTTTCATATTAACGCCCCCTCATTTAAGAGCATATTATTTTTATGATATAAAACTCATTTCAGATTGCTGACTTTATTTCTGAACAGTTCCAAAAAACTTGATGCTGCATTTTTGGCATCTGCTTTCTTGCTGTATCCTGTAAAGTGTAATTCAAAGTAGTATTTTCCAAAATGAGCGTATGCATCAACACCGCTTAACGGACTATTGTCAATAATCGCTTCATTTTCACTAAAACCGTCAATTATGATTTCATCAAATACTTCTTCAGTGTGCATTTTGCTGAACATCGCATTAGCATTGGAACTGTTACCAAAATCAATTACTATCAGAATGAAATTAAAAGAGGATTTCGAAAGTGTCTGCTTAAAACCCTCAACCAGACCTTTCTCAATATATTTCTGGGCACCGCCATTCAAACCGGTTTCTTCAGTGCAATTGCTTACATTAAAATCAAATAAGGAGGATTCTACCCATCCGCTTGCCTCATCAGATTGAAGCTTAAGTGAATTGAGACCCTGTGAATCGTTCTCATCATCGCTTACCAGTTTGCAGTTGGTAAACAGAAGAAAAGTAACAAGTATAACAGAAAATGTTTTAAAAAGGTAAGTCATGGAACACCTCCGGCTTAGAAGTTTACGATCATAGTCAATCGGCTCTGGAAATCTGATAATTCGTTATTTTTAAAAGTAAAACTTTCGAAATTGTTGATTTGTATGTTAGGCACAATAACAGCAGAAAGATTGAATGTATATCCAATGCCTGGTTTTTTCCTGAACTCACCATCAAGACTTTTCCATACAATACTGAAATCATGTGAATTAAAAAGTGATTTTAAAAAACTGACATTCTGGAAATTCAGGTTCACAGTTAGTGTCGGTCCTGCCTCAAGCACTTTTCCGGTAGAATCGGTGCTATAAGTTGCATTTAACTTGGGTGCAGTTCGGAGCCATGGTGTAATAATACGGTCGTAGGACAAATAACCGCTGTGATAATTGTTAAGTTCTGTGAAATTCCAGATAATCTGCCAGTAATTTCTCGATCCAGGCCAGAACTGGAAATCATTTTCTGTACTGAAATAACTGATAGTGTCAGATACGGTCCATTCATTAAAATTTCGAAAAAGGATAGCATCAGAGGGGAAAACATTAAATCCGAAACCACCAATTGTTGTAGAGCTGTGTTTGCCGTTCTGGCCTGTAATAATCTCATGTAGCCGGGGTCGAACTGTATTAAATGAAGTATTTGTTTTTTGTGAAAGATTAAAACGTGGAGAAAACCACCTTAATGGAGAAAACCACTGTCCTGGTTTCATTATCACACCCAGACTGCCTGTAATGCTGTCGGAACTGGTTTTATCCGACTCGTATTTATTGAACTGTAAATAATATAATGCGCTGATATCAATACCGTTTGGAAAATCGGTAGTCTGGATTTCGAGGCCCGGATAGATTGTTGATGAAGGCATGCTGTCTGTATCCATACCGCTGCGATATAGTAGATTACCCGAAACCGTAACAGAATGGACAGGGTTAACGGTTAAAATTGCCGTACTCATTCGGCCGTATTTCCAGTTTCTGTCTCCAAACTCGGTTCTGTATTCTGAATGAGATATGTCATAACTGAATTTGCGCACATTTATCAGATTTTCAAGCAGACTCGATGATGTTTCATAAAGGCGCATGTATATCTTGTCTTTTGTATTGAACAGGCTGTCGAATACAGATTGTGAGGTGTCATTTTTTGAATAACTGTCAAATATTGTACGTGAAGCAGAGACATCAAAAAAAGGCAGGCCTGGTTTGTGTAATCCGGCTTTTGATGAAAAACGTTTTTCGGTTCCATGTTCGCCGTGGCGGTAATGCTGGTAATAACTTACAGGAATATCTTTTGTAATGTCGTGAGTTAAATCAAGATCAAATTGATTTTTTATCGCGCCGTAACCGAAGGTAAATGTATCGGTTGATGTAAAGTTGGAATCTGCAAACATTCCATTGATTACAAGGCCTGTTTTATCTCCAAACCGGCTTTGAAGAGCAACAGACCCGGCTCTTGCGCCGCTTTTCATATTGTAGGAAAAATCGGGCGTTAATTTAAAAAAAAGATTCCTGTTTTTTCCGCGCAGTTCAATCGGAGATAATATGTTGACAACAGGGCTTGGCTTTCTGATATCAGCAGAGGAGAAAAGTGTATCGGTAGCAAATCCTGCAAAACCGATTCGGGTAGAAATCCATTCTCTGGGTGATAGATTTACAGACCCGTAATGCATCAGGCCGAAACTGTGTGCGGGAATGAATTCGACATCATTGATTCTGCCATCAGGTATGGTTTGTATCTTGTATTGCACCGTTATAATCGCAACAGGATCAACTGGTGCATCTGTTGTGAATTGAAGTTTTCCGATATCGTTGTAGAAGGTGTATTTTGTCGAATCGAGCAGCTCTCCGTCAACCCATACACGCACTGTTCCGGGTATGATTCTTGTAGTATCAGAAACGGACTTTACAGTATCTGTATCCATCTGGTCTGATGAATCTGCTGCTTTTGGTTTGTCTAAAAGATAGTAAGTGCCGCTGCTTTGATATTTAAGCGTACGCCATTGTGTTTTTGTTGTAATGTAACCTGATCCTGCTGCAGCGCGTAAAACCTTGCGGTCGCGGCCTTTGACACGTTCCTTGCTTTCCAGCACAATGCTTGCCCCTTCAAGTTGAGTAGAAGGTAAGGTTTGTGAAGAGAGCTGATCGTTTGTAGTTGTTCCTGCCTGTATCGAGTTCAAACGGTCATTTCGGTTACCTTTATAATAAATACCCTTTTTGGGTACTTCATTTGAACTGGTGTTGTCAAAAAACAGTTCCATGCTGCGATCATGAGGATCTGTTGTACGAAGATTGAGATTCATAAGTGGTAATGAAGGGATTGAATAACTGTAAACACTTACACTGTCGTAAAGTGTATCATAAACCATTTTGTCGTTAATGATTCTGCCCCTGGTGAGTGTATCATAATCATAGCCTTTGCGTTTTAAAGAAATATTCTCCTCGACATATCCGGCAAGAACAGATTGATATCCGGTTTTATACCGGACTGTAAGCCCTTCATCATCCCAGGTTGCAGTTTTTGTCTTCTGCTGAATGCTTTTTCTTGAGTCTTTTTTCCAGACGCGGTTTTGTGCATCATATACTGCCAGGAAAGATCTGTAGATAATGACGACAAAGTTATCTTTAAAGTAAACTTTTTCAATCTCATCAGGGTCAAGGTCTGTGTCGTAATCAATGAAATCTACCGCTTCGGTATTAATATTGTATTTTAGCAAACGCTTTTGGGCAGCCAGAAGAAGAGTATCTGCAATTTTTGTAACAGCATGAATATTTCCGGTTTGCGGAATGTCCAGTACGCGATTGATTCCATTAGCAGTTGTAAGGCGCATTAAACTGGAACCGTCAGTATAATAGACCACTGTATCTTCATCAAAAAAAT
>DATGNN010000070.1:0-2855 GCA_035306725.1 Chitinispirillaceae bacterium | reverse complement strand
TTGATAAAGGTGGTGAGACTCTTTGGGACCAGATCGGAGAGCACGTTTTTAGTGGCGATCTGTGCATGGCAAATATGGAGTTTGCTGTTAATCCAGCTTGGAGAATCGAGAAATTGCTTCGTTATTCAGTTCCAGAATCTTATGCGGCACCGCTTCTGGGCGATAAAAGGTTTGGTCGATTTGATTGTGTATTTCTGGCAAATAATCATATAAATGACAGTCTGTCTGCGGGTATAGTTTCTACATGCGATTTTCTGGATAAAATGAATATCCGTTTTGTTGGAGCAAACAGAACTGAAGAAGAATCTGAGAAATTTCCAATATTTGATTGCAATGGTTTAAAAATTGCCGTACTTTCGTATACTTTTTCAACTAACGGTATTTTACTTGAACCTGGTTTTGAGCATGGAACGAATCTGGTACGGTTTAATGCACTCAAAGATGATGACTATGATCCCTCAATGATTTACAATCATGTTGCCATTGCAAAAAAGCAGGGCGCAGATATTATTATTGCCAGCAATCATTGGGGTGTAGAATTCGAGTATTATCCACCAGAACGCATAGTAAGGCGTGCTCATGATTTGTGTGAATGTGGAATAGATTTAATAATTGGCCATCATCCTCATATTATCAACATGTCTGAGCGTTACAGAACTTCAGATAACCGGGAAGCTGTTATACTTTATTCACTTGGGAATATTACATCCTGGGGGTTAAAATTCACAATGCAGAAAGTGAGTGAAGTCGCTGAAATTCGGATAAAAACGGGCTTTGACAACGATAACAAAAAGGTTACAAGAATCGGGGATGTTATATTGATGCCTGTTCTTCATACGATGAATAAAAAAAATGGTGTTAAGTATCATCAATTAATACCTGTGTTAAGTACTGTGAAAAAAATCAGGGGTGGCGAAAAAACTGAATATCTTTCGGCAAAGGATAAAAGGATGTTATTTTCGGCCTATAAAGAGTATAATAAGCATTTGATTCAGAAAGCTTTTAAATACATTTAACGGACTGCTTATTGAAAGAAAGTGTCTAATTCTGGAAAATTCAATTGATCTAGTGTATTTTTGAAAGTGTAAGTTTTTTTCTCCATTCAGGAGTGTTCATGTTAATTCAGGTAGAAGTTTTTTCATTTGCGGTAGATCCAGCCCGCAATTCTCCAGTAATAATTTTGAAAGAGACCAGTGGAGACCGGACCTTGCCGGTACCAATAGGTCCACTGGAGGCAAGTGCAATTGCAATAGAGTCTCTTAAAGTAACTCCGGAGAAACCGCTTACGATAGATTTGACAAAAATTATCATGGAGCAATTAGGCGGTGTGCTGACCAGGGCTGTCATTTATGATATAATAGATCAAAGCCTTCAGGCTCGTCTTCAGATAACTGACAACAATACCATGATATTTATTGATTGTCGTCCCTGTGATGCGCTTGCAATGGCTTTGAGGTGTGATACGCCAATATTTGTTAATGATGCGGTTTTGGAAAAGAGCAGCGCTGAGAACTCTTCTGAAACGGATAAACTACGCAAGAATATTTCATCTACTGATACTACCGAGTTTGGCAGATATTTTCTGGAGTAATATCTTTTATGAGAAAAAACATTCGCAATCTGGTACTGACATTATCATTCTTACTGTTTATACCTTTTTTAATTTATGCTGATACCCAAACATTTACAAGAGCAGTTGATCATTATAAAGCCGGTAATTATGATTCTACCATAATTATTATAAGGGATTATCTGCGGAAACATGGCAGGAATCCTGAATCGGAAAAGCTGGTACCGCTTATTACAGAAGCACTTATTCGAAAAGGGCGTTATGAGTCAGTTCACAGTCTGATTTCAATGTATAATCAAAAATTCCCTCAATCCAGTTTTCTTCCCCGGTTGTGGTATCTTGAAGGTGTTGCATTCGCAAAAGAGGAGAAGTACCCCCATGCAATTCTGTCATTTTCAAAAGGTCTTGATGCTGGAGTATCCAGGGAACTGGATTCGTTAACTGTACTCAATACAGAGAAAATATGTGAAAGAATTACTCATGAAGAGATTGAGGCAATAAAATCGTATCCACTTCATTATAAACTTCTTGAAATTGTCTCATATTATGAGATTCAAAAACTTTTTGAAATAGGGCAGTTTGTAAAAGCACAGAATTATGCGGAGCTGTTTCAGAAAACTTTCGTGCGTTCAAAATATGGTTCTGCTGTGCAGAATATCTCTTCCATTTCAAGAGAAAAAGGAAGAAATACTCTCCAGATTGGAATACTCGCTCCGTTATCCGGATATGACTCGGAGATAGGAAAAAGGATTGTTCAGGGTATACAGCTTGCCATAAATCAGTATAATTCATCAGGCGTTTCTTCTACCGTAAAAGGAATTGTTCTGGACACCAAAGGTGATATGATAGAAACTGCACGGCGTACAAGAGAACTTGTTGAAGAGCACAGGGTTCCGGTTATTATCGGGCCGATACTCAGTCACACCGCCGCAATAACTGCATCAATGCTTATGGGAAAGCAGACTGTCATGATTTTTCCAACAGCTACCGATGATGGAATTGCTGAGTTGGGGGATAATCTGTTTCAAATGAACCTCACCATGGGGGTTCTGGGACGTAAAATCGCAAGGTACGCAATTGAATATCTTAATATAAAAGAATTTGCTATTATGGCACCAAATACTCAGTATGGAATGGTTTTGGCCAAAAGTTTCAAAGATGAAATAAATAAACGCAATGCAGAAATTGTTGCTGAGGAATATTTTGAAGAAGGTGGAAATGATTTCACACTTCAGTTTAAAAATATGAGATCAAAACTTCTGCATCGACATCTGGAAAAAATCGC
>DATGNN010000069.1:0-16709 GCA_035306725.1 Chitinispirillaceae bacterium | reverse complement strand
CCAAAATAACAGAAAAAATTGCGGCACTGGATGGCTTTTCTTCAATACACCCACTACTTGCACAGCAAAATAAAGGTGAATTATACACCCAGGGCGCACTTGGGGTCTTGCATGATCTCGAACTGCTGTTGTGTGAAATCTGCGCTATGGATGCTTTTACTCTTCAGCCTATGGCAGGAGCACATGGCGAACTTACGGGTATGATGTTAATCGCAGCATACCATAAGCATAAGTGCAATAAAAAAACAGAAGTTCTTATTCCGGATGAATCACATGGAACAAACCCCTCCAGTGCGTCCATTGCAGGTTATTCAGTGAAGTCAATACCGACAAATGAAAGAGGTATGTTGGATATCAGTTCACTTGAATCCCTGATCAATGAAAAAACAGCTGCCATAATGATGACAAATCCTAATACATTGGGCTTATTTAATCCGGAAATAGAAAAAATTGCCTCACTTGCTCATAAATATGATGCAATGCTTTATTATGACGGTGCAAATCTCAATGCTATAATGGGTAAATTCAGACCTGGTGATGCTAATTTTGATGTTATGCATTTAAATCTTCACAAAACTTTTGCAACCCCCCATGGTGGCGGTGGTCCGGGATCAGGTCCCGTAGGTGTCAAAAAACATTTGGAACAGTTTTTGCCGATATCTCGTATTAAGAAAGGTGATGATGGTATATACAGACTGGATTATAATTACAAGGATTCCATAGGATATATCGCACCTTTTTACGGTAATTTTTCAGTTTGTCTTAAAGCTTATGTTTATATACTTATCCAGGGAGCTGCCGGGTTAAGTGAAGCAAGTGAGAATGCAGTTCTGAACGCAAATTATATCATGAATTCGCTCAAAGGTTATTATGACCTTCCTTATAATCATATTTGTATGCACGAAGCCGTTTTCAGTGCTAAAAAGCAGCTTGAAAATGGCATACATGCGATAGATATTGCCAAAGCTTTGATTGATAAGGGGTTCCATCCCCCAACTATCTATTTTCCGCTTATCGTAAAGGAAGCATTAATGATAGAACCTACTGAAACAGAAAGCAAAGAAACTCTTGATCAATTTATTTCTGCAATGATTGAAATCTCAAATGAAGCGGCTAAAAACCCACAGGGTCTTAAAAAAGCACCTGTTACAACTCCAGTAGGGCGTCTTGATGAAACTAAGGCAGCAAAAGATATGGATTTTTGTTATAAATAAAACTTTTTTTTAAAAATAGTTACCAATGTTAGTGAAGTTTTTTTTATATTATAATTATAATTGCTTTCAAAAGCAGAATTTATTATACTTAAGGGAAGAACACAATCCCTCAAAGGGGTAAAGAAATGAAAAGGAGTCGATTTATGCGTTTAAATACGTTGCCATTATTAATAATATTCACAGTAGCAATTTTTTCAACCGCTCATGCGCAAAAATATGTTACTCCAAATAAAGATAATGTGGGAGTTTATAAGAATCAGACACGTGAAGTATATGAAGAACCAATTTTTACTGTAGGAACAAAAGACAGGCTCATAGTTAAAGACGAAAAAGGCCGTTTTTATAAGGTAGAAGGACCTTCAGGAGATAATGGATGGATAGAGAAACGTCTCGTTGTTGCTACCGGTAAAAGCAAAACCTTTGTCTTTGATAACGCTGAAGTTGTTGGTTACCTGGATAATCCAACTCCTGTTTATATTATGGATACTGATGATCCTAATGCAGATCCAATTAACCTGGACCGATCATTTAAAGATGCATTAAGAGAGAATGTAGATAAAGAAACAATCGAACGACAGGTTAAGTAAATCTACAGTTAAGCGAATTTTAATAAAAACGGGAAAAGAGTTTTCTTTTCCCGTTTTTATTTTTAAACACTCAAATTGGTTGTTAAACAGGTATCATTAAATTTTTCATCAAAATACAATTATCAAGTTTGTTCAGGATAATTTAACTGAGAATACATTCTTGACTTGAAGTCGACTAATAATACCACCCGGTTTTCAGGCAGCAGTAGTAATAGTTTAGCTTTATAATAATTGTTTAAACATTTAAGCTTACCGCGGAGGATATTCCGTATCACCTTGCCACACACGGGCAACTGCTGCAGAGTTCACCACAATGGCCCTGTGTTGTGTTTCGATCCTCCACGAAAGAGAGACACTAATCGTATAATAATAGTCCATGTTATTTAAAGGTTTCTTCCTCTTTTTTCTTCATTAAAAGCCGCCAGATTTTGTCAACCAGTTCTCTGCCACTGAATGGTTTAACAATAAAATCATCAGCACCACTTGCAAAACATTTTTGTATTTCATCATTTTGAGTACCAGCCGAAAAGAATGCAATCGGTACATCACGGGTTTCTTCCTGAGATCTTAAGATCCGGCAGATTCTGTATCCATCCAAACCGGGCAAATATGAATCCATAAGTATTACAGATGGTTTATGTTCAAATGCAAGGGTCAAACCGGTTTCTCCGGTTTCTGCTACAATAATGTCAAAAGCGATTTCCAGAACCATACGTGCAATTTCGATAGCCTCCTTATCACTATCAATAAATAAAATAGTTGGTTTTAAATCAGTCTGTTCATTGGTATCCATTATTTCGTTATCTTCCACTCTTTCAATTATCAATGCCTTGGTTTCGTCATCATCCCAACTGATTTCAGACTGCACTGGCAATACAACATGGAATTCACTCCCTGTAAACTCATTTTCCTTGGCGCCATCACTTTCGACCCATATACGCCCGCCATGCCGTTCTATCACGCCTTTAACAATTGATAAGCCGAGTCCGCTTCCCCCACCCATAAATTTTGTATAATCAGTACTGTGACGATAAGCACTTCCGATTTCATAAAAAGCATCAAAGATATTTTTCTGTTCACTTTTATCAATACCGATTCCATAATCTTTAACAACCAGATGTATTCTGTCCTCATTTTCCGGAAAAAGTACTACATCAATAAAAGAATTATCCGGTGAATATTTTATTGCGTTACTGAACAGATTTGTAAACATCTGCTGCATTCTCATTTTATCACCATAAAACAGTGGCATATTATCATTGAAATCACAACGGAATTTTATTCCTCGTTTTATATAAAACTGTGAAAGTTCATCCAGACAATCCATTGCCACAGATTTTAGATCGAGCATTTCCGGTTTAAGTCTCAATCTCTTTTGTTCAATTCGTGTTACATCCAGAATGCTGTTCACAACTTTATGAAGACGATCAGCAGCCCTGTTTATACTCTCTATCATTCTGTATACGCCACTGTCAATTTTATCCTTCATATTATCAATAATAATATCAGAGTAGCCCTTAATTGAGGTAAGCGGCGTTTTTAGTTCATGAGAAGCAATACTGAGGAAATTTGATTTCATTTCTGAAACTTTTTTTAACTCTGCATTGGAACGGATAAGCTCAGAGTTCATTTTAGCCATTTCCAGATTTTTTTTCTCAATCTGTTCAGCAATATGCTCTTCTTGAGTAATATCTCTGAACATTAGGGCGATTGTGGTATTCTGTTGGTTTTCATCACCTCCCACATAAAAAACGCCCAGTTTACATATCAATACGTCCCTGTCTACAGGTTCCAGAATTACACTTACTTCATTAAGCTCTCCTTTAAAAATTCTGTCAAGGATATCTCCCCACGATAGATGAATGTTAAAGCCGGAGACACAATGCTCAAGAGTTTTCCCATAGAGTTGATTTCTGGCACAATTAAACAACTGTTCTGCCAAAAGGTTAGCATAATAAACAGTGCTGTCGGATTTAATCACAACAATACCAACAGGAATGTATTCGATAATACGAGATAGAAGTAACACATCATGATGCATAATTTATTTGTTCACTAACTTTCTGTCTGATTTTCTCTGATTTGATTAACGAAATATTCAATTTTATCTATTGCTTCAATAAAACGAATTAGCAAATTAAAGTTCTGGTTTTTAAACCTTTGATTATCATAAAATAGATCTGATAATGCAGAAATCCCCAAACCACATAGATCTTCAATACCAGAAATAATTTCTGATTCACTTCTGCACATTTTCCGGTCCACTGTAATAAGGATAGCACAAAAAAGAGGTAGCAATCGGGGAAACAGGGTCATTAATACAGATTTTATTTTTTTTTCTTTTCTAAATATGTTGACAAAATCAGATCTTAAACTCATCGAAACAGATTTAAGTTCCCGATCACACTGCAAAATAAGAAATTTTTTCTGTAATTCCATTTTGCTGAATAGATCGTCACCATATAACACCCTATAGCGATTTTTAATGTTTAACAGCTCAACAGGATGAGTATCTTGTAACTTTCTCAATAACTCAGGTGTAAAATAAAAAGATACAATAACACCTTTTTTTTCCCAGTATGTCTGCACAGGGACACATTTTTGAACTTTCTCAACAGACAAATCAGATATTATCACCGCGATAGAAATTATGGATTTTCCAGGAACAAACTCATGTGAAACAGCACACCCATGCATTACAACACTGATAAGATCTTCCTTCAACACATCAAGGAAATCTGTTACCAGATAATCGACAATATCGTTAGGATTTTTTATCACAATACTTAGAAAGTAATTCTTGTAAATAATACCGATAATATAGAAAAATATACCATATTAACCAAAAATCCGGAATTACTGTTTTTTATGTTTTTGAATCTCACGATTGTAATTTTCAGCAGCACCAAAATCTTCATTTTTAACAGATGCAATTTTTTTTGCATATAATTCCAATAGTTTATAATCATCTGAAGACATTTCATGATTATTGCTGATAATAGCTATAATCGAATCTACATCATCCATAAATTTGTAACCACTCATAAAAGAACGAAACTGTTGTGTAGTTTTTTGAAATGATTTCGGTTCCATACGCGAGTAAAGCATGTTCGGGATAAAATTTCTAACCAGTTTTTCTTCGATATCAATACCAGGAGTTACAAATGTATCTACTACAGTTTCATTTCGTTCAATTTGTGAAATCAATAACTCAATTTCATTTCGCACTTTCTGAATTTCCTGTTCTTTAAATCGAGCCTGATACAGAATAGGAATCGCATTAACACTTAGTACTGCATTGCCAATATTTTTAAAAACTCCTGTATAATAGACATCTCCCTCCTGACTCAAAATTTCCTCTTCAGTGTGGAAGGGAACGATTTTAGCTGGTGTAGGAATAAATTCTTCAAATTCACTCAAGTTTTCAAGTCGATCTTTCAGTTTCTGAGGGTCCAAAGCGCCTTCTAATCCATCCATTTTTTCAAGTAAGTCTGCCAGTCCTTCTTCCAACCCCTCTTCCATGGAAACACCCATTTCGGATTTGAGAAAATCCCGTAAACTGCTTTGATCTTTAAAATTCCCCTGAGCAACAAGAAGATTGTTATGAACCATTGAAGCAACAGGATGTTTAACTGAAATGAGTTCTGATGGATCTATATCAATTTTCGCATAAACTGTAATCTTTCCATATAAATAAGGCGGATCACCTTTTTTCTGTTCAATACTCAATATCATAAGTTGTCCTCTGACTCTCTCTTGGTGGTATTATTGGTGCCCGATGCAACAATAGCTCTAAACATTACTATAGTAGAAAAAAATATTAGAATATGCCATATCCATGCTATTTTAACTCCAGATAATGAAATCAATACAATCCCTACACATATAGGAGATACTGCAAAACAAGCAATCTTGAAATAATCCAAGTATCTCCGTTCCCTCTCAATTCTGAAAATAAATGCTGCTATTGCCAAAAAAAATATACTGAACAGTATTAAAAAAAGATTCTGAAAACTATTGAACAATAAGCAACACATAAAAATACTAACAAAATTAGCTAAAAGGAAATCTCTTATATTACCTGCATTAAAAACCAGATTGTCCTTATTTAAAAGCAGATTCCTGTATGGAATGCTAACATCAGTTCGTTTGTTTAAAATAAATCTGACATGATCGGATTTAACAATTATGACTGGTATTTTATACTTGTGCTCCTGGAATCTGGTTGTATCTATAATTAAAACTGAATCAATATTTTCATTAAAAATAACCGGTACCCCAAACAAGGAGTTTAACAATGGTGTAACTACATATGAAGGGATAGCATATGGAAGTTTTTTTTCTGAATGAAGCACTCCGTTTTTAATTTCAATACCCGATAATGCAGCTTCAAGATAACCAGATATTCCTCTTTGGGAATGTGTAATATATAATGTTTGAGCTAATCCAGACAAAAGACTTGTAAATAAAAGCAGCTCAATTAGATAAAAAACGACTCTTTTTTTGGGAAGAATCGTTACGATTCTATAAAAAGCCGGATCAAAAATGCTTCTATGAAGTGTTATAAAAAAATTAAAAATTATAGTATACTCCAGATTTGTACGATCCGTTTTTTGGATATACTTTTTAAAGAGTCAAAATAGAAGAATGTATCTGTATGTCCAAAGAGTTTTTACAGTTTATGCAAAAACTTACATCCTTTCGTGATGAAGAATAGATATAAGAAGCCAGAAACCCATAATAGCTGCTGTTATAAAACCTACTATACCAATCACCGGCAACCCGTATAATCTGGGTGGCATATCTGATAAAACAACAATAGATGAACCAATTATAAGTGATGCTAATACCAGACCAAAAACAATTTTATTGACAAATTTATCGAATCTTCTCATAACAGGTTCCAACCCCTGATGCTCAAACACAAATTTCATTTTGCCGGATTTAGCAAGTTGAAAAACATCCATTGCTTCTGAAGGAAAATCCCTTACAAAATAAAATAAATCAATAAGTGAACCGTACCCCAGATCCACCAGATGAATCGGACTAAGCTGTTCACGTATCAAACGCGAAGCAAATGGTTTTAAATGTACCATAAAGTCAAATTGAGGATCTAATCTGTAACCAATCCCCTCAATTGTTACCATTGCTTTGACAAGCAGATAAAAACCCGGAATTACCCTTAACTGATGCACAGACAGTATTCTGGAAAGCCTGTGAAGGACTTCACCAATGTTGATCTTTCCCAGAGACCGTGAACTGTATTCCTGAATCAGTTCAGCAATTTCATACTCAAGATCTTCCCTGTTCTCTTTCTGGATATCAGACATGGTATAAAGTACCTTGACAATTTTACGCGGGTCATTTTCTACAATTCCTAAAATTATCAAACTAAGCTTTTCCCGTGAAGTTGGCGTAATAATACCTGTCATTCCCAGATCGAGAAAACAGATAATGTTACCCTCTTTAACCAGAATGTTACCCGGGTGAGGATCTGCATGGAAAAAGCCGAAGAAAAAAATCTGTTTTAGAATAATGTCAGCACCTCTGGAGGCAACCACTTTGGGATTAAGCCCTGCTTCAAGTAACCCTTTAACATTACTAACCTTAATTCCTTTTACAAAATCAGTCGTTATCACTTTCCTGCTGCTATAGTTATGATACACTTCAGGAATAAAAACCGTTTTATCATCCCTGAAATTATTTATAAAGTGCTCTATATGCAGTGCCTCAATCGTAAAATCAAGTTCTTTCTGAACTGCACCGGCAAACTCTTCAACCAATTGAGTTAAGTTATATATTTCTGCAGCGTGGATATGCTTTTCAATAAGAGAAGCAAGATGGTACATTATTTCAAGATCAATAGCAATGATTGACTCTATGCGAGGTCGCTGAACCTTTACTGCAACCTCCTTACCATTCATTAATTCAGCACGATGAACCTGTGCAATTGAAGCAGATGCAAATGGTTCTATACTAAATCTGTAAAATAATTTTTCAACTGGTAAACCAAACTCCTTTTCAATAATCCCAACCGCTTCATCACCAGAAAATGGAATAACGGAATCCTGAAGTCTTTCCAGAGATTCTATTAAACCAGCTGGTAAAATATCTGGTCTGTTACTGGCAAATTGACCAAGTTTTATAAATGCCGGTCCCAATTCTTCAATTGCAAAACGAATTCTGTCCCAGCGCGATATCTCTTCAATCTTTTTTTTTCGACGTATTTTAAAAACTTTATTTCCAAAACTCAAATATTTCTCAAGATTGATCCTTGAGAGCAGATCACCGAATCCGTATTTTACCAGAACAGAAATTATCTCACCATATCTGCTAATATGGCGATAATAACTTTTCTTTATGTACCCTGTTCCCTTCACTTTTTTTCCGCTGTTTCCAGTTTCCTTACTCTTATATCCAGATCTGTAAACTCTTTGCGTGAAGGTATATCCACTTTTTTCAAAATGGCTTCAATACGCTCAGAAATCATCTTATCCATAGCTTCTTTTGTTTCCTCAGATCTCTTTACCAGTTCATCTATGAATGTCCTGCCTTCTGTTTCAGACATTTTCATTTCCCCCGAGATTTTTTCTCCAAATTCCTCTACTTTTTCTCTGGTCATTACAGCCAATCCGACTGTCGCATATAGAGTTTTTTTGAACATTTCTAACATGCTGCCTCCTGTTTTTTTTAACGTTATCTGATGGTTTTTTTGATGCAAAAAAGAATGCGTCTGATACCATTGAATTATTTTCATATTCCATTAAGACCAAAATAATTTTTTTAATATTTCGAAAACAGTAATCTGAACGTATTTTAGATGAAATATACTATGATTTATCGATATAAAAAATTTGCTCTCCAGCTACTTAGAATTGCAGCCCTGATTATTCCATTTATCTGGATTTTTAAACAGATAGAAATTTCAGAGTTTCTTCCTGCAATTAAAAAAGTCGAATGGTGGACTATTCCCGTATTTTTGACTGCAAATCTTATTGTAACCTTTCTGCAAGGTACACGCTGGTGGGTACTTCTTCATGCATTTAGTAAAAAACTTTCTTTTTTGCGATCAATATCATATCATTTCAGCTCTCATTTTTATTCTCTCGTGCTTCCAAATGGCTCCGCTCAGGAAGTAGTCAGAACCCTGTTTGTTACAAAAGAAACAGGTTCAATAATAAGCTGGAGTGCAGCATGGATATGTAAAATCACAACCGCAATTATCTCTTTCATTATTTCTTTTTCAGGTTTGTTAATTATCTCCAAATCCGGTTTACCTGATTTTGTTACACAAGTTTTAATACTGCTCTTTATCCTTATTACCGTTCTTATAACTATATCTTTCACAAAACGTTTCACCCACCCTGTCGACAAACTTTTACATTCGTTTAAACACAACAAAATTATAAACTGGTTGGGAAATTTAAAAGAAGGAATTTATCAATATCGAACCAAAATTAAGGAACTTTCACTTGTATTAGCATTAACATCACTAATGGAATTAATTTTACTTATCGGAATTGTCTTTATTATGCATGGTATAACCGGCACAAAATATATAGCTGAATGCATGGCCTTTATTCCACTTATAGAACTGGTGAGCATGTTGCAACCTTTCACCCCAAACGGGATAGGGGTAAGAGAAGCTCTGGTTGCACTTATGTTTAAACATATCGGTTTATCTAATGAAGAACTGGGTATTTATATTATTATTAGCAATCTCCCCATCTTTATCAAGCTGACCGGTGCGATTCCGGTGCTACATGGAATTGTTAAAAAAAAGAGCCGCGAAAGAGTAACGGCTGATCTAAAAAATTAAGACAGACACTGAACACATACTCTTGACTTAAGAAGTCGAGAGGTCCAATACCCCCAAAAGAGCCAATAAAAACAAAACCCCTCTGCTTGTATAAACAGTACCTGTTATTCCAAACAAGTACTGTTAAGATTATCAGCCGGTATTGCTAAACGCATCATACCAAACATGATTTCTATTTTGATAAAGTTTTATCTGTTCTGGTTCCCGGTTCAGTGTGTTTACGTTTTAATGCAATTAATCTGATTCCAGTCCAATATATACCAATCAATAAAATTAGAGTACCCGATACCCATAATGATTTATCAAAGCATATCGACTTAATACTCATTTCTACAACATGTTCACCGGGAGAAACTTCTACACCCATCCATGCAACATCAGCCTGATAAACTGAAACATCTTCTCCATTAATTTTCACTCTCCAACCTGGATAATAAGCTTCAGCTATTCGCAAGAATCCATTTGATGGTATGTTTACTTTAACTTTTCTGTAATTAGGAGTGTATTTTTCCCAACTTACAGAAAATTCTTTGCCGACAAGTGGTTTGTCCACTTTTTTAAAGTTTTCCGGTTCTTCATACAACAAGATAGTATTACGGTAATCATGATCACTTTTCGAAAGTACATCAATTGCATTCAGTGTATCTGAAACTACATAATCAGATACAAATGAGATTCTCCCGAGGGCATTTTTGTTCTCTATTGCCTGTAATCCGCTTCCGGATCGTACCAGCAAATATTTTACATTAGCAATATCGAGAAATACATTCCCTTCAGACAATCTCTCGGGTCTTAAAAATGGTTGTCTGTTTACATCAAAATCTATCAATGAATTAAGATAATTGCTGCTTTGATTCCCACCTCTGAACTCATTGTACCATTTAAGTTCGTTATCATGAAACCCGTCAATACCTTCAAGTTTATGAATGCCAGCACCATTTTTCGGTAATGACCCGGGGAGTGAAAAGCATCTAAACGGAGCTTCATTCATTTCTTCACTGAGCTTTGTAAGTACAGGATCACTGCTGAAATAAGGAGACGGATTAATAACTTTTATATACCCACTTTCGTTATTTACTCTGTTATTCTGAAACAGATCAACCCTGATTATATCTATCATTCCCAAAATGAAAACCACAGTAACAAATAATTGCGGCCGAACTTTATTTTTTATGACTCCAAGAAGCAAAAATAATACTGAAGAACAAAACAACAACCACAACCAAAGAAATGGCACAAAATTTTTTGAAAAATTTGCTTCAAATGCCCTGTTTTTACCGGCTTGCATAAGTACAGACTGAAAAATTGCCTCAACAAACCCCTTCATGGAAAATAAAATTGTAACCAGAAAACAGCATCCAAGTGCTATGTAAATTCCTTTAGTCCATTTTTTTTGAACCTTTTCAGACATGTTCGAGAATTTTCCACTCACAATATCTTTTAAAAACAATACTGCCAGAATTACTACTCCAAATGAAAACCAGAACATTAACATACTGGCAGCCCTGAATTTATTTACACCAGGTATTATGTAATAAGCTATGTGAAAAATCGGAGTGTGTGCTCCCAATGAATATGATAAAGCAAAAATTGAGAAAGCGCCCCAAAAAAATCGCCATGGTTTTGGACGTGAAACAATTGCGAACACAGCCAATAGTAAAGCAATCCCCCCAGCGTATTCAGTATTCAGTTTAAAGGCGTTCTGACCCCAATAATAATCAAGTGAGTTTACAAATTCAGGTATCCATAAAGAAAACACCTCTGGCCAGTGTAAAGACCACGAAGTAGCAAATTCGAATCCCTTTTCTACCCCTCTGACAGAATATGCATTTCTGACATACATAAATGACGGGAGAAACTGAATCAACCCGACAGCTAAACCTGTAAACACTGATAACCAGAATGCGATGGAAATATTAATCGCTTTTTTTCTGTCCTTCTGCTGATAAAATGCCAGTACTACAGATAACACCCAATAAAAAAACATTCCCCATAACACAAAATAGGTCATCTGAATATGTGATGTTAAAATGATCATACCTACTGCGAAACTCACCAGTGTGACATTCAATAAATTGGGTAAATCCATAAGGATTTTCAGCCGCCAGATAATAAATGGAAGCCATGCAATTACAAACATCTTTCCATCATGACCAGGATAAACATGTGAAATAAACTGCGGATTGAACATATAAAAACAGCCACCAATAAATGAGATAAAAGGTGACATTCCAAACCCTTTTCTCAATAAAAGAAAAAAGAATACTCCAGCCATAAACACATGCGCAACCATCTTCATGCCAATCGCACGTGGTATCGAAAAAAATTGATTTATGAGTAATGAGGGAGGATATAAAGCATCCCCAAACATTGCATCAATAGAGGGCATGCCTCCTAAACGGGAACTAAACCAGAAGGGAAACTGTTTAAATTTTTCAATTGAAGTCTTTAAAAAAACTCTTGAATCAAATGAATTAATCTGGTCTGAGGCAAAAAGCATTTTGTCCGAAAATATAAACTGTCCAAAAACGATTATTGTTAATAAAAATAACAATAAAACATAAAACCAGACATTACCGAAAACTGTTCTGATTGCTGCTTTATCCAGTTTCTTTTGCACGACTCGTCCTCCCTGTAAACATAATCTGATAAAAATCTATATGGTAATGATTCTTTTATGAGAATCTTTTTCGCGGATATTGGATAAGAAAGTGACATTCACAGAGCATGAAACCTTTTTTGCGCACCAATTGCCAATCCTCACTTTCATCATCATATAATTGTCTCCATTTTGATAATATTTTTTTTCGCACTGCTTATGTTTTTATTGTTTTTTTCTTTTGAAAAGATTCCCTTTTCCTGAATAGAAACGAATAATTAACTTAAAGCAAACGCTTACATCCGCTCAAAACAGAAACTACCCGAACAATACTGCACAAAATGCTTTTCGGGATACAAAAAGCCATGTCACATCAACAGTAATCAAGCACACGCACAAATTTCACAGGTGGTTTATTATGTATAGTCCGAATATGCCGATACTGTTAATAACAACACTATCATTTGGATATCGATTAACAGAAGATTTCTTTTTCCATATCAAAATATTCTGCAACATTTTTTGAAGTAACAAAGGAAATGCTGCCAAAAAACTATAAAAACTTTTCTATATCAGACAATGTTTCAACATCATAATTCTTGTCAGTATAACGACTTTTTATTATAATACATTTTAGTTCTGGTAGATTTATACGGTCTGACATTTTATCACCCACCATCAGAGATCGTTTCAAATCAATATTTAAATCCTGAGCAGCCTTTATAAACATTCCGGGTGATGGCTTTCGACAATTGGATTTTTTTCTGTATTTTTCTACAACACCCTCAGTGTGAAATGGGCAGAAATAAAAGGCTGATATTTTTAAACCATGTTCCTTAAATTTGTACCCCATCCATTTATGAAGGTTTTCTACATCAGTTTCTGAAAAATATCCTTTAGCAATTCCAGCCTGATTTGTTATTACTACAAGCAAATATCCCCTGTCTGCTGCTTTTTTGCAGATGTCAAAAATCCCTTCAACAAATACAATCTGTTCTGGTTTGTGAGGATAAGAAACATCCTTGTTTATTACTCCATCTCTGTCCAAAAACAACGCCCTGTTCATTCATTAATCCCTTCAAAAACCAGCACCGGTCATTTGTCCCAACCAATTTTCTCAGGCAAAACAAAAACAGGTTTTAAAGAACATTTCATTCTCAGTATCTTGCATTATGAATGGTTTTTCCATATCTACATTTCATTAGTCCAGAGATGCGCAAACCTGTTCACATAAATAAAACCAGATCAGCAGGATCAAGAGAAAATGCCTCAGGCATTTCTTCTTCATGTATATCCGATTCAAGCATGGAAAATGCTTTTGAACACTGTTTTATTTCGGATGGAATCATCCATTCCTCAATCACAGTATCTCCTGTCAGGTTTTTATTAATACAGACATAAACAGGCCGTTTGCCTTTATTCGACGTTTTCTCGAGAAAAAGATATGGTAATCCATATTCACATAAAGGCCGCCAATTTCCTTCCTCACCTAAAACCGCAATTTGAATTTTGAAATCATTTACCTGTTTTATCCACAAAGAAAGATCATACTGCGGCTCATCTAAATCATCAGGTGTACCATTAACTACATCCATTCTTGTTTTAGCGCCATATTCATATCCCATCGGTATCATTATACCTTCAGAAAACAGAGCAGCAAAAGCATACCTTTGTTTTTGCACTTCAATGGAATGGGGATGTAAACTGGCGAGACGTTCCGTATCATGCGATTCGGGAAAAGAGATTGAAGGTGCAATCCGTTTATTTCCAGCATGCTGATCAAGTGCCCATGGTTGATCGAAATTCCACCACTTAGACGAATTGAAAAGATAATCAAATCCGGCATTTGCCAAAGCTTCAATCTGGTCAATCTGACACCCCAATGTTTCAGCATAAAAACAGGCATTATCATTTCTTTTTTTAGCCGATGAAATCAGCATATCCCAAAGTGAAGCCGGTACCTGATAAGCAGCATCACACCTGAATCCCTCAATTCCAAGTTCCTGATAAAATTTGACAAGATTATTCCAGTAATCCCAAACATCCCTGTTCTCATTATCAATAATTGCAAGATCTCCCCATACAGTAACATTGCCCGGATTAGCGGGATCTATTGCAAAAGGATTTTTTAATTTTCCTGATTCATCATAAATGAACCATTGCGGATTAGTTTCAGTTAACACAGAATCAACAGCCGTATGATTAATTACCAGATCCATAATAAGATGGATGTTTCTCTTTTTACAATTGGCAACAAACTTCTTCAAAGGGGACAAATCAGCAGGATCACTCCCCTTTTTTAAAAACAGACTGTTTAACTTATAATAATTCCTGACTGCATACAGACTCCCGGAGAAACCGGTTTCATGAAAGGGATTAATGAATATGGAATTAAAACCCATTTCTTTTATATGATCAATTGAATCAGACCATTTGTCAATCGTAGGAATATGGCGTGGAAAGAGATTGTAAACTATAGGAATTTTCGCGTTTTTACTCACAGAACACCTCCTAATACGATATTGTCTATAAGTCTGGTTTTACTTTCAGTTGTACGACATGCGACAGCGACAAGGGATGGTGTATTGAGAATTTCAAGTGGCTTAAGATTTTCAAAATCCACAATATCTGCATATTCCATTTTAATATGTTTTAAGCTGTGGTATTTATTCAACAAAATTTCTTTAAGGGCCCCTGCATTTTTTTCTCCTTTGTCATAATTTTCCATAATCTTTTTCAAACCCTCAAATATCTGCGGTACTTCACTACGCTCTTTATCGGTCAAATATTTATTTCTTGAACTTATTGCTAAACCATCAGGTTCACGAATTATCGGCCCTGTTAAAATTTTAACAGGACAGTTCAAATCCCGTACCATCCTTTTTATCACCAACACTTGCTGTGCATCTTTCTGCCCAAATACTGCGATCTGAGGTTCTACGATATTAAAGATTTTCAAAACAACCGTTGTAACACCTCTGAAATGGTTCGGGCGGCTTATTCCACATAACTTCGAAGTTATTCCCTCAACAGAAACATAAGTAGAAAAACCATCTGGATACATTTGAGAAACTGTTGGAGCAAATAGTACATCACATCCCACATCAAGTGCTTTCGCACAATCCTGTTCAAAAACTCTGGGGTATTTTTCAAAGTCCTCCTGAGGACCAAACTGTGTCGGATTTACAAAAATACTCATTACAGTAATGTCTGAATTCCGGCTGGCGATCTTCAATAAAGAAAGATGTCCCTCATGCAAAGCTCCCATAGTTGGAACAAATCCGATAGTCTGACCACATTTATGATAAGTAAGTGAAAGATTTTTCATCTCTGCCACTGATTTAACAATTTTCACGTCAATCTCCCAAATTATTTATTATCACTGTTCGCTTTTGCGTTTTTGCGTTCCTCAACAAGAATCTTATCCTTCGAATTCATAGGACGATAATAAGTAGTGCCTGTTTTCGCAGATACGATTTGTTCAATTACCTCTTCACGGTCTTCATTGTTATTAATAAAATCCAGATCGTTTGTATTGATAATCAAGAGCGGAGCAGCTGTAAAGTGGAAAAAAAAATGATTATATGCCTGATTCAATATTTCCAGATAATCCAGATCTATATTACGCTCATATACACGTCCTCTTTTTTTTATCCGTTTCAACAGCACATCTGTAGAGGTTTGAAGATATACAACCAGATCAGGTTGAGGTATTGAGGTTTCCATCACTCTTGCGATGTTATTATACAAACCAAGTTCATCTTCCTCAAGATTTACACTGGCAAATATTCTATCCTTTGCAAACATATAATCACTGACAGTTACCTGGTGAAACAGATCCTGCTGCGCGATCATAACAGAGAGCTGTTTATATCGTGAGACCAGAAACCATAATTGCGTTTGAAAAGAGAACATTCTACGGTCTGCATAAAACTTTGAAAGAAACGGATTCTCTTCAGCTTCCTCCAGTATCACTCTGGCATTAAATCTTTCTGCAAGCAGATAACTCAATGAAGTTTTACCGGCACCTATAACACCCTCAATACAAAGGTAGTTTATTCGTGAAGAGAGCCTGGTGTCATTTTCTGCCATCAAATTGATCCTGTGTTAAATTTTACAAAAATCTGATTTTTTGATTTTTCAACTCAGGCTTCATATTATTATGAAACTGATTGATTTTTTTGTCCTTTCCAGGAATAGCCCAGTCCGGTACAAGTTGATTCAAACCTTCAATGCAAAACCGCCTTCGGAGAATTGCCGGGTGAGGAATAGTAAGAGATTCAGTTTTCATACTCATATTACCATATAAAAGTATATCAATATCTGCAATCCGTGGTGCAAGCATTCTTTTGTTGTCTCTACCCATCATAAGCTCGATTTCATTACAATCCAAAAGTAATCTCTCTGGAGATGAATTATAACCGGCACAAATTAGAAGATTATAAAAATATGGCTGATCCTCAAAAACATCAACCGGCTCAGTTTCCATC
>DATGNN010000068.1:0-3281 GCA_035306725.1 Chitinispirillaceae bacterium | reverse complement strand
ATTCGTTTCGTTCATTAATGTATAATCCTTCTCCATACACACTCATACTTGATGCGACTATAAGTTTTTCGATACCAGTTCCTGCAAGATTTTCCAGAAGTATTGAAGTACCCAGATTATTGATTCTGGTGTAGTTCTGTATCTGATACATACTCTGGCCAACGCCAACCGCAGCTGCAAAATGGTATAAAGCACTAACACCTTTTAACGCCTTTTTCACATCATCACCATTGCAGATATCACCTTTTATGAATTCAATTTCAGTGTCAAGATATCGTGGTCTGTCAATATTTTTGCCGTGGACCTGTGCACAAAGATTATCCAGAACCCGAACTCTATATCCTTGCCTCAGTAGCTCATCTGCCAAATGAGAGCCTATAAACCCTGCTCCACCAGTAATAAGTACAAGTTTACTCATATTTTTTTTCCTCTTTAGAACAATTCAAACACCGAGGGAGAAACGTTCTCTGCTTGTGGAAAAATTGGCAACAATCATGCCAGCATCTACTTAGCTTGACAAGATTGTTCAATTGAGATTCATCTTTTCAGTAAATTTTGCACATTTTGTTACATTCGGAAGTGTTATTGAAAAGTTTTTCCTGGTATCAAATGCCTTCACTCCTTTATCTTCAAAGAGACATATCTTTCTCAAATTGAGAAACAGGAGTCATACACTGATCAGTATTGATAAACTAATCATCTTTGGCATTATCTTTGCCCCTCTTCATCAATATCTTCCCAAACAAGGTTACCTTATACGATTCCTTTTAACGGTATTTTTTCAGGAGGGCAAAATTGATGCGACTAGATACTCTTCACGATCTTTTAATAAATCAGCTTCAGGATCTTTATTGTACAGAACAGCAGATTTATGATATTCTTCCCGAGTTGGCTAAAGCGTCTCACACCTACGACCTGAAAAAAACATTTGAACAGCATTTTAACTCAACAAAGAATCAAATAACCCGCCTTAAAAAGGTCTTCAGGAAACTTGAAGTTAACTATAATCATCAAAGGTGCGAAGGCATAGAAGGATTGATAAATGAATGCATCCGGATTGTCAAACTTGAAGGAAATCCTGCAATAAAAGATGCTGCTTTAATTAATGTTATTCAAAAAATTGAGCATTATGAACTTGATAGTTACAATTCTGTAAGAACATATGCAAGAGAACTTGGGTATAAATATATTGCAGACCTTCTCCAGGAAAGTGTTGACGAAGAAAATGAGACTGACAAGCAGCTTGTCAGTTTAACCAAAGGTGGCTTTTACAGCAGAAGCATAGATGAATAAAAATTATTAGTAACTGATTGTGGTACAATACGTGAAGAATAGCTGCATTCGTTTTTTTCAAGAGGTTTATTGATTAGTCGTGATATCAGAATATTTTGGGATTCTTTTGGATTGTGCGCACACCGGTTAAACCCACAAATTCAGGTCCGGATCCCTGATAGTCTCGATTTATTTATTTTATCTGCACTAATTTCTGGTACAGAATTTGATTTGTTAATATTAAGGTTTCAAAAGCCATTTCTTTATTTGAGCAGCAGATTAAAAATGGTTATCTGGTTGATAGTATTCATGGTTGCAGCACTGATCAGCGGTTTCACATGTTTTTATGGAGCAGTAACATCATCAACTATAATATCACAGGTTCTCTTTTATCTTTTTGTCGCATTGTCACTTTTTACACTTTTTACAATGATTTATACTCGTAATCAAAACAGATAAACATATACAATAATGAATTTTGAAGAGAGGGGAAGGAATATGCCGGGACATATTTACAAAACAGTGGAAATTACTGGTACATCATCCACCAGTATAGAAGATGCAGTAAGAAATGCTGTAAGCAGAACTTCACGTAGCCTTAAAAATTTGCGATGGTTTAAACTTGATGAGATACGTGGTAAACTGGATCAAAACCATGTTACAGAATGGCAGGCTACCGTTAAGATTTCTTTTACAGTTGAAGAATAGACTGTTATGAAATTTTGTTTAATAATACCGGTATCAGTAGAATAATATCCTGATCCGACGAATTTATAATGGTCAAAACAGTTCGTACAAGGATAAATGCTGTTTCTATTGTTATCAGCTGTTGTGTATTCTGCCTTAAATAATCATTCTCGCAAGATGACAACAGCAATATTTCCGGGAATCAAAAAACTATATTTACATTTCATTAGACTTCATTCCCTTTTTTACCGTTAATATACTCTCTGATTACAATCCATATATTATGATAGATCATGAATCGTTTACACGAGATGATAATTGAAATTGACATAAGAGCATAAGTTTCACAATAGGAATAATTCTATCCGGATCAAATCATTTACAACAATTTCAATAAGAAAGGCCCTTTTCAAAGGGCCTTCAATAATACCTCAAATCAGAAAACCAATACCTTACAAGTGGTAGGATGTTTACCTTTAGTCGGTTTTTTTTTGCGGCATTTGTATATCTTCACTGTGCTCGACTTCCTATTCTGACCAGGTTTTATCTTTTTACCACTAAACAGCAGTTATTCAATGTTGTTTCCGAACTGATGCTTGGGAATTACTCTTCATCTTCTTCATCTGAATCATGCGGCTGCAAACGCTCTGTTTCAGAAATGTAATCATCAGTAATGTCATTTTTACTTTTCAAAAACTCAACTACTTGCATTGTCTTCTCTTCATCCAGAACCACTCTTGTCTGACGTGTAACACGTGCTTTATAGTTCCATGATTTAAGTATTTCATCTGTAATAACAAATGAATCTTCAACCGACACAAATCGTTTTTCATCTGCACGCAGAGCATTACATATGTCCTCATCAAGGCAGGAATAATCTGAACAATACCTGATATGCAATTTTTTTACGTCCGCAGTCCTGCTGATTCTGAAATACCCTGTGATTAGCAATTTGTCTTTGAATTCAGAATCAGTACCTGCATATTTAGTCATAAAAAGCAGATATCTGATTTTTGATTTAACAAAAGCATTTCTGATCTTGCTTTTTCCGCATCCATAAAATCCATATGTTCCGGTTTCATAATTAGGTTCAGGAAGAATATTTGAGTGCAATTCTTCGGGTATTTCACGAATAGGTAATTGCGCTACAGGATCACTGGTATAAAAAACGACCATACCAGTATTGGATGCCCGGTAGTCTTGCCATAAAACTCTTTCTACTGATAATTTCATGACATCATTCATGGTAAACTCCTTACCGGTTTATATTATTGTAAAAAAACAACTAAGCCCGTATAAATGATACGGGCTTACCCTTTTAT
>DATGNN010000067.1:0-4247 GCA_035306725.1 Chitinispirillaceae bacterium | reverse complement strand
TGTCATCTGCGCCGATACAACCGACAGCAATGGTAATTATTCAATAGTAATCCCATCATCAGACATTAAACTTTATACTTTACATGCGATCAATCAGTCAATGCAAACCAGAACCATAGTTCCGGATATAGAAATTACAGACAGTGAATCAACATTTGTAGAAAACGCTTCTCTTCAGAAAACCGGCAGTATCAAAATTATACTCCCGGACAGTTCCGATGACAAAAACGGTTATGTTTTTATCCCGGGTACCATTTACCATTCTTATATTGAAAACGGGAACGCAATAATTGATTCTGTACCGGCCCAAACTATCCGCAATGTTTATTATAATGACTATCATCCAAACGGGGCACAGAACCTTTCGGAAAACATAAATGTCAAGCCGCAAACCACAACTGTAATTGTCGATTCCAGACAAATATACTCCAGGAAAATATTCCTTAATACCTCTCCCATTGGAGCCAATATTGACGGTGTAGTTACAGATTTCCCTGTTCTCATACGCTTGAGAGCAAACAATTTTGATTTCAGTCAGGTAAATGAGAACGGAAGTGATCTAAGGTTCACGAAATCAAACGGAACTCCAATACCATACGAAATAGAAATGTGGGATTATAACAACAGTGAAGCAGATATATGGGTAAAAGTGGATACTGTTTATGGAAATGACAGTACACAGTTTATTTCAATATACTGGGGAGATGACAATGCAGGCAATTCAGATGGTGCTGCCGTATTTGATACTGCAACAGGTTTTCAAGCGGTATGGCACCTTGGTGATAATAAAGAAAATGTTATGGATGCCACAGCTAACGGAAATAATGGTTTAAAACAGGGAAACCAGTCTCTTACTCAAGGCAATATCGGTTTCGGTCAGTTTTTTAATGGGTCTGGAGATTATACCGATATGGGGAATGTATGTAATCCGGAAATGTCCGATTTTACAGTTTCTGCATGGATTAAAATGTCTGGTGTAAACAAGATTCAAACAATTATTTCAAAAAGTAATGGTGGTTTGCCGAATTCCGGATACGGATGGCTTTTTCAGCTTGATGAGAATGGGGCATTGCAGATATATATGGCAACAGATACAGGTGTGTGGGGTGATAAAGGGTCTTTTGTATTATCCTCAAATATACAAATCACTGATTCCGGTTGGCATCATGCAGCAGCCGTTATTGATAGATCCAATAGTAACAACTGTCGGGTTTATATTGATGGAGAAGATGTAAGCACTCTACCATCAGGAGGCAATATAGCTGATATCGGCAATGTTGTTAACTTTCTTCCACTTAGAATCGGATCTGATGCAGACGGCCAATACCAATGGGAAGGAGCACTGGATGAATGCTGGGTTTCATACAGAACACATTCCCCGGATTACATCAAACTGTGCTATATGAATCAGAAAGGCGAAAACAAACTTGTAGTTTTTAAATGATAACATGTAAAATGATCCAAACAGATTCAGTCGCCATTACCACTATTGTGATCCCAATTGTAATAGTCAAATGCTTTATTTTCTGGACTATGGCCTGGAAGTATAAACTATTAAGTTTTCCCAGACAACACCCACCGGGAAAAGTTTACGGAATAGAGCCAATTGAAACAAGATCTCCAGGCAAGTATAAGGCACAATTGCAGAGTCGGGTCGTGTATAACATTACTGCCAATCACGTATTGTGTAATCGTCCGGGTAAATTGATAAATATATAATACATAATCCTTCAATTGTTCCGGTTTCCGGAACACTTTTTTATTGAAAATTTTTAAATTCATAACAATTCAGTTTGCTATACCTTAGATTAAATAAGAATGAATTTGCCTTTACAAAGTGATTCCGTAGGATCAGAAAAACAGAACAAATATTAATTAACATAGTTCAGGAATGAACAAGGGTGGGGAGATCATATCTACATGATATGGTAGACAGACAAGAACACGTTATGCAGATTTCAGCTAAAGCTATATACGTAATGGATTTATTACTATTTTGGTTTTGCTGCAGTCCGATACAAAGGGTTTTTAAATGGTTATGAAAAAGGCAGGATTATTTTTTCTAAGCGCTCTGATAATTGTTTCTACCGGTCAGTTTTTTCTATCTGACGCATTGAATAACGGTCTGGCCAAAACTCCACCAATGGGATGGAACAGTTGGAATATTTTTCACGAAAATATCAATGAGACACAGATTAAGCAGATCGCGGATGCAATGGTTACTTCCGGAATGAAGGATGCCGGATACATATATCTCAATCTTGACGATAACTGGATGGCCACATCACGCGATGCAGATGGAAAATTGAGGGCAGATCCGGTCCGGTTTCCCTCCGGCATGAAGGCACTGGGTGATTATATCCACTCCAAAGGATTGAAATTTGGCATTTACGGTGACCGTGGATTGAGAACATGTCATCACTATCATACAGGACCGCAGGGTTCAGGAAGTGGCAGTTACGGCAAGGAGCAACTGGATGCAAACACTTTTGCAGAATGGGGTGTTGATTATTTGAAGTATGACAATTGTGATCCTGCTCCCGGTTCAAACCAGCAAATAGATTATGAAAACATGCGCGATGCACTTGCCAACTGCGGCAGAGATATTGTTTTTAGTATCTGCGCATGGGGATACCAGAACTGGATGCCATCAACCGGTAACTTATGGCGCACTACAGGAGATATTACAGATAAGTGGGATAATGGCACAGACTGGTTTGTGGGTATAATCAATGCGATTGACATGAATGCTGAGTTCGCGCCTGTGGCCGGACCCGGTGGCTGGAATGATCCTGATATGCTTGAGATTGGAAACGGCGGCTGCACTACTGAAGAGTACCGTACACAGATGAGTATGTGGTGCATGATGGCTGCTCCGCTTATTGCCGGACATGATGTCAGAAACATGTCCCAGGCTACAAAGGATATCCTGTTGAATAAAGAGGTAATTGCTGTAAACCAGGATCCTGCTGGTATTCAAGGAACGCGAGTAAAGGCTGCCAATGGTCTTGATGTATGGTGTAAACCGCTGGGCTCAATTAATGGTACTTAAAAAGCTGTTGCATTGTTAAACAGAAACGAATCTGCAAAGGATATAACGGTAATTTTTTCTGATATCGGTTTGTCTGATACAGTAACGATACGTGACTTGTGGGCTAAAGCTGATAGAGGCAGTTTCACCGGTTCTTATACAATGACAGTTCCATCTCATGGGACAGGTTTGCTTTTAATTTCCAGTGGTCCATCAGATCCGATATCCGCTTTTGCAAATATTGAAGCAGAGAATTTCTCTCTTAATTCTGGAATTCAGACTGAAACCTGTTCAGAAGGCGGAGAGAATATCGGGTATATACAGGATGGTGCATATGCTGTTTACAACAATATTGACTTTAAAGATGGTACGGATGGCTTTATCGCACGGGTTGCCTGTGGCGGCAACGGCGGAAATATTGAGATAAGAATCGATAGTATCAACGGGACTCTTGCCGGAATATGTGAAGTTACCGGTACCGATGACTGGCAAACCTGGTCTACAATCAGTTGCAGTATTGATGCAATTACAGGAGAACATGATCTGTATTTAGTATTTACAGGTGATGAAGGTTATCTGTTCAATGTGAACTGGTTCAGATTCGCAAGCGGAAATGTCGGCAGCAGATACATTATATCCAGACCCGCTGTAAACGGAAGCAGTATATTCAAAACCTCAATTTCCAATCGAAAAATAACCATTATTCCAAGAGTCAAAAACATACGGTTCAGCATATCACTGTTTGATTTTGATGGACGGGTAGTCACCAGAAAAAAAGACCTGGTTGGAACTGTCTCTGTACCGGTTGCAGGCAGAGGTATCTATATCCTGAATTTAAGATGTAACGGAAATATTGAAAAAAAGCTGGTTTCTGTTTTTTAATATAGTCAATTTTAATTTCAGGGAATACCTGAGACCGGATGAACGGGATGGAGAGCTGACAAGTGCATTAGAATTGAAAAATTCTATTTATTGCAGGCACTTTTCGTAGTCTCCCCTCTCTCTCTCCCGTTATCGGCTCAGGATAATTGTCTTTTGGACATATCGCAATTAACTCGGAAGATTGGCTGATTAATGCAGATGGTACTATGCGTGAAGCAGTTGTTACAGCACCTTCCGGGCTGAACAAACCTGCACTTGTTATCACAATGCACGGAATGAACGGGTGGCACAAGGGATACCAAAACGATACGAAATTTGATGCAATAGCTGAGCG
>DATGNN010000066.1:0-6629 GCA_035306725.1 Chitinispirillaceae bacterium | reverse complement strand
GCTTTTTTAAGCTGGCTTGCGGTTTCAGCGGGTATATGGGTTGCTTATTCACTTGAAATACCCCGATCTTTTTCATTTATTTCATATGATATATTTTACATCGGTTCCAGAACATTTGCAACGATTTCTTTATTCTGCGGTGTTTTAATCCGTAAAAAAGCAATCCGCCTGTTAAGTTTTTTCTTCCTGGCAATCATAACCTGTGCAATAAAAGAACAGAGCAATTTGCGTCTTGCAGAATTCCTTTCAGAACTCAACAAAAATGAATCAAGTTATGAAACCACTGCTGTTTGTGCATCATTCCCTCTGAAAAAAAACAACCATTATATCTTTCAAATAAAAAAACCTTTTGTCCCGGGTGATAAATCTGGTATCTTCAAATCAAAAACAATACTTTGTAAAAGTAAAACCGCTCCATCACTCAATCACGTAATGAAGATTAATGGGAAAATTCAAATACCACAAAAACAGATCAATCCTTATGCATTTGATGAAGCTGCATATTTGATGGCAAGTAATATCAGTGCAGTTCTACATGCCGAAACTTTATTTGTTGATACAAAACGAGAATCATTTATTTCTGATATTTCGATTACATTCCGCAAGAAAGTAATCACATTTTTAAACCACTTTTCGAAACCGGATCATAAGGCTGTTTTAAAATCTGCTTTTTTGGGTGATAAACATGATTTAACACCTCAAATCAAAAGTGCCTTTCGCAAATGTGGTATCTACCATCTGCTTGCAATCTCAGGTCTTCATGCAGGAATGTTTATCACTGCTGCTTATGCTTTTTTATCGATATTTCCATTGAGCAAAAGGTTCAAATTGTTACTTTCCATATTATTTCTATGGCTATATCTGTTTTTTATAGGCCTTATACCTTCTTTGTTCAGAGCTACTATTATGGCCAGTCTTATTATACTTTCATTTCTATTTCAGAAAAAAAATTATCCTTTACACTCTCTTGGACTTGCTGGAACTGCCTGGTTACTATTTTCTCCAAAAAGTCTGTTTTTACCTGGATATCAGCTTTCGTTTTTTGCAACCTTTAGTATACTTACAATAACTCCTGTTTTTGAGCGGTTTTATATTCGGGTTCCTTCTCCCGGGTTCAACTTCCTGATTACAAAAATACAAACAGGGCTTTATATTTCCATAAGTGGATTTTTAGGTACTGCTCCGGCTCTTCTATACCATTTCGGAACAATTTCTATTTCTGGTATTTTTGCCAATATCGTAGCTGTAGCTGTCATGACTGTATGTATGTGGGCTTTTTTTATATCGTTAATTCTGTATTTTGTTTTTCCGATTTTTCCAGCATCTTATATTTTACCCCAAATAGTCTGTTCTTACGCCCTGGACTTTCTTATTATCTTAACAAAAATCTCTTCCCGCTTGAAATGGGGCGAACTCAGTTTCTGTGCTCCCTTTCCCGAGTTGATAATTATCTACACAGTTTTTCTATGTCTTCTTGTAACAGCCAGTAAAGAACATTTTGTAAAAATTCTTAAATGGAGTGTACCAATATTTCTATCTTTCTGTGCTATTATCTTTTTAGTAAAAAAATCAGATACTGATGTAAAAATAGTACGCTTCTACAATAAAAATGTATCATTATCTGCAATCTGCTGGCCTCATAACGGGATATGGTTAACATATCAGGGCGACTATAAAAGACTTGGTAATACCTGCAAATACCTCCTTACTCCATGGATGCATTATAACAGCGGTACTTTTATAGAAAAATTTTTCCTCATTGCCAGGGAAACTGATAAAAACCGTTTAACAGATTTCGATACAAAATGGATTTATCATTTATCTGAAAATGATACTCTGTCGTATATATATCATACAAATACAAAAAGGAAAGGTTATACTATTGATATATATTGGGATTCGGGCGGTTATATATTCGAAGTTAAAGGCCAAAGTACACGAGCAAGTTTCAATACAGCAGATACACTGATTTCATTTGGAAATTTCCAAAATTTCAAGACTGTATCCGTTCCTGCACAGATAAATATTGGGTTACAAACTGTTCACAATAAAAAATTTAATTAAAATGATTATCAATGTTTTTATTTTTTTTATCCTTTTTGTAATTTACATATTGAGTAACACTTGTCCCAAAAATCATTTGAAGAGGTACAAAACCTTGTTGATAGTGTGGAAATGCAAATTAACTGACTTTGACCTAATAATAACGAATCCCTTGCGCGAGTCTCAACGTGTTTCTCCAGTGCCTTAGAACAAAGAGACAGGAAACCTGTTTGAAAATTTATTTTAAATCATTGTGATATCTATTATATCAGTATCTAAAAGGTTTAAATAATGGAAATCAATACCCGCAGATTCGGAAAATGGTTTATAATAGCTGTATGCGGAAAATTTGTACTCAAAAATCTTACTGAAATCAGAATGTTTTTTGAAAATAGTGAATCAAATCTGTGGATTGCCGTTGATCTGAAAAAAACGACTATCCTTGACTCCAGCGCCTTAACCATTTTAACCAATTTTCATAAACGACTTCAGAATAAAGGGGGTAAGCTGGTGATTTTCGAACCAGATAGATATATTGCAGACGTTTTCTCGATAGTTGGATTTGACCGTCTGATCTCTATTTATAATACTGAAGAAGAGTTTCGCAAAAGCTGTGAATAAAAAACAATGAACTTATCAGTAGTGTCCGGTTAATCTACAATGCATAATAAAGCTGCACACAGGATCGTATTTGAGTAATTTGTAAAACCCTGTACACTAAAAGGATATTCCAGTGTTGCTAAAATAATGTTCTAACCCTGACCATACATTTTTGCGAGTGCTGCTGCAGAAGTATAAATAAATCATTTTACTGCAAAGCTTTCAATATGATTGACAAACTCTATTTAACAATTACAGGAGGCTTACCATGAAACATGTTATCACAATACTTGCTGATGGTTTTGAAGAAATTGAAGCTGTAACAGTTATTGATTTGCTTCGTCGTGCAGAAATTAAAGTAACCATATTAGGACTCGATTCACTTGAAATCAGTGGTGCTCACAATATTATAGTCCATGCAGATAGCCTCCTTGATTTTTTCGATAAGGAGTATGATGGGATAATTTTGCCAGGTGGAATGCCAGGTACCACAAATCTTGCGAACTCTTCAAAAGTCATAGATCTTGTTAAATCGAGTTTCAATAAAGATCTTCTTTGCGCTGCAATATGTGCTGCTCCATCAGTGCTTGGCAAAGCAGGTATCCTTGAAGGTAAAAAAGCCGTATGTTTTCCCGGTTTCGAAAGTTCTTTACACGGATCCATTACAACAGAAAAAAAACCGGTAATTAAGGATGCCAATATCATTACAAGTCAGGGTCCAGGAACCGCTATACCTTTTTCCCTGGAAATAATCTCTTATCTTGAAAATCCTGATATTGCAGAAAAAATCCAAAAATCCATACTTTATTGAGCTAAAAAACGTAAAGCAATATCTCATGACCAAAGGTCATAGCCTGACTTGATGGGCAATACCTGAAAAAATGGCAATTCAGGAACACTATTTGTTCCTGAATCGCCTTTGTACCTCACATATACAGGAACTTGATCATTGTATACCACATCTAATCCATGAAAAGTTTTTTTATGCATACACTCACCGGTTCCGGATAGATAACTTTATTAAATTCTCACCATATTGTATTTTAAAACGGTTTTATTCTATACATTGAATACAGGATTAAATTATGAAAAAAACTGTACTTTTTGAAAAACATATTGAATTAAAAGCGAAAATGGTTCCCTTTGGTGGTTACATTATGCCCATTCAATATAGTAGCATCATCAAGGAACATAACGCGACCAGAAACGGAGTATCAATATTTGATACATGCCACATGGGTGAGTTTGTCATTAAAGGTGAAACTGCAGTTAATGATCTTGAAAAAATTTTAACCTGTTCAGTTTCTGATATAAAAACCGGACGATGCAGGTATGGGTTTATCTGTAATGAAAATGGTGGTGTGATTGATGACCAGATTTTGTACAGAATTTCTGAAAATGAGTTTTTTATGGTAGTTAATGCATCTACCGAAAGAGCTGATTTTGAATGGATTTCAAGTCATATTTCAGAAAGAACAGAGATTGAAAATCTTACTGAAAAAACTGCAAAAATTGATATTCAAGGCCCACAATCTGCAAAACTGTACCAAAAACTGATGAGTGAACCTGTTGATGACATGAAATATTATAATTTCAAGTATAATTATTATCATGGGGAAAAAGTTCTTACAAGCAGAACCGGCTATACGGGTGAAATCGGTTTTGAAGTTTATTGCACACCGGATTGTGCCCTGGAATTGTGGGACGAATGCCTGAAAAACGGTGCTGTTGCTGCTGGCCTTGGTGCCAGAGATACACTTCGGCTTGAAATGGGTTTTTCTCTATATGGTCATGAATTAAATCAACAAACGAATGCAGCATCAAGCGGAGCTGCTCGCGCCATATCAGAAAAACCGTTTATTGGCTCGCAAATCGTTCTGGACGAATCTAAAAACCAGCTTAAACTTGTTGGAATTAAACTTGATGGCCGTAGAAGTGCCAGAGAGGGAGATCTGATATTCGACAAAAATGGATCACGAACCGGTTATATTACAAGCGGCAGTTATTGCCCATCAGTACAGTGTGCCTGCGCACTCGGATATATTGATAGTCAACAACTATCCAGTGAGTTTATTATAAAAACAGAGCGAGGTGATGAACTCAAAGGCTATATTGAAGCTCTTCCGTTCTACAAACAGTCTACTGGTCGCAAAGATATAAAAATTTTTATGTAAAATTATAAAAGGAGATACAAATGACACCACAAGATCGCAAATATTCCAAAACACACGAGTGGATTAAAATTAAAGGTGATCTGGCTGTTGTTGGAATTACTGATCATGCCCAGGAATCTCTTGGAGATGTTACTTTTGTTGAATTACCGTCAACAGGTCAAAAAGTCGCACAAAAAGCTGAATGCGCAGTAATAGAGTCGGTAAAAGCTGCAAGCGACATTTTTTCACCTGTAAGTGGAGTTGTTTCAAAGGTTAATGAGGACCTCGAATCATCTCCGGAAAATATCAATACCGATCCATATGACAAAGGATGGATTTTCAAACTTCGTGATTTTAATAAAGAAGAGTATGAAACACTTATGGATGCGGCTTCGTATGATAAGTTTGTGGAGAGCGAACAATGAGTTTTATTTCAAACACAGCAGATCAAAAAATTGAGATGCTTAAAACCTGCCATGTGGACTCGATCAATGATCTTTTCAGAGATATTCCACAAAACCTTGCACCAAAATCCTTTTCTCTTCCTGAACCTAAATCGGAACTGGAAATTCTGTCTTTTTTTAAAAACTTAGCTGCTCAAAACGGTTCAGATCTAACCTGTTTTTTAGGTGGAGGATTTTATGACCATTTCATTCCCGCAGCCATAGATGCTCTTGTTTCCCGAAGTGAATTTTATACAGCCTATACTCCATACCAACCAGAGCTTTCTCAGGGAACCCTTTGCGCAACATATGAATATCAAACTGATATCTGCCGTCTTACAGATCTTGATGTCTCTAATGCATCATTGTATGACGGTGGTACGGCGTTATATGAAGCGGTTCAGATGGCAACACATATAACTGGCAGAAAAAAAGTTATTATTGATACAAGTGTTAATCCTGTTTACAGGAAAATGTTAAAAACATATGCAAACAATCTTTCTTTAGAGTTGGTTGAAACCGGAAGAGGAATTGGTCAGTGTGACAGAGAAAAAATTTTTGCTGTCCTTGATAAAAATACCGCAGCTATTATCTTGCAAAACCCCAATTTTTTCGGGATTATTGATGATCATTCGGATATTGTAGAAAAATGTAAATCTTTGGGAATTCTTTCGATTCAGTCTGTATACCCTGTTGCTTTAGCCCTTACTAAAACTCCGGGTGAACAAGGTTTTGATATTGCGACCGGAGAAGGACAGTCTCTTGGTATACCCCTCTCTTTTGGTGGACCATACCTTGGTTTTATGGCTGCCAGAAAAGAGTTTGTCCGAAAAATGCCAGGGCGTATTGTTTCAAGAACAGTCGATAGCCATGGTCGTGAAGGATTTGTGTTGTCGCTTCAGGCAAGAGAACAACATATTCGCCGGGAAAAAGCTACATCTAACATCTGTTCCAATGAGGCACTTTGTGCTATTCGTGCACATATTTTCCTGAACTTACTGGGTAAAAAGGGTATTCGGGACCTGGCTTCTCTTTGCGTTGACAAAGCTCATTATGCCAAGGAAACATTAAAGAAAATCCCTGGTGTAAAAGTTATGGATTCTTTGCCTGTATTTAATGAATTTACAGTTAAACTTCCGGTAAAAGCAACAACTGTTGTTGAAAAGATGCTTGACCAGGGCATTTCAGCCGGTTTACCACTCGGTAATTATTACCCTGAAATGGAAAACTGCCTTCTGATTGCTGTTACAGAAAAAAGAACCATAAATGAAATAAACCGGTTGGCAAGGTTGTTGGAGGAGATTATATGTCGATAATATTTCAAAAATCAATCAGAGGAAGAAAAGGTATTACGCTCCCGGTCAGTGATGTTCCTCTCCACCATGAAATT
>DATGNN010000065.1:0-36482 GCA_035306725.1 Chitinispirillaceae bacterium | reverse complement strand
GTTTCAGCTAATTTATAAAAGTCGGCACCTGCGCGTAACAAATGGGCACAAATCTCAAATGTTTTTGGTCGAATACCCGGTAATCGAAAAGAATTGGTCTCTACTAGGACTGATGTAAGTATGTTTTGTGATATGTCGGCTGTGACTGGTATAGCAAGGTCTTGTAGTAATTCAAAAATCAGTTCACCTGCAGAAGATGCTTCAGGATCTACTAACATTACATCTCCAAAAGGACTTCTTGACCGGTGATGGTCAATTTCCAGGATCGTTTTAGCCTTTTCAAAAATTTCTAATGATTGTCCTAACAGATCTTTGCTTCCACAATCTACTGCAATTGCCAGATCCACTGTTTTCTGAAGCCCTTTTTGAATACTGTTTATACCTGGAAGTGATAAGTAGTTGTGTGGAATATTGTCACAGCAGATCATATAAACCTTTTTACCGGTTTTTTTAAGGGCCAATCCCAGTGAAAGCATTGATCCAAGCGAATCACCATCTGGATTCATGTGTCCGGATATCGCTATGGAATCGGCATTCCCGATTATCTCCCTTATTAATTTCGTGTTTCGGAAAGTCCATATCCGATCTGTTAAAGTTGGCATTTGCATTCCTTTAAAAGGTTTTTAATTTTTTATTGTTAAACACTCTGAAAAGTGTTATTAAAGATTCAGCAAGTGTAGTGCCAGAAAAATCCCAGACAAAGTACAAGAAAATTTGGTATTAAAACATAACTATGGTGTTCTTTGAGGTGATATATGTGAATAGTTTAAAATCAATATTCGCATTTTCGGGAATGTGTATATTTTAACTGGGATTCAATGCATTTTTACTAAACTAATGTTTCAGATTGAAAATTTTTATGCTGTTTATTAAGATTAGAATTTGTTCCTTGTGATCATACCAGTTCCAGTAACAGGCAGAAGACTGCATTATCACTTATGCCACAAGAAAATCAACTGTAATCCTTTCGGGATTGTTCTCACTGGAGACAATGGGTTGTTGTTGATTCAGCAAAAACAGTAATGTTAGTAAGTCTTTAACCAAAATATCAGAAAGGGTCTAATCATCAGAAAGTTTTGTAAAAAACCACTGATATGGTGTTGTACTACTTACTTTGCCGAAGGTTTCCCTTTTACGCTTATAAGAACTGTTTCTTCAGTTTTTTTCAGGAATAAAAATGTTAGTCTGGAATCTATCGGATTGACATCTCTATATGGGTTGCCATGGGTACTGAAATTTTTATGGGCTCCCTATATCGATCGTTTTGGAACAAAAAGGCAATGGATGCTTGTGATGCAGATTATTCTTGCAACTCTTTTTGTTTTTGCAGGGCTTTTAGTGCCAATAAACAATGGAATAATCTGTATCGCAGTTGTTTTTCTGGCAGGATCTGTGATAGCTTCTACACATGATATCGCTATTGATGGTTATTATATGGAAGCTCTGGACAAAAATAATCAGGCAAAATTTGTTGGTTACCGTGTAATGGCCTACAGAATTGGTATGATGGCAGGGACAGGTTTAATTGTTACGATCGGGAGTACTGTCGGATGGTTAATCGCATTTATTTGTGCAGGTATTTTGTTAGGTACATTGTTTATATGGCATCTGTTTTTCCTTAAAGAGTGTGAAACTGGAAAAAAACCTGTAGTTGCGATGCTAAGGGGATTTATTAAACCACAGTTTTTTTTGGGAGTTGTTTGTTGTCTTTCTTTTGTA
This sequence comes from Chitinispirillaceae bacterium, assembly GCA_035306725.1. Taxonomy (GTDB): domain Bacteria; phylum Fibrobacterota; class Chitinivibrionia; order Chitinivibrionales; family Chitinispirillaceae; genus JAAYEB01. Next base: position 34,763 of record DATGNN010000065.1, on the reverse strand, counting down.
GCAGGTCTTAAATCATTCCTGAATTCAGAAACATACTTGTCATTACAAACAAGGTATTCTTTTCTGGAAAATATTGGTTTTTCAGGTTGGACAAGTGTTTTTCTCCTGCTTGGACTTTCTGGATTCGCCTTTTATAAAAAAAGAGGATTGGCATGCAAAAGAAAAATGAAAAACGAATCATTTTACAGCCAGGCATTTCTTTCTTTTTTGGATCATGGGCACATTGGATTTATTATAAGCTGTATAATTTTGCTTCGTACCGGCGAATTCCTGTTGAGTGCAATGGTCTCTCCATTTATGGTAGATTTAGGTATCAGTAACCATTATGGATGGATTTCGGCTTTGATAGGTTTACCTGCTTCAATTGTTGGTGCTTTGATAGGTGGTTCATTAATTTCACGTTATTCATTGAAAAAAATGGTCTTACCCTTTTTATTAGCACAAAATGGAACAAATATAATTTATATGGGATTAGCTTTTTTTCTTGAAAATTTTGTAAGGATTAATACTGGAAGTGTTAATCCAATATTTATAGGTATCGGGAATCTGACTGTAGTTGCATCTGTGCATGGTTTTGATCAATTCGCCGGGGGGTTGGGTACAGCTATTCTCATGACCTTTCTGATGCAGATATGCAGAGGAAAATACAAGGCAGCTCATTATGCAATCGGTTCAGGTTTGATGAGTCTGAGTGGTCTCTTTACAGGAGTGGCCAGTGGTTTTTTAGCTGCCAGAATGGGTTATGGGTATTTTTTTGGGTTTAGTTTTATTCTTTCTATTCCAGGAATGATTATGGCTATTCCGGCAGTAAAATTACTTAATGAGGAAAAAAAGTAAAAAGACGTATTTCAATTATTCAGCTAATGGAACAGTTTCAGATTTTCTAAATATAATAATGATGACACATATACTCTAAAGCATGTTGATGTTTTATCGGTTTTGAACCTGATATTATACGTCACAACCAATGTTTATTAGCAGACAAATAAGGTTTTTAATGTGGCTGGTTATTAGTAACTCTGTTCTTATAAAACAGTTTATTGTGATTCCGGTTTCCTCAATAAAAAAAGAAAGAGCTCATTTCTGAACTCTTTCTTTAAAAACAATTTCAAATATAAATTGAGTTTATCTAACTTGCCATTCAACACGCCTGTTCAAAGAGTGACAATCATCATCTGAGCAACCGGATTGAACTGTTCTTTCTTCGCCATACGAAGTAATATCTATTCTGTTTGAACTGATTCCATAAGAGGAAAGGTAATTAAGGACTGATTTAGCCCGATTTTCACCTAGCCCCATGTTGTATTCAGATGAACCACGTTCATCTGCATGGCCTTCAGCTAGAAGACTTACAGAAGGATACTCTTGTAATGCAGAGGCAATTCTTTCTAATTTGCTGATTGATTCCGGTGTGAGATCGGATTTATCAAAATCAAAATAGATTGTTTGCAAAACACTACGCACCTCCTCCGCTGGATCAACTGGTGGCGGCGGTGGTGGTGGCGGCGGCGGTGGTGGCGGCGGTTCTTCCACTACTGGCGGCGGCGGTGCTGGTTCTACTTTTGTTACTTTTTTTTGGCATCCACCTAAAAAAATACCGGATACCAAAATTGTCATTAACAGAGGCTTGAAAAGTTTTGTCATGAGACCTCCCACTTGGGTTGTTTTATACTGGGGATCGAACAATCTGTTTACTATATGCAGTTGCAAAGTTCACAGTTTAATTATAAAAATATTATTGAATACAAAAAAGCGCAAGATTTGGAACAAATAAGGTTGTTAATAAAATTTATTTTTATACTATTTGAACAACTTTGCTGACAAAATACATAATGTTTATGAGAACTGAACTCAATTTCAACAAATTTTTACGTTCTTACAATATATTATAAAGTGATTCGGTAATAATTGTGCTTATTTTTTTTAAAAAAGCCTTGACATTAAAATCGGCGTGAGACCATTTTATAGTCGGAAGTGAAAAATACGCTTTCTGATACCTGTTTTAACTGCCTCAAATTGTTTCAGGGCAATTGGTGAATCCATATTAAAGATTTGGTCAATAGAGCATTTCGCATTTTTATGCGATTTGACGTCTTGAATACTGGGGTATGCTATTCTTCATGAAAGCATCACAATAAAAATTCTTCATAAAATAGATTTCCAAAGATTTGAAATATGACGGGGTAATCCCGGATTTAATATGCATGAGCAGCACTATAATTATTTTCCATTCAATTGAGGTGTCTGAGAATGAATGTTGCTGAATTAAAGTCCAAATCAATGACAGAATTAAATGATTTGGCATCCACTTATAATGTTGGTGAACATCGTAATTTGCGTCGTCAGGAACTGATTTTTAAAATCCTTCAAGCAGAAGCAGCCCAAAATGGGCAAATGTTTGCCGAAGGAGTTCTTGAGATAATGCCTGATGGTTTTGGGTTTCTACGTTCTCCAATGAACAGTTATCTTAGCGGACCGGATGATATTTATGTTTCACCTTCACAGATCAAACGTTTTTATCTTAAAACAGGTGATACAGTTTCCGGCCAGGTTCGTCCACCCAAAGATTCAGAGCGGTATTTCGCTCTACTTCGTGTGGAAATGGTAAATTTTGAGGATCCGGATGAGTGTAAGAAAAAGATTAATTTTGATGATCTTACGCCACTTTTTCCTAATGAAAGATTTAATCTTGAGTACAATTCCAAAGATGTAGCTACTCGGATCATGAATCTGCTCACACCAATTGGAAAAGGACAGCGTGGGTTGATTGTAGCACCACCGCGAACAGGGAAAACGGTTCTTCTCAAAAATATTGCAAACGCAATCCTGCATAATCATCCTGAAGTTTTCTTGATTGTGTTGTTAATTGACGAAAGACCGGAAGAAGTTACTGATATGCAACGTTCTGTAAAAGCAGAAGTTATCAGCTCTACCTTTGATGAGCCTGCAGAACGGCATGTGGTAGTTGCCGAAATGGCAATAGAGCGTGCAAAACGCTTAGTTGAACATAACAGGGATGTCGTTATTTTACTTGATAGTATTACACGGCTTGCACGAGCTCATAATACTGTAGCGCCGCACTCCGGCCGAATCCTTTCTGGTGGAGTCGATTCACAAGCTCTGTATAAACCAAAACGATTCTTCGGTGCGGCTCGAAACATCGATAACGGTGGTAGTTTAACAATTATTGCTACGGCATTAATTGAAACCGGCAGCCGAATGGATGAAGTGATTTTTGAAGAATTTAAAGGTACCGGTAATATGGAACTTATTTTAGATCGAAAAATTGCTGATCGTAGAGTGTACCCTGCAATTGATCTGATGAGATCTGGTACTAGAAAAGAAGAATTGTTGTTGACAGAAGAAGAGCTGAACAGGATGTGGATCCTTAGAAAATTTTTGGCTACTATGACTCCAATCGAAATGATGGAATTTTTGATTGAGAAAATCAGTAACACAAAAAATAACAAAAATTTTCTGGATGCAATGAAAAGCTGATAAAAAGGAACTTAATTATGCGGGTAGCCATACTCGGTACAGGTAATATGGGTAAGGCAATTATTAGTGGATTGTTGAACTCTCATCAAAAAACTTTCACCGTAATTGCCTATGATAAGAGTACATCTGCATATTCAGGGTTGCCTTCAAGTGTTCAGACTGCAAGTCCCTCAGAATGGATAGAAATTGGTATACCTGAAGTAATAATCATTGCAGTAAAACCAGACGATGTTCAAAAGGTTGTTGGTTCTTTGGGACTTTTAAAAAAACAGTTTTCTGAATCACTGTGGATCTCAATTGCTGCAGGTATAAGCCTTTCTTTTCTCGAGAATTGCATCGGTATAAAAAGCAGGATTTGCCGTGTTATGCCAAATACTCCGGCTTTGGTAGGAGATGGTATCAGTGCTTATGCTCTGAATGAGAATTGTACTGAGGATGATATGGTAAATATCGAATCAGTTTTCAATGTGTGTGGAAAAACCGTTGCAGTTTCTGAAAAAATGATGAATGCGGTTACCGGGTTGTCAGGAAGTGGACCAGCCTATGTATTCCAGTTTATTGAAGCCCTGATTGAAGGCGGTGTTACAGCAGGGCTTAGCTATGATATCGCGAAAGAGTGTGCGTTACAAACTGTGATAGGTGCTGCTAATATGGTTGCCAAAACCGGAGAAAGTCCTTCTGTACTTAAGTCTAAAGTGATGTCTCCGGCTGGTACTACTGCAAAAGGGTTGCTTGCTCTGGAAAAGTATGGGTTTAAATACAGTATTATCAAAGCGATAAAGGATGCTTCGGAACGTGCTGAAGAATTAGGTATGTAAATCGAGGCTTCACCTGAATAAAAATATCAATTTATGGAATACAGGATCAAAATTATTCTGTAAAAATATATGCTTTTTAACTTTTTGTAAATTGACATGCCAAATACATTTATCGGGATAAAATCTGGGTTTATCCTTTAAAACCAGCAGTATGATTTATAGATCTGAAAGGATTTCCTTACCTGCAGATTCGTTTACCTTTTTTCTAAGCTCTTTTGATGCTTCAAATACTGGTTTAAAACCAGCTTCTACTTCAATATACTCATTTGTGCGTGGGTTTCTGGCTGTGCGTGCCTTTTTTTCCTTTATTTTAAATCTGCCAAATCCTCTGATTTCAATGTTTTGACCTTGTTGAAGAGATTTAGAGACAGATTCAAGAAAACTTTCTACTACAATTTTGGTATCAACTTGAGTCAAACCAGTCTGTTCAGCGATTTTTTCTACCAGATCCTTTTTGGTTATATTTCCCATAAATCCTCCTTTTATTGCATTCATTTCTGAGGCCATTACTCAATGAGCCTAAGCGTTTTCAGTGCACGCTAAATATTGATTAGAATACATTTACGTGATCAAAAAAACAAGGTTTTTAGGATTAAAATAATTAATAAACATTTTCAGTGGTAAGGAAGCGTAATTTCTGACGTGCAATAACGTTTAAATCATCAATTTTCGTTATCTGTTCATAAATTGATCGTGCTTTTTTGATATTTCCAATTTTTTCGTAACTGACAGCAAGCTGTAACAGAATGCGGAGGTTTGAATTATCGGATTCAAGTGCCTTTTCAAAATGAAGTATTGCTTCCTTATACATTTTGTTGTCTGAACAGATCAATCCTATTTTAAAATTAGCGCCCGTATGAGAAGATGAAAATTTTACTGTTCTCCTGTATTCTTTTAAAGCATTAACTGTATCCTTGAACATCGTTAAATAAAGTTCACCAAGGTTGTAATGTGTATTGAAATCTTCAGGATTGAGGGCTAATGCCGTTTGGTATGATTTTTTTGCCAGTTTAGGGTTTTCAAGGTAATAATAAACCATGCCTAGCCTGGAATGGCTTTTTGCATGAAGCGGGTCGAGGTCAAGTGTATTAAGCAATAATAATCTTGCAGATTTATACTGTTTAAGTTCCATCTTATAGCGGGCTAACTGGTACCAGGCTTCAATGTAAGACGAATCAAGTGAAATCGCTTTTTGAAGATAATTCTCAGCTTTTTTTGAATTTCCGCATGATGCTTCAATCTGGCCTAGAAAACAGTATGTTTCAACAGAATTAGGAAACCGGGTTAAACAATTTTCAAGATAATTTTTACTCTCTGTAATGTTTCCAAGATAATACAAGGTTATACCTTTTTTGGCATGGGTCTCTGCATCAGCAGAATCAAAATTTTCAATTATATAATTGTATTGTGTAAGTGCCTTTGTGTAATGACCTGCTTCAAGATAAGCCTGAGCTAGTTTTTCAATAATTTCAGGAACGGAACTGTTTATAGATAGTATTCTTTGGAGGTGAGGAATCGCTTTTTGCGGTTTTTCGTTCTTAATGAAACGAAAAGCGACACTTTTGTGTGCTTCAATATCAATAGGAAGAAGATTGGTGTTTTGTGAACCATTGTTTTTGGGCTTGATTAATTGTTTAAAGGCCAGGGATTGTGTAGCCCATGCAACAATAACGATAAGTATGCAAAAAAGAGTTGAGAAGACAGCTGCTTTTTTGAGGATTTTTTTCTCAGATTCGGAAAATGAAAAGTCAGGTGTAATTTTCATATTTTCTCTAAGTATCTATGATGGTATACTATTTGCTATACTAATTTTCCTGCTGCATACATTTTCCAATTTTTACTCATTGTACCATAATTAATAGAAAACAGCTATAAAAAAGTATTGACAACTATATTTGAAAGCAGTAAATTTATTAGCACTCATTTGAATTGAGTGCTATCATCTGAATCTGTTATTTAAAACTTACATATTTTTGTCTTTATGAAGGGAGATGTACTATGAATGTTAAGCCATTGGCAGACAGAATCATTATCCGTCCTTTGGAAGCTGAAGAAAAGACTGCAGGAGGGATAATTATCCCTGATGCTGCAAAAGAAAAACCAATGAAAGGTGAAGTGGTTGCAGTTGGCCCCGGAAAAGTTTCAGACAGTGGGGCAAAAGTTGAAATGACATTAAAACAGGGTGATAAAGTGCTTTATGGAAAGTATTCAGGCACTGAAATAGCCATTGAAGGATCAGAATACTTAATTATGCGGGAAAGTGATGTATTAGCAATTTTCTAAACCGTTCTTAAGAGAAAATTAAACTTTAGAATAAAGGAGATTATTATGGCAGGAAAACAACTTGCATTTGACATTACAGCCAGGGATAAATTGCTTAAGGGTGTTGATACTCTTGCAAATGCAGTTAAAGTTACTCTGGGTCCACGTGGAAGAAACGTAGTTCTTGATAAGAGTTTTGGTTCTCCTACTGTTACCAAAGATGGTGTGACCGTGGCAAAAGAGATTGAGCTGGAAGATAAATTTGAAAATATGGGCGCTCAAATGGTTAAAGAGGTTGCATCAAAAACTTCTGATGTAGCTGGTGATGGTACTACTACTGCTACTGTTCTTGCTCAGGTAATTGCTCGTCTGGGAATAAAAAATGTAACTGCTGGTGCCAATGCAATGGCTTTGAAGCGTGGTATTGATAAATCGGTTAAAGCAATTGTTGAGCAGTTAACAAAAGAATCAAAACCAATTTCCGGTAAAAAAGAGATCGCTCAGGTCGCTTCAATTTCTGCAAACAATGATAGCGAAATCGGTAACCTGATAGCTGATGCTATGGAAAAAGTTGGAAAAGATGGAGTAATTACTGTTGAAGAAGCTAAAGGTATAGAAACCAGTCTTGAAGTGGTTGAGGGGATGCAGTTTGATCGTGGCTACCTTTCACCCTATTTTGTTACAAATTCCGAAACTATGGAATGTGTTCTCGACGAACCTCTGATTTTAATTCATGACAAAAAAATCAGTGCAATGAAAGATCTGCTTCCCTTGCTCGAAAAAGTAGCGCAGATGGGAAAACAGCTTCTTATTATTGCTGAAGATGTTGAAGGTGAAGCATTGGCAACTCTGGTTGTAAATAAACTCCGTGGTACACTAAAAATAGCAACTGTGAAAGCTCCGGGTTTTGGTGATCGCAGAAAAGCGATGCTTGAAGATATTGCAGTTTTAACTGGTGGAATCGTTATCGCAGAAGAGGCTGGATTTAAACTTGAGAATACAACTGTTGATTCGCTTGGGAAGGCAAAACGGATTGTAATCGACAAGGAAAATACTACAATTGTTGAAGGTGCCGGCAAAGCAGCCGATATAAAGGGACGTGTTAATCAAATTCGCAAACAGATTGAAGAAACTACTTCAGATTATGATCGCGAAAAACTTCAGGAACGTCTGGCAAAACTGGCAGGCGGAGTTGCTGTTGTAAATATTGGTGCGGCAACAGAAACTGAAATGAAAGAAAAGAAGGCCCGTGTTGAAGACGCTCTTCATGCAACTCGTGCAGCAGTTGAAGAAGGCATTGTTGCAGGAGGTGGAGTAGCTTTGATTCGTGCATCAAAAGCTTTCGATTCTCTGAAATTAGACGGAGACGAAAAGTTAGGCACAGAAATAATCAGACGTGCTATTGAAGAACCACTGAGAATGATTGTATCAAATGCAGGGCTTGAAGCTTCTGTCATTGCAAATGAAGTTAAAAATGGAAAAGGCGCATACGGTTACAATGCTTATGTAAACAAGTATGAGGATCTGTTGGAAGCTGGAATCATTGATCCTACAAAAGTAACTCGAACAGCACTGGAAAATGCTGCAAGTATCAGTGGATTGATACTGACAACAGAATGTGTGGTTTCCGAAAAGCCCAAAGCTGAAAAAGATGTACCTGCTGCTCCTGATATGGGTGGTATGGGCGGAATGGGTGGTATGGGCGGAATGGGTATGATGTAATATCCATCTGTCATTTCCGTATTGTTGCCATAGGGGAAACTGGTCCCCTATGGCTTCCATCCAGGAATAAAATATGCAGCCGGAAATATTGACAGAACGTGAACATCGGGTACTCGAAGCAATTATACATAATTTTGTATTAAGTGCTGCACCTACAAGTTCAAGATATATCTCAAAATTGAAAGGGTTTGACCTCTCGCCTGCTTCAATAAGAAATGTAATGTTCGATTTGGAGGAGCGTGGTTTCATAACACAACCACACACATCTGCAGGGAGAATCCCTACCGACAAGGGTTATCGCTATTATGTCGATCGATTGATGAAATATACGGGGCTTCCTCCAGATGTTAAAAATCAAATCCGCAGTGCTTTGGTAACAGCTGATCAGGCTGATCTGCATTTGTTGCTTGAAGCTGCTTCTTCAGCACTGGGACGGGTTACAAATCAGCTTGGTGTTATTCTGGCGCCTAAATTGTGTAACGGCAAACTTAGTCAGTTATATGTTTTTCCTATTGAATCTCAGCGTTTTCTGCTAACAATTGCATTAGAATCCGGTTTTGTCAAAAATATGGTAATTGAGTTTCACACTCAATTGCCAGTGGAATGCCTTGAATATGCATGTAGAATTCTAACTACAAAATTTAAAGGTAAAACTATTCAGCAGATGTGCGATGCAGATGAAACTAATTTCACAGATGTTGGTAACTTGGAGTTAGGTGTCGTAAGATTGCTGGTTCCTTCCATTAAAAAGCTTTTTGAAGCAGGTGAAAAAAGCCAGGTATTCCTGGAAGGGAAAACAAATGTGTTATTACAGCCTGAGTTTTTTAGTAAGGACAGGATCGGTGCGGTTATAGAAATTTTGGAAGAGAAAAAGCTGTTAATGCACTTATTTGATACATCTCATGATAAAACAGGTATTGTTATTACCATTGGAGGTGAAAATCATAAAGGACAATTACAATCATTCAGCATTATTAAAACCAATTATAATATCGGATCCATGGTTGGGAGTCTCGGAGTAATAGGACCAAAACGAATGCCATATCCATATTTGATTTCAGTTGTTGAGTATACCGCAAAAGTTATAGGAGAACTGCATTCATAGAGGTGAATAAACTATATTGAATGCTTCCGTTGGGAAAAAATTATTGTTAATATATTCATAAAGGATGAAGCATGACTTATAAAAACAAAAAACATTCTGATATAAAGAACGAAAAGAAAGAGTGTAAGTCAGTTGACAATGAAGAACTTCGGGAAGATGTAAATGTTAAAAAAAAAGAAGAATCTGAAACTAAAGATAATATAGAGACTGCTCAGGAAGAAGAAACTGAAATGAAAGCTGAAAAAGCGGAGCAGAAGGAATCGCAGGTTGACACGGCTGAAGATCTGAAAGAACAACTGGATTCAATGAATAACCGATATTTGCGTTTAATGGCTGAATTTGATAATTTTAAAAAACGTACAATCCGGGATTATGAACGGCTGGTTGATTCTGCTAATGAAAAACTGATACTTGAACTGGTAGATGTCAGGGAAAATTTTGAACGGGCACTGAAAAGTGGTGAAGCAAATTCAAATTATCAAAGTTTTTTCGATGGCATTAAATTAATTTTTAATAAGTTTATTACAGTTTTATCCAATAATGGATTGGAGTCTTTTGCAGAGCCTGGAGATGAATTCGACCCCAAAGATCATGATGCTCTGATGAAAATGCCTCATGAAACTATACCTGAAGGACATATTGGAGAAATATATGAAAAGGGGTATCGTCTTAAAGGGAAAGTAATTAAACACGCAAAGGTAATTGTATCAAGTGGTAATTCTGAATGTTCGAATGAAGAATCGAAAAATGATGGAGATCAATAATTTAGATGACTAAAACAGATTATTATGAGATTTTAGGTATTTCGAAAAATGCCAGTGAAGATGAGATTAAAAAAGCATATCGAAAACTGGCTATCAAATATCATCCCGATAAAAATCCGGGTGATAAAGATGCAGAAAACAAATTCAAGGAAGCTACTGAGGCTTATGAGATATTAAAAGATCCTCAGAAAAGAGCACAGTATGACCAATTCGGGCATGCCGCATTTCAGCAGGGTGGTGGAGGACCCAGTGGTTTTGGCGGTTTTGGCGGTTTTGATATTTCTGATGCACTTCGTGCGTTCATGAATGATTTTGGAGGAGATTCTGTTTTTTCTGATCTGTTCGGATGGGGTAATAGCCGTAGTAGAAGAACTGGAGGCGCAAAAGGTTTTCGGGGAAACGATCTGCAGATTCGACTCCCGCTTACTCTGGAAGAAATTGCGAGTGGAACAAAAAAAACCTTGAAAGTGCGGCGAAAAGATCGTTGCAATAAATGTGGCGGTACAGGTTCAAAAAGTGGAAAACGTAATGTTTGTTCTAAATGTAATGGATCCGGGCGTATAAGACAGGTCGCTACATCATTTTTCGGACAGGTGATACAGGAAAGTGTTTGTCCTGTATGTCGTGGTGAAGGATATGTTGTTGCAGATGTTTGCAGCAAATGTGGTGGTACTGGTTTGGAATCTTCAGATACTACTGTTAGTGTTGAAATCCCGGCAGGGGTATCCGAAGGGAATTATATTAATGTTCCAGGAAAAGGAGATGCTGGCAGAAATGGAGGTTCTTCAGGTGATTTGATAGTCTTGATTCAAGAAACTCCACATGATTTCTTTAAACGTCATGGGATTGATCTGTTATGTGAAATCGATATCAGTTTTTCTGAAGCTGCACTGGGAACATCAAAAACTGTAGCTACAATAAATGGTAAAGTTAACCTGAAAATACCGTCAGGTACACAGACTGATAAAATTTTTCGATTAAAGGGCAAAGGATTGCCTTCACTGCATGGAAGCAAGGTTGGGGATCAGTTGATTCAGGTTCATGTGAAAACACCTGAAAAATTAGGAAAAGAAGCAAAAGAACTATTCGAGAGACTTGCAAAAATCGGGATCTGAACATGGCAGTTCAATTTTAGTAAGTAACTGTTCAATTGCATGTGTATGTGTCATAATAACTGAGGGATCATTTGGTTTTTGGGTAATATTATTATTGTGATCACGAATTTTACTGAAAATTTTACGATAAAACTCAGTCACCCCATTACATTGAATTGTCAGTTCTTTAAAACTGTTTTCCTCACGAAATGCAAGTGTGGTATTGAGCTTCCCATTTTTAAGTCTTGCCGCCCATTTTTCAATTTTATAAATAGGAACGGCAATTTTTCTGGAAGAATAGAGACCTATTCCAAAAGAAATTATTATTGCGATGAGTTCTACTGTAATTATTGGGGGAAGGATAATGCCTAACATACTTTTAAGTTGAAGGTCCTGCATAATATCATTACTCATATAATAAAAACTGCCTTTTTTTGATACAGAGTTATATAGGCATATAAAGAAAGTAAGAGTCAGTAGTGCTGATATTAAAAATGTTAAAAGGATCTGACCTGTAATTTTAAACTGTATGGACCTTTTTATAAAAAAATTCTTAAATGGGTGTCGAGTGTTTTGATCGTTCACAGTACTGCTACTCCTTGTTTGGATAATATCTCAAAATTGAAATATAGAACCTTATTCTAATTTTGGCAATAAAAATAGTTTTATAAAGCAAGAGCATTCTAAATGTCCACAAAAAAGGAATTTTAATGGTCAAAAATTGTATTGATAAAATTGCAGTACTGGATTTTGGTGGTCAGTATGCACATTTGATTGCAAACAGGATCCGCAGACTTGGGGTTTACTCTGAAATTGTACCATGTAATGTCTTATCTTCAGAATTAATAAACTATCGAGGTATTGTACTTTCTGGTTCTCCATGGAGTGTTCTTGATAAAAAAAATCCGTGTTTTGATTTGGAAATATTAAATCTGAATGTACCGGTTTTAGGTTTATGTTACGGGCACCAATTGTTGGCAAAGGTACTTGGTGGATCTATAAGTAAGGCTAATTCAAGAGAATATGGAAAAGCAATTATGCATATAAAGGCACAATCGCAAATTCTGAACGGTTTAAAAATGAAAGAACAGATATGGATGAGTCATGGTGATTCAATAGATAAACTGCCGGATGGATTTGAAGTCGTCGGTACAACTTCAAATTGTCCATTTGCTGCAGTACAAAATTCTCAGAAAAAATTCTTTGGGCTCCAGTTTCATCCTGAAGTTACAGATACTCCATGTGGCATGACTGTCCTTGGCAATTTTCTGGATATATGTGAATGTGATCGTAATTGGAATAGTAAGGCATATCTGGAGGAAATCATAAATGAAGTACGGTTGACATGTAAAAACAAAAAGGTGTTTTTACTTGTTTCAGGAGGTGTTGATTCTACTGTAGCGTTTACTCTGTTGAACAGGGCTTTGGGAAGTGAAAATGTACTTGGCTTACACATTGATAACGGGTTGATGAGATATCAGGAATCAGAAGCAATCAAAAAATTTATGACAGATAATGGATATAACAACCTTGTGGTATATGATGCTTCCGGGGAATTTATATCAGCATTAAAAGAAATAATTGATCCGGAACAAAAAAGAAACATAATTGGCAACATGTTTCTTTCTATTAAAGAAAAGGTGTTTTCTGAACTCAAATTAAATGCAAAAGAGTGGATTCTTGCACAAGGGACTATTTATCCCGACACAATAGAAAGTGCGGGTACACAGCACGCTGATCGTATTAAAACACATCATAACAGGATAGATCTTGTTCTTGAATTGATTAAAGAAGGAAAGGTGATTGAGCCTTTATCCCAGTTGTACAAGGACGAGGTAAGGGAGTTGGGGAAAGTATTGGGTATTCCGGATGAACTTATATGGCGTCACCCGTTTCCAGGACCAGGATTGGGTGTGCGCGTATTATGCTCGGATGGTAACGAAAAAATTGGTTTTTCAAAATCTGAACAGAAAATTCTGGATTCCTGTATCAGAAACAGTGGCTATAATGCAACAGTATTACCGGTTCGGAGTGTAGGCGTTCAGGGGGATGAAAGGACGTTTGCACATCCTGTGCTTATTACTGGAAAATGTAATTGGGAACATCTGGAAAAACTTTCAACAATGATTACAAATACAGTTGGTGGGATCAATCGTGTTGTATATGGATTAAAAACTGGTAATTCAGTTTATACTGCTACAAAAAAATACTTGACTCAGCAGCGCCTTGATAAACTTCGGGCAGTGGATAAAATTGTTACTGATTTATTACTTAAATCGGGTGAATATAGAACAGTATGGCAGATGCCTGTCGTATTGCTCCCTATTATAAATGAAGCTGGTGATGAATGTGTGGTTTTAAGGCCTGTAATGTCACAGGAAGCTATGACAGCACAATTTATGCCTTTGCAGCAGAAAACAATTAACACAATTGTAAAACAGATATCAGGTATAAAAGGTATTGGAGATGTCTTTTATGATATTACACACAAGCCACCTGCAACTATTGAATGGGAATAGTAGAAATCTGGCTTTTGGCTGATGAAAATTCATGATTGTCTTGTTAACTCGACATTGGGATGATAATTCAGATAAAATATGCTGATATTATCTCTTTATGGGATCATCTTTTGGCATGTTGACATTTCATTGTAATTCCAGGTAATCCGGTTCGAATGTGAGCGATTATTAATGAGCTATGCCACCGTTCGCGGTCTTATGTTTACTTGATAATCTGAATGAAGACGATTGTTTACCGATGAGCGGCACTACCGCAGAAAGGGTTTTATGGCTGTGAAGGTCATAAGATAATGGTGAATTGTGAATTATGAATGGTGAATGAAGAAAAAAAACTACAATCGTTATCGTAATCGTTTTCCAACAACTATCGGTTGTCTATCCGTTTCTTATGGTTTTCAAATCAAAGCTTTATGCCAGTGTCCGCGAAGCAGATTGCGTAAAGGAACCGTTTGATTTAGGTTAAAGATCGCCAGGAAATTATTTCTGATTAAAAATCAGCTCCAAGACTGAAATAATTAACAGGTGTCCCTATAAAATTTACCCAGTCTGTTGGCCAGCCGCGATCAAACCGAAGAATGAATATGCCAAGATTTGCACGCATACCAAATCCGAAACCACCATATATTTTTTGGGGTAATGGAAAATCGGGTTTGCAGTCTTCAGAATCCCAGGCGTTTCCGATATCAACAAATATGGCACCATTGACATATCTTATTGCAAAAGGGAGTGGCCAGGCAATTGAAAACTCTTTTATAAATGGAAATCGGAATTCAGAGTTAATAAGTGCAACCCTTGTTCCTGTTATATCAAGATAGTTCCAGCCCCTCAGAGGTGAGGCAAAATCAGAATAAAATGTGTTTTGTACATTTTTATCATACTCATCTGTATTAACCTGATAAAATAACCAGTTTTCATTACCACCAAGAAGAAAACGGCGTGCCGGGGAATTGTTACTTAAAGGAAAACTTGCTCCAAGAAAGATGCGGTTAGCCCATACGAATTTCTTGAATAGATGCAAATATCCACGAATATCAGTATCAATTGAGACAAAAGGCAAGTCGACAAAATCAAAAGGTGGTGACAATATCAGTTTGGCATTGGCCCTTAATCCATTAAGGGGACCTGTAATTCCCCAAAGGATATTGTCGAAGGAATATTTAAGAGAAGGAAGAAGTGCAGTAGATTCTATTCTTTGCTTTGAACTGTCCTGGGATATTCTTTTAATGTGTCTTGAATACAATTCAAAACTAATACGGGAATTTAGGGAAAAAGGATACTTTGCGTGTAGAAATACACCCATTTCTGTATCATGAAAAAGCTTGTCGCCATAAATACTTTCAAATGAGTAATCTCTGCTAAAGTAACCACCAAAAAGAAAATCAATTCTTTTACGGAGGTATTCGTAAGATGAAAACAGATGGACATAATCTTTGAAATTCCCTTGAATATCTCCGGCAAAAGTGATCCTATGGTCACCCATGATATCACTAAAAGCTATTAATGCCTGACCAGCCGGACTATAGTAAGTGCTTATTCCCACTCCGACCGATATAAGATCAGGCGTAAATTTAAGCCGATAAGGTAACGGGTTTGGTGTTATGAAAGATGAATCAGCATTAAAATTATTTTTGGAAAAAGACTCGTTTTCCATATCGGAAGTAGTTGTGTTGAAATTTTCTGATCCACTGGAAATTGATTCTGTTTGATGAGAGTTGATATCAAATTTTAATGTTGAATCTGCAGAGTCAGTACTGGAAATTAATTCCGATGTGTCGCTTGATAGGATTTTCCTGCTGCCAACAGTTACAATGCTGTCTTCAGCAACAGCAGACGAATCTGATGGTGATTTCCTGGCTTTCTGGAAAAATGAAATGGAAGTATCCAGTGATGCTTTGATCCATTGTGTATGTGCTATTGTGTCGCCTAATAAATTGTCAAGAGGGTTTTCAATGAACCAGATATCCCAGCCTTGATTTTGAAAAAGTGAAAACACAACAGTGTTTTTGTCGAAAGACCAGTCTGGGTTTGAACATCCACCAATATAATTTGTAAGTGGCGAAAAGTGGTGAATCGAATCCACTGGTGCAATATAGATATTGTCAATGCCATTGCGGTCTGATGTAAAAATAATATGCTTTCCGTCAGAGGAATAACCAGGTTGCTTTTCATTCCAGACAGTATTCGTAATCAATTCAAATTCTCCTGAATTCAAATCAATAATCGCGAGATCAGATGAGTTTGATCCATACGCGTTGATACCGGATTTGTCTGATTGAATTGTATCCTGAACTGAGAAGACTATTTTATTGCCGTCTGGAGAAAATCTGGGATTTGATTCAAAAACAGGTGTTTCAGTTAAACGTCGTAGAGAGTCAGTCACAATATTATAGATGTAAATATCATTGTACCCTTTATCTATACCAGTAAAAACAATGTGATTTTTATCAGGAGACCAGTCGGGATTGGAAATGTTATTGAGATGTAGGATAATTTTTCTGTGTAGTTTTTTTTGTTTAACATCTACAATCCGGATTTGATCTGAGCCGTCGGCTTTGGTTACAAATGCAAGATAGTTTCCGTCTGGTGACCAACACATGCCGCTTCGAAAGGGATGGAAAGATTCAAAATATCCACCGTAACCATTTTGGCTTATTTCCTGAATGATTTTTCCCTTGCGGTCGGAGATAAGAATTTTTGTAAAATCTTTTTTGTCACTGAAAAATGCTATTTTGGAACCATCAGGAGAAATCCTGGGTTGCAAATTAAAATTGTTTTTTGATTTCAGGTGTGATGTGAGTTGAACAGCATTCTCCTCCGGGTTAATACGTATCCCTGTTTCTGGCCAGTAAAGGCGCTTTAGCTGCTGAATCCATTCTGTCCCAAGTTCCTGGATAGATTTCTTGTAAACTTTTTCAAATACAGATTCGATATTCCGTGTTGATTTCAATTCTTGAAGCAATCTGGAAAAGGCGGTTTCACCTCTACTGGTTTCTAAAAAGAAAAGAAAAGATTGTCCCCCTTTATATGCCATATATCCGTTTAGTTCAGGACCAGGCAAAGGTACATTTGAATGTATAATACGATCTATTAAAAACATATCTGCTTCTGTGTCCCAGCCAGTAGACAGATACTCGGCTAACCCTTCATTAAACCACAAAGGAATCTGAATATTACTGAAAAGGATATTTCCTGATTGTTCTGAAATGATCCCGAATATAAAAGCATGTACCAATTCATGGTGTAATACGTGCTTGAATTCAGAGTAAGAGCCGTTAAAAGGTACAGCAATTCTGTTTTTAAAAATTTCAGTAAATCCGCCAACACCTTCAGGTAAAATCTCTGTTATAATATTTGTTTGGGCAAAGTAGTTGGTATTTCCGTATATTATCAGGGGTATTGGCTGCTTATGGGAGAAATTAAAACGATTGGACAGATTTCTGTAGACTTTTTTAAGGTATTGGAAACTAATTTCGGGAAGAATACCTTGGTTTTGATGGTGATAGATATTAAAATGAGGTGAAGATAGATATTTCCAGGAAAATTCATTATATTGTACCTTGTTTTTTCCAAAGCCTGAAACATGACTAAAACAGACAAAAATGAGAAAAAAAAGAGCAAAAAGTATTTTTTTATAGAATATTGTGTACATTTTATTGTTTTCCTGAAGTGATAAATGTTAGTTTACAACAATACTTATATAAAGGGTTGTTCCGAATTCAAATATTCCGGAGACAATCTTCCAAGAAAGATACAATATGGTGCATTATCGTGCATTGTTTGGAGAAAAGCGGTAATTGATACTCAATATTGTTTGTTTGGTCAAAAAAACACTTGCGTTTGTTTTGTGTATAAACTTTTTTAGAAGAGATCCTGAGATGTACCTTTCAGTGCAGACCAGGGGGGGGGGAGAGTTTGACAATGAAAAATATGTGTATGTTTCGAATCATTCCCTCTGGAATTTGCGATTGGGGTTATTCTCTATCTGCTTATTCATTTTTAATTTAAGCCCTTAAAAAACAAAAACCCGGTTATGAACACACGGAAAAATATTTTTACAATTCGTGTCACGTGTATCCTGATTATCATTGCCTGTAGTGTATATGCAGGCAGGAAGATAATTGTGCCTCATGATTTCCCTACAATCTATGCTGCATTGGGAGAGGCAGATGAAGGAGATACCGTGTATGTCAGCAAAGGCGTCTACTATGAAAACATCGCTTTAGTAGATGGTGTTGTCCTTCAAGGCCAGGATATGGTAAATACCATTATTGATGGAAGGAGAAATGCTCCATGTGTGATTGGTGCTGATGGTGCTGTAATTACCAATTTCACAGTCCGCAATGGGACAACTGGTATCCTATGTAAGAATACCAGGCCTGTGATAGAGCGAAACCTTATTGTTGATAATAAAGGTGCTGGTATTCATGCACTGATTTCTTTGCCTGATATTAATAATAATGTAATTTACCGTAATGAATGGACCGGAATTTTTCTCGAGTCTACACGAGGAACAAGAACTAGTATTGCACATAATGTTATTTTAGAAAATGGGTATTGTGGAATTTTCTGTGCCAGCAGAAGTGAAGTCCTTGTACGAAATAACATTCTTATGGGTAATAAACAGTATGGAATTTTTGTATCACCGGGTTCTCGAAAAACCAGAATAATAAACAACAATATCTTTAAAAACAGGCTTCCTTTTAACGGTGGAGCTGTGGTTCATCAAAGTAATATTTCTAAAGAACCTGTCTTTATTTCACCAGCACATCCGGAGTATAATTACTTTGTCAAAGCAGTTTCTCCCTGTAAGGGTACTGGAGAAAATGGAACTGATATTGGTTTGATTACTAAGCAAATGATAAAAGTATTTGATACAGATAAGGACGGAGATGGAATACCGGACGATGTAGATCAATGTCCCAACGATCCAGAGGATAAAGATGGTTTCGAAGATATAGACGGTTGTCCTGATTATGATAATGACCAGGATGGTATTTATGATTCTCAGGACCAATGTCCTGATGACCCTGAAGATCGGGATGGTTTCCAGGACTCTGATGGATGTCCTGATCTGGATAATGATAAAGATGGTATTCCTGATATTGCAGATGCATGTCCTAATAATCCGGAAACAGTTAACGGTTACAAGGATGATGATGGTTGCCCTGATGAAAAACCTCAGGAAATTAAACAAACGTTGGTTTTACGCGGTGTTAATTTTAAAACTGCCAGTGCGGAATTGCTCGAAGAATCTTATTATGTCTTAGAACAGGTATATAATAGTCTTGAAGCTTATCCGAATTTGAAAATTGAAATTGGAGGGCATACTGATGATCAGGGTTCAGATGATTATAATTTAGCATTATCTTATGATAGAGCAAAAGCTGTTAGAAGTTATCTTGTTTTGAGGGGTATTTCTGAAGATAGAGTTGTTGCAAGAGGTTATGGTGAACAGCGTCCTGTAGCCCCAAATACAACAGCAGAAGGACGTGCAAAAAACAGGCGGGTTGAAGTTGTACCGCTTAATTAAAAACTTAAAGAAGGTTGGTATCGCGTGAGGTATCATTCTGTTTCCAGATCAATTAAAGTCGGTTTATGTTATGTAATGTTGCTGATGGCTGGAGCCGGATTTAATGTATTTGGCAGTAATGGAGGGGGCTATGATGCACCTTATTTCCAGTCTGATTTTTCTCAGGATCTGACAGACTGGTCTTCAGCGCTGGTTAATCCGGCTTTACTGTATAGGGTCAATCAATTACATGTTGATCTTTTGGGTTTATATCGTTGGGGAATAGGAAACAAATCTCTTGGATATCAACACATTGGTGCGTTGCTTCCTGTTCGTCGTAATCACACAGTTGGACTCACACTGTTATTTTCAAGAGGGTCAGTACAAAAAACAAAATTTGGTGATTATTCAAATGTCATTCCTTCTGGAAATGTCAGTTTCCAGGATATCTGGATCATTGGAAATTATGGAGTAAGGGTTCTGCCATGGTTGATGTTAGGAACTAATGTAAAACTTAGAATACAGAATCAGTTTGGCGATGAGATAGCATGCTCTCATGTTCCAGGAGTTGATTTGGGTGTATATGTTAACCCACTGGATCACTATCGCTTTGGGGATGTCGGTTTTAGTCTCTGTGTTCAGGATGTTCTTCCTACTCAGATAAAATGGAAAGGTGCCGATGTTTCTGAAGTAACTATAAACCGTATAAGAGCCGGTATAAGATATTCTGCTTTGAATGATAATCTTGTAGGTGATGTAGAGTTCTTGATTGATAATGCTTTAGGGGGATTGTTTGCTAAATGGAAAGATTATAAGGACATGTTTAAATCCAGAGATTCCCTTGGAAACATCATGGGTGAAATAACTGAAGCATATCGTATAGGGGTACATGTAAAATACATGTTTATTCCCCAAATCTGGTTGAAAGCAGGTTGGACAAATAATAACATTCCTTATCTCGGTTTTAACTATAACCTTTTATATCCTCTTCCGGAAATGATTAATTATCTGAACTTTGACCTTCATCTTGGCTATAGTTTTATTGAAACGCTTTTGGACGGAGGGGATAAACGGGATGAGAGAGGAATGACTATAGCAATGAAGCTCTCAACAGATTTTGGCCCAACTAGAGAGCAAAGAGAATCAAAGAGATTATATGATAAGCTGATACTGGCACCTATGGATGCATATAATGAAGCAATGAGGCTGTATCTTGCAGGTAAATACTGGGAAGCATCATTTGCTTTTGGAAAAGTTCTGTCTCTGTTTCCTAATTTTCATCTTAATGATAAAGCTACATGGTATATGGGTAATAGTTACCGTTTTCTATATATGAACGACATTGCCCGCGATGTATATAAACAGGCTCTTGACGAGTACACTACTTCGGATATGAGATCGAAATATATTTATGGTTTACAGAACCTTGATTATAGAGAAGGTAAATATGATGATGCACTTAAAAATCATGCCTTCATAACTAACTTGTATCCAGATAGTGATATTCGTACAGATGCCGATTATCTTGCTGCTGAAATACATTTCCTGCGTAAAAACTACAATGTGGGAGAACAGCTGTTGAGCAGTATCGGGCCGGGAGAACCATCGTATTTGTATGCTCAATATACTCTTTCAATAATTAATATTGAGAATTCCAAAGATCAGTCAGCGATCCAAAATCTATTGAACATTGTGGAGGATACGACTCAGGATGTTTCGGATCAACTTTTACAGGATGCTGCTAATACAAAACTGGGTCATTTATATTATGAAATGGGTGATAAACTCAGATTGGCAGTTGAAGCATATCAGCGAGTTCCCGAAGGATCAACTTATGGGGATGAGGCATTGTTAGGAACTGCGTGGGCATGGATAAAGGTAAACCAGCCTAAAATTACAATTCAGACAGTGGATCGGTTAATGGCAAACCATTCAAAATCTCCACTTGTACCGGAATCTTACTTGTTAAAAGGATATGCGCTTATGCTTCTGAGGCAATACCAAGAAGCTATTAAAACGTTACAATCATGTTTAGATGCATGTAAAGGAAGTTATGTTACAGACGAAGATTTGGCGCAGAGAGAAGCACAATTTATGGATTATACTGCTAAGTTCTTGCCTACTGCAGAAAAAATAAAAAGGAATGCACTAAGAAAACCGACAAACAAAACATTAGAAGAAAGACCTGAATTGCAGAAAGAATTTAAGGAATTCGATAAGGAATCAAAAGACTTTTTCCAGTATACTATGGATGCCAAATCACATAAAAGGTTTTTCAAAAGGAAAGAAGAAATCATATCTGATGCTGAATACGCATTGGCAAAGGCTACACGTATAGTTAATTCCAGAAAACAGGTTGAAATTCAGCAAAAAACATTAGAGCAGAACAAGGAAATTGACGAAGAGCTGGATAAATTACAGCAAGAGCTCGAAGAAATTGAAGAATAAAAAGGTTTTTTGTTAATAAAAGGAGAAATTACAGATGCGTAAAAATTCGTTTCTATTAAGGTTGTTGATGGCAGTTTTGACTATGATATTTATAATATCAGTCAGCTCTGTATATGCAAAAGAAGATAAAAAGAAAGAAGAAATTCGGAAAAAAATTGAAGAATTGCAAAGAAAAAGGCAGTCACTGCAAAACCAGGCTAAGCAACAGTTGGATAAAACAAAACCAGAGAGCCGCGATTTAGCTGCAATTGCTTCAAGATATGAGAATCTTCTTGAAAACTGCGCTGCAAAAAAATCCAGCAGATGTGCCGATATTATTTATACACTGGCAAGTTTATATTACGATCAGGGAAGAGACAATTATATTATGGCTCGTCAGGATTATGAAAAAAGGATGGATGAATATGAAAGAAATCCGGTAGGACCGGAACCTGTCAATCCATTGCCAGACTATTCAAAATCATTGCAAATGTATGAAAGGTTAGAAGCTGAATATCCTGATTTTCACAAGTTGAGTGAAGCTTATTATCAGATGGGTACAATATACCTGCTAATGGGAGATTTTGATAAAACAAAAGAAAAATTTACACAGGTTGTTGAAAAATATCCGCAAAGTCCAAGGGCTTCCGGAGCACATTTCAGACTATCCGATTTATGTTATATGGAACATGATCATGTTTGTGCAATCAAGCATCTGGAAAAAATAAAAGAAAATGAAGTTGATGTTTCTGCATGGGAGATGGTTCATTACAGAAAAGCAGAAATATACTATAACATGGGCGATTTAGATAAAGCAGTTAACTTATTTTATACTTATATTGATAAGTGCGATGCTGGACTTTATCCGAAAAAAGAATTCAGGGATATGGCAGTTGAATTTATGGCAATCTCATTTTCTGATATGGGTAATGATGGTGCCAAAGCTGCTACCAGGTTTTTCAAGAAAGTTGGGAAAAAGTCTTATGAGCCGCTTGTTATGTATACTATAGGAATGAAAAACAGGGTGCATGGACAATTTGATGCAGCTATACATGCTCTTTCAACTGCGTTGGAAAAATTTCCATATTATAAAGATGCTCCCGAAGCAAGAATGGCATTAATAGAGTGTTTTGTAATTAAAAAAGAGCATGAGAAGGCAAATGAAGAAAGAGTCCATCTTGTTGATGATTATGGAGACAGCGGGGAATGGTTTAAAGTTAATAAAGGAAATGCAGCGGCAATTGAAAAAGCTCAGGGTGAAATTAGAAGGGCTTTAGGGCATATTGCGGTGTATTTTCATGCTCTGGCTCAAAAAACAAAAGACAAATCGGCTTATGAAAAGGCTATGAGCCGTTATGAAGAGTATTTTAGGCGTTTCCCGGATGATAAATGGAAAGTATATGAATTCAGATATAATATTGCAGAAATATATAATTCTTTGGCAAATTATGAAAAAGCTGCTGAAAATTATGATTATGTTGCCATGGCAGATTTAAGTACTTTCCCGGAATTCAAAGCAGAAATTGATACGCTTGGGATGGATCATGACGAAGTAGAAAAATTGAAAAAGCAGGCAGATAAACCTACAGTTATATCACAGGAGGATGCCGGATATAATGTTATTGTTGCACTGGATAATGCGAGAAAAAAAGCTATGGCAAGAGAAGGTGTAACAGATGAAAAAGCTTATAATCTTCCTGAAACGCAAAAAATGCTTGAATACACAGAAAAATTCAGGACTAAATTCCCAAATAGTTCAAATAGTGCCGAGGTTTTGTATCTGGCAGGAAATATTCATTATGCTGCTAAATCTTACGATAATGCAATTCGTGTGTTTAAAGAAATTAGTGAAAATTATCAGCAGTCCAAAGTCTATGACAAGTCTATGAGAATGCTGGCAAATAGTTATACTAGCTCAGGTCAATACGATATGGCAATGGGAATTTACCGTATACTATTGTCAAGACAGGAGTCTGGCAGCGAAGGGTATACGGAAGTATTGGATCTTGCAGCGGGTGCGATCTATAAAAGAGCAGAAAAAGTAAGAGAAGATGGTGATAATTCAGGTGCAGCAGAATTGTTTAAGTCAATTTACAATGAGTTTCCAACAAGTAAGGTTGCTGATCGTGGATGGTTTGAAGCAGGAGTCAGTCACGAAAAACAGAAGAATTACGAATTGGCTGCAAGTGTTTTTGAAGAACTGGCGGTAAAATTCCCGAAGTCAAATTTACGGGAAAGATCATATATGCGGGCTGCTGATAATTATAAAACAAACAACCAATATGATAGAGCTGCACAGGTTTACCAGATCGCTGCAAATAACATAACAAAAGCTGAATTCGCAATACCAAGTTTATCATCTGCAAGTGAATGCTATCAAAAGCTCGAACAGTTTGATATGGCAGGTAAGATGTTTGAGATGATTTACGAAAGGTATGCAAACGATCCTAAAACACCGATGGCATTATACAATGCAGGTTTAATTTTTGAAAAGGGAAAGCTATATAGTGAAGCCATAAATGTTTATGATATATTGGCAAAGCGTTTTCCTGAATCGGAGTATTCTGCTGAAGCATTTTTCTCAATTGGTTTGTGTTATGAAAACATGGGACAAAATGAAGATATGGCAAACGTTTTTTCAGAATATGCAGAAAAATTTCCCACGGACCGATACAAACAGGTACAGGCTCTAGTTAAAGCCGGTGATGCATTTTTTAAACTGGAAAAATTTAACGATGCAGAAAAGAATTATTCAATGGCAGTATCTGTGTACGAGAAGTTTAGCAAGGAAGCTGATATAGATATTTCATCAATTGCAAAGTCATATTTTAAAATTGGTGAAATAAGATATAAGGAGTTTGAAAAAGTTCAGTTGGTTTCAAAGAGCGAAAAAGCGATGAAAAATCTTATTAAAGATAAAACTAAAGCTCTTGAAGAACCAGCCAAACAGTTCGCAAAAGCTATCGAATTGGGAGTTGCTGAATGGACTATGCGCGCAACACACATGATCGGTATGGGATTTGTAGATATGGCAGACGCTGTGGACAATCAAACTTTATTTGGATCAGCAGAACAAAAAATTGCATCAAAAATTAGAATCCTTTCAAGTCTGGATAAATATTATGAAAAAGCACAAGAGTATTTTTATAAAAATATCGATTGGGCACACACTCAGAATATAAAAGGAGAATATATAGAGAAATCGATTGATAGATTTATGGAAATGCTATATAGAAGAGGTTATATTATGGAGCAGGTGGGTGTAGAGTTTGCCAGTGCTCCTATACCAAGAGGGCTTTCTGAGGAAGAAGAAATGGCTTATCGGGAACTCCTTGAGGAAAAACGTCTGGAAGCAATGGATGCTGCTTTACCAAAATATGAAGAAGGGCTGAGAGTAGCGCAGAGTCTTGGGATAGCCCAAAGTGAATGGATCGAAAAACTGAAAGAAAGAATAAGAGAAATAAATCCTTCTTCAGAGGTTCTTAATATACAAATTACTGAATGGGTACCTGAAAAGCAGACACAAACTGTAGCTCAGGCTGGAAGTTCAGAAGCTGGAGAATTAGCCGCAACAGGTGGTGTTAGGGATGAAGAACTTGATAATAGTATGAGAAGAATACAAAACATTATGAATTTGGATATTCCGGTTGAAGAAAAAATTAAGCAGTTAAATAGAATTGAAACTGATGCAAAACGTAACATAGTTCTTGAAGAGGAAAAGATTAAAAATTTAAAGGAACAAGTCGGTATATGAAAAGAAAGGAGTTTTCTAGCTGGGCTATAACTATTTTAATAAATATGTGTAACATTTTTTATCAATCATTCGTTCATTTTTATGAAAGGGGTTAAAGATGGGTGAGATGGGAATGATATTTAAGTTCATTATTGATGGATTTATCTCTCCTGGTGCGATGGCAATGTGGGTTATTTTGTTTCTATTATTTGGTGCTTTGGCGTTAGTAGTAGAAAGATTTTATTATCTGTTCGTTAAATGCAGTAGCGGTGGTAACAATTTTATGAATGGTATTTCAAAATACCTGAAATCAGGTGATTATGAGAAAGCAATAAAATATGCTTCTTCTGTTAAAACACCACTCGCGAAAGCTGTTACAGTTATACTTCAGAACAGAGGAAAAGGTTCTAAAGCTGTACAGAAATCGGTTGACGAAGTTTTCTTGACAGAAACGCCAAGGATAACTCGAAATATTAATTTTATACCTACTCTTGCAAACCTTGCGACTATGGTTGGTCTGATGGGTACTATTTACGGGCTGATGATAGCATTTGATGCTATTGCAAATGTTCCTGCTGCTCAGAGAGCCCAGGCACTTGCTACTGGTATTTCAGTTGCTATGTCAACAACGCTGTGGGGATTGCTTGCTGCGATTCCGTTGTTATTGCTCCATGGTATTATTGCTGGAAAATCAGACAAAATAGTTGAAGAAATGGACGAAAAGGCAGCAAAACTGATTAACATGGTTGAAGAGTAACGGTTTGCCCTTAACAGGAGAAAGATAAAATGGCAAACAAAATAAGAAAACTAGACAAAAAAATAATGGAGATGGATTTTAAGCCATTCATGAATCTTATGGTGGTACTTATTCCCATGCTTCTTGTTTCGGCGGAATTCGCAAAAATTGCGGTAATTGATATTAAATTACCGGAACAGCGCGGTTCCCAGACAAAAACTGCCGTTAAATCGCAGCCTACTGAAGATAAAAGTAATAAGCTTTTGTTAACTGCTATTATTACTGATTCAGTAGTCACTTTGGGTGCAAAAGGTGGTTTTATGCCCAGTCTTTTCTACCGTGAATACCACAAATATATTGCAAAAGATGACCAGACGGAATTTACGGAAGAATATGAACCAGGCAAAACTGTTAAACATCCGAAAACAGGAAGAGAAATGCAGATATATGAAAGATATGACATATATCTTTATACATGTGATGAAAACAGGAATATTATGAACCGCCTCTACACAAAAGATGGTGAAATGGTTACAAATTCTGAAGGCGAATCTATTGAATCGGTTAACGTCGGTGATACAGTTTTTGTCCTAAGTAATCCAAGAAGGATGGTTGTTGTACAAAATTCAGCGGAATTTGAATCAAAACCTTTGTCAGCGTATGATGAATTACAGAATCGTTTAATGAAAATTAAAGAACGATATAAAGATGCTGATGATGGGGATGATATAATCATTGCTGCTGAAAATGAGGTAATGTACGATAAAATTGTCCAGATTATGGATAAAGCAAGAGCTGCTGAATTTCCAAACATTTCCATAGCAAAACTGAGGAGTTAGGTATGGCTCAAAAGCGTGGTAGAGGAAATACGAAAGTAGACAAAGATGCAAGTCTGAATATTACCTCAATGATGGATATGATGACAATAATTCTTGTCTTTCTTCTAAAAAGTTTTTCTGCAGATGGACAGATATTAACAAATGCTGACAATCTTATTCTTCCAAATTCGGTATCAAAGAAAAAGCCACAGGATGTAAATCTACAGTTGGCTGTGACAAATGATATGATTTTGGTAGACAATCAGCCGATTGTTCCTACGGAGGACGTAAGAAAAATTCCGCAGGATGAACCGGATCCAAGTGTAGGTAAACTTGAAGACAAGTTAAAATCATGTTATGCCCAAGAGGAGGAAATGGTTCGACTTGGAGCTTTGAATGCTGTGCAGGGAAAAATTATTGTACAGGTCGATAAGAATATGGATTTTGACGTATTATTCAAGGTAATGAATACATGCGGAAAAGTCGGGTATAATAATATGAATTTTGCAGTTATGGAAAGGGATGAGTAACTGTGAAGTATAAGGTTCTAATCAAAAAATGTGAGGACCCTCAGCGAGCCGTTCGTATTGCTCAGGAAATCGCACGCTGGTCTGGAAGTACGGTAAATGTGGTGATGAGTGTTATCACAAAAAAGCCGGTCTGTATTCGTAAAGAAGCAGATGATAATGAGGCGTTGCGTTTAAAGAGTCAGTTCGAAGCGGTAGGTGCTGATGTGGAACTCGTTGCTTTAGGCGGCGGAGTCGCACCTGTTAGCCAACAGGTTGCAAGATCGGCGGATGACGATGATGATGATGAACCGGGCAGAATTCTTACAGATGCAGAATATAGTCAGAGAATTAAGGAAAGAGCTGATATCTTCATAATCGAAAAAGATTCAAGATTAAGAAATATGGAGATTATTGCGATTATTCTGGCGATAATAACTGGTATCTATATGAGCACCCGGGAAATTGTCGAAGTTGCCACCGATTTCTTCGAAAAAATTCCTGAAGAAAGGGTCGCGAAGCTTGTGAAAGAGGATGTTGCAGCGACCTTACAAAAAAAGGAAGAAGAAAAGAAAAAAGAGGAAGAAATTAAGCAGGACAAGAAAAAACTGAAACCCAGTAAATCAAAAGGTGCTGGAGGTATGCAAGGTGGAGGTGGTGATCCACGTGCACGTGTAACACAAAAAGGGGTTCTGGGTATAATTTCAGGTCAGATTAAAGGAAAATCTGTTGCCTCGGCAGATATTTTTGGAAAAGGTGGATTCGCATCTGATATTGACGCTGTATTATCTGGAGTCGGTGGGTTAAAAGCCGGCGGAAGTGGTGGTGTCGGTAGAAAAGGAGCTGCTGGGATAGGATATGGTGCCGGATATGGAAGCGGATTTGGTGGTAGTGGCGCTGGAGGAATAGACGATCTTATCGGAGGCCTTATGGGCGGTGATGGTGGAGGTGGACTGGATCTCAAGAAAAGGGGGTCTTTAAAAGTTTCAGCTCCAGAATTTACAAAAGGTGGGGCTCTTACAGGCGGACGGAGTAAAGCTAGCATAATGCGTGTTGTTATGCAGAATCTGGCAGCATTACGATATGAATACAATAAAAGATTGAGAGAAAAACCAGGATTAAAGGGTAAAATAACTGTCAAGTTTGCAATTGATGAATTTGGAACAGTGATTTTTGCACAAGTTGTAGAATCTACAATTAGTGATTCACAGTTGGAGACACAGGTTGTTTCAAAAATTAAAAGATGGAAATTTGAAAAAATTGATAAGCCTGGTGATGTAACTGAGATAATATATCCGTTTGTTTTCTCACAGTAAAAATCTTAAAAATAACTTGCATTCTGAAAAATTGCATGTTAAAATTTTGATACGTTTAAACAACAAAGGATGCGCTTGCTAAACATGCGCATCTTTGTTAATTAAAGAAATACTAAAACAATAGATACTTTCTGAGGCTCTTTAAATGGGAGGATCCATGATAAAAAAAGCGCTAATATGGATGCTGGCGGCAGGATGCTGTATCGGAAGCTATGCAACTGATGCAAGAGTGATTTCAATGGGGAAACATGATGCATTTTTCATGGATGAAGTATCAATATTTAGAAACCCGGCTAACATTAATCTATACTCGAATATGGTATATGGCTCTTATGGCGTTTATAAGCCGGATCCGGAGCTTGATTATAATGGTACAGGAAATCAATTAGGCAGTCTTGCAAGAACCAATAGAGATCCTAGTGACCCATTTTTTGGTGCTATTATATCATATTCCATGAATCAGAATTCTGATGATGGGAACAGGTTTCCAATGCTATCTGTAGGTGCTGTATTCAATAGAAAAGATAGAATGCTGGATTATGTTACAAAGGGTACTGATAAATATCTGGGTAAAAAAAATGATGAATTTCTGGACCCTTTAGGAAAAGTGGATCTGTTGATGGGATATACTTTCCAAAATGGTGGTATGATAGGCGGTGGAGTATACGCTGCTCTTCAGAAACATGATAGTTATAGAAGACTGGAAACAACATTATATAAAGGCCAGATAGGAATGAATTGGCCAATCGCGAAAACAATGGATATGGATATTTCATTGGGTGGTGGAATGTTAACTGCTATTGCAGACAGTGCTGGATATACAAAGAGAAGAGCAAGCAGAGATCTGTTTGGAACTGTTGAAGGAAGATTGTTTTCAAAAATGGCAGGCCTTAATGGCGATTTTGTACCACATGCAAGATTGGATGTAATGTCTTTTGAAAAAGATAATATATATCAAATGGATGTCGCTGCAGGAATAGGCCTGAACCTAAGAATTGATAAAGGATTTTTTTGGAGTGGAATCGAATTTTTGTATGGACAGAAAGATTCTTCAAATTCAACAGCAAGAGAGAGTGTTGGTGGAAGAGTAAGTTTTGGTATCGAAAGAAGTATATGGTGGGATTGGTTTGTGATAAGAGTTGGTGGAAAGAAAGATCTGGTATACATAACTGAAGGGGTTGATGTCGGATTTTTAAAGGAAAACAATCCATCCGATGGAAGTGAAGATGATCTGGTTGGATTAGGATTTGGAATAAATATAGAAAACAGATTGCGTATTGATGTGGTAGCAGCAGAAGATATTGTATATACATTTACTAATTTATTCAGTGGACCGCAACATCATCTTTTCAACAGAGTTAGTGCAACTTATAGTTTTTAAGAAAAAATAAAAACAGAATTGAGAAAGCGGGTGCTATTATGCATCCGCTTTTTTTTTATCCATATTGAAACTTATGTAAAAATGTAAGTGTTTTTAATCAGAGGTCAGATTCTTATAATGTATATTTTCGTTTATTAAAAAGAACGACCTTGAATTAAACTAAAAATGGTCCCAAGTGAGATATACCACGATTACTAAAAATGAAACATTGATGATTATTTAATATGGGAAAAGATAAACTAGATACAAGAATCGCAGCCTACCTGCTGTCATTCATATTTTGTGGTGCAATTGTTGGAGAAACTGTTTCATTATCAATTATAGTTTCAGTATCAGGACCTACTTCTATAAGTAAACTTTATCTAATAAATGGATTCATTCTTTTTTTTCTGCCGGTTTTCTTTTTCAAATATATTGATACTATAAATAGAGAAAAGTTACTTGAAATACAATTGGTTCTGGTTTCTTCAATACTAACGATAATACTGATCATAAATGTGATTTTTAAAAATGAGCAGATTAATCAGTATGTACTTTCTGCGCTATACCCTGTATCATATTTGTCAAAAACCATGTTGTTTTTAACGTTTTGGACCCTGGCTAATGATATGTTTCCGACGAATGAAGCAAAAAAGGCGTTTCCAGTAATATCTGCATGGGGATTCATTGGAGGGATGACAGGTGCTGTAAGTGCAAGAATAGTTTTAGAAGTTGTAAAAGCGGAAACAGTTATTTGTTTGTGGATAATATCATATATAACTGCATGGTTTTTTGTAAAAAGAATAAAAAACAGTTTCAGAAACCGTCTTCTTAATAAAGAAGATATGAATGTAGTAAAAAAACAGAATGTATTCGTTAATGACATTGATGAAGTTACAAAGAAATTTGTGAAATTGATAGCTGCCTTTTACTTCTTTGTATTTTTAGTAGTTTTTTCAATGGACTATCTGTTCTGGAAAGTTTGTCACGATTGGTTTATAACAACTGAATCAATAGCCTCATTTCAGTTTACATTTTATTTAGTTCATGCAATAATTACAATTTTAGGTTTAAAATATGTACTGCCGGTGATTATTGAAAAGTATGGTTTTTCAAGAATCATGTATTGTTTACCCATTGTAATTGTTTCAGGCTCAGCAGTATTATTAACAAGTAAAATATTGTTTGCAGGAAAACTTTCATTGAGCCTGTTTGTAATTGTTCAATTATTCAGATATGTCATTTTTGAAAACGCCTTTTCACCAATTTATCAGATGCTGTTTACAGTGATAGAAAAAGAAAAGAGAGGCAGGGTCAAAACAATACTGGATGGAATGGTAAAGCCGGCAGCTATTATAACAAGTGGCTTGATAATAATACTACTTGGAAACAATGTAGTGATGATTATTATTCAAATATTAATAAGTGGTATAATAATGATAATTATAAGTTGTTTTATCAGGCAGTGGTATACAAAAGCATTGATACCGGAAAGTAAAAATTATTTACACTATAATGATTTAATTACTGAATTAGGTAGTTATAAGGGACATGAGTTGTATTCCTTGATTCAGAGGTATGAAAAATCTGAAGATCCGGATATGAGAATAGTTTCGATACAACTTTTAGCAGGTATTGAATCTAATCAGGCTCTTGAAGGGCTTATCAGAATTTACGAGAGAGAAACGGAAGTAAAATTAAAAGAGCTGATAGCAAGATCCTTGTATAGTCATTATGGGTATCAGACGAAAATGTTTATTGAGAAATTAATTAAAGAGAATAATCCACGTATCAGGGCAAATTCGATATATTCACTTAACTGTATGAACTGTAACTGGAAACGCCATCTGAAACCAGCAATTAGAAGGTTGTTGTATGAAAATAGTATAAGGGTTCAGATAGAAGCTGCAATTTATCTTTGGCAAAACGGTGATCCGCATGACAGGGCAAATGTTAAAAATTATTTGATCAGTTTATTAGACTGTGAAAATCCGAATAGAAGATCTGCCGGTTTATATTTACTTGGGTCTTTGAAATTACCCGGGTGGGAAAAAATACTGGTAGAAACTCTGACAACAGCATCTCTTCAATTGTTCAAGAAGAGTATTGATGTATTAATGAATCAGGCATCATCCAAAATACGAATTGAAGCATTAAATAAAGTAGGAGCAATGAGCAGAGAGCATATTGCAATAACCGCAAACACGATAAAAAAAGCAGGTAGTGGATTATGGGAGACTTTAATAGAATATTTTCCTCATGTGCATTCAAAGCGTATGGCATTTGAGTTAATTTTATTATTACGAAACATGGCTGATCAGATACGGCCATCTGGGAAATGTTTAAAAATTAAAAGTGAAACCAGAGCAGCTATTGAAAAGTGGTTAATTAAAGAACTGGAATCGGCTTACAAGGATGGTTTTGTATGGTATCATGTAAAAAAAGACATTTCTGAGAATGGATTAATGGTTCTGGATGAAGCTTTGAGAGAAAATCAAATTCGGCTTGGGGAATGGGTTATCAATGGCATGGTGCTTTTGGATGAAAAGGGAGTAATGAAATGGAACTATAAGGAGGTTGATATAAGAGAGCGAGGACAACGTTTTTATCTTATTGAAATAATTGAGAATACATCATATCAGAAGACCAGTTCTTTGTTGTTGCCATTTTTAAAGATGCAGTCTTGGGAAATTATTGCCAGAAATGGCAAGAATCTGTTCAAATTTGATGAAAAAAATGAAAGGTGTAATATCAGGCATTTTTTGCTGTCTGATAACAGATGGATACGTTTGTGTTCACTGTATACACTGTCAAAATACTTGCAAAAAACCATTCAGGAGTATGAAATTATGGAAGCTTTAAATATGCTTTCTGAGGATCAGAATATGTTAGTATCATCTATGGCCAGAGATATTTTAAAACAGAATGAAACAGAACAAAAAAGAAGTATTGCTTTTGAAATGCTTGAGAGGGTGTTGTTCTTTAAAAAAATTTCGCTATTTAAAAGGGTAAGTGCTGAGAATATGTTAAAATTAGCAGAAATTTCCCGGAGCGTTCAATATCCACAAGGAGTGTTGATTTCATCAGAAGGTGAAGTTTCAGATAATTTGTTCATTGTTAAAAAAGGGGCTCTGAAAATAGTGAAGAATACAGGTAATGAGGCAAAAACTATTGCTGTTATTGGGGCCGGTGAGACATATGGAGAATTGGGACTTTTTACCAAAGTTGCAAGATCGGCGAGTGCTATTACAGAAAAAGAGTGTGAATTGTATATAATCAAAAGAGGAGAATTTAAAAAGTTAATTCTGAAAATACCAGAGATTACTTTTAATTTACTTGAAGTAGTCAGTGAGAGATTACGTATGAGTGTAAAAGAATTGGCAGAGCTTAAAACAGCAGTTTATGGTGCATCTGAATCTGAATTTGAACAGGCTTTGTGAAAATAACTTTACACGATACTTGTCGCGATTTAACTTATATAATGGAGAGGTTTTGTTTTGAAAATTATTACTTTATTTTCGAAGGGAGAAGCTCGGTTATGAGAAGCCATTTTTATTGCAGTCTGATAATCAGCGCTTTGTTAGCACTGGTTTTTACGGGTTGTAGTCGTACCGAAGGAAAGAAGGAAATTACACTTTTAATTCGTATGATGCCGGCACAGGAGAGATTTTTCCGTGATGATATATTACCAAAATTTGAAAAAAAACATAACTGTAAGATAAATTTGGCTACTTTTGATAAAGAGTGGGATATAGAGCGGATATTGAAACTGGAGAGCTCAAAAAAGAATCCGTCAATAGCACTGGTAAAAACACCTTTTGAAATGACAAGAGTACTTGTTTCAAATGGCTATTTACAGGATCTGTATTCAGTTGTAGATTCCCAGCAGGTAAAACATGATTTGGCAGAATATCATCAACTTGCAAGCGGTTTAGGTTATTATGATGGTAAACCTTATTATATACCAAGGAAACTTGAAACACGGGTTTTATTTTACAGAAAATCGAAAGTGGCAGATGCTGTCGAAAAATTTGAAAAACATAAGGACAGAATAAATGAAGAATTGAAAAAGCAGAATGGATATGGTCTTCCTGCTAGCTATTCACTTGAAAATGATCCCTCTGAGTGGGATTTTTACGATTTATATGTAGCGGGTTCAATTTGGGCAAATGAGGAATATAATGGAGTAAAGATTGGACGAATGGGTCACAGAGGTGCCCGGTATGCTGGTACAGCACTGTTTCTGGTCGATAGATCACTACAGCTTGGTGCTACACACGAAGACATTTTAAGGTTAACATCGGATCGTACAGTTTCAACATATCTTTGGGAAAGGGTAATGGTTCGTAATGGTATTTATAATTTCGGGATGTGGCAAGATCCATGGAAAGGGGCGAATATTTATAATGCAATAAAGGATGGTAAAATATTCCTTGCCTATTTGCAGCAGATCGATGCATTTCTGGTTCATGGATGGAAAGATGATCCTTCTATGCCAAGTTATTTGCCCGACAATGAAGACATGGGGCTTTCGGTTATTCCCAAAGCGGTTGCTTTTGAGCTTGATACAGCTGGT
>DATGNN010000064.1:0-7030 GCA_035306725.1 Chitinispirillaceae bacterium | reverse complement strand
TCATTTGCAGATGCAGTGATTTCAATTGATTCACCAGCATTAAACTCTGCACCATCTTCGGGTGCTGTGATTTCAACCGTAGGAGGAATATTCTCTATTTCGGTGACAGTAACTCTAACTGTTTCAGAAACTGCGCTGTCGCCCGAATTGTCGTAAGCAATACAAATGAAACTGTAAGAACCAGCTTCTGCATCGGTAATTGTATATGCATAAGGAGCATCAGTTACTTCATCCAGCAATTCATCACCGTTGTAGAAGCTGACACTGCTAATTGTTCCGTCTTCGTCATTTGCAGATGTAGTGATTTCAATTGATTCACCAGCATTAAACTCTGCACCATCTTCGGGTGCTGTGATTTCAACCGTAGGAGGAATATTCTCTATTTCGGT
The DNA here is from genome assembly GCA_035306725.1 of Chitinispirillaceae bacterium. Taxonomy (GTDB): domain Bacteria; phylum Fibrobacterota; class Chitinivibrionia; order Chitinivibrionales; family Chitinispirillaceae; genus JAAYEB01. The sequence continues at coordinate 6,641 of DATGNN010000064.1, read as the reverse complement.
GACAGTAACACTAACTGTTTCAGAAACTGCGCTGTCGCCCGAATTGTCGAAAGCAATACAAATGAAACTGTAAGAACCAGTTTGTGCATCGGTAATTGTATATGCATAAGGAGCATCAGTTACTTCATCCAGCAATTCATCACCGTTGTAGAAGCTGACACTGCTAATTGTTCCGTCTTCGTCATTTGCAGATGCAGTGATTTCAATTGATTCACCAGCATTAAACTCTGCACCATTTTCCGGTGCTGTGATTTCAACAGTCGGAGGAATATTCACACTGTCGGAAACAGTAACTTTAACTGTGTCTGAAACTGCGCTGTCGCCCGAATTATCGTACGCGACACAAACGAAACTGTAAGAACCCGCTTCAGCATCGGTAATTGTGTAAGTATAAGGAGTTTCAGTGACATTTTCCAGAAGATCACTTCCGTTGTAAAAACTGACACCACTAATTGTTCCGTCTTCATCACTTGCAGATGCAGTGATTTCAATTAATTCACCTGTAATAAACTGTGAACCATTTTCAGGTGATGTGATTTCTACAGTCGGAGGAATATTCACACTGTCGGAAACAGTAACTTTAACTGTGTCTGAAACTGCGCTGTCGCCCGAATTATCGTACGTGATACAAACGAAACTGTAAGAACCCGCTTCGGCATCGGTAATTGTGTAAGTATAAGGGGTTTCAGTGACATTTTCCAGAAGATCACTTCCGTTGTAAAAACTGACACTGGTTATTTCTCCGTCTGGGTCACTTGCGGCGGCAGTGATCTCAATAGAATCACCTGTAATAAACTGTGAACCATTTTCAGGTGATGTGATTTCTACAGTTGGCTGTAAATTGGTATCAGATGGAATTGAATCGACAATTGTGCCATTGATATTGGCATCTCCGGTTCCGGAATATCGGTAAAGTGTTAAAGGAACATTGTTTGTTATACCAGCGATTATATCCATGTATGCCTTACCGTAATAACAGACCGTATTTGAATCCGTATAAACGGTTACTTCGAATTTCCTGTTGAACCCTGCAGGTATATCAGAAATAATCCCACTGACGCTGAGTGAATCTACTTCTAATTCTTGTGTTATAGAATCCATATCAGGAGCGCTGACTTTAGCTTCAGCATGATGTGCAAGGACACTAAAATCACTTTCTACACTGGCCACCAATAAAAATCTGGCTTGACCACCATTAATTTCAGCTGTCTGTTGATCGACCGGATTTTCTGAGCAGAAAAGAAAAAAGAGTGTGATTGCACACACTATAGTTGTAAAGGTTTTGGTTTTAGACATGGATCAATACCTCCTGTGTTTTAAGTGTTTAAAATGTGCATTCAGAATAGTTGTAAATGCCTATAAGGATTATTAAAATAGATATAGACCTAAGGTTAATCAATTCTTTTTTCAGTATGAATTATTCTGACCAATGACATAGATACATTTTCTTCCCCAATTAAAAAGAACTTTGTTTAGTATCGGTCAAAAGCATTATTGTAAAAGAGAAATCCATTTTCATCCATTAAAAATGTTTCGAAACTACAACGGTCGATTTTGTATGTAGAGCAGATTGAGATATCGTTACGTTAGCAGACCACTGCACCTGCCCTGTTGTCGACTATACCTGTTATGACCAGGTTTTTATAATGCAAGGTGGTACCGGATAGTTACACCTCTTGAGCCGATCCCGAAATTCTTCCTCTCCCAGCCCGGCCTGAATCACTTTTACTTCTTGTATAGAATAGAACAGCCTAAATCTCTGAAAAATAAAGGAAACTGGCCAAGGGTCACTTTCTTTACCGACTACTCGAAAAACCCTTTCAACTTAATAATCAAGCTCCACACTTTTCCATCAGTATCCGGTTTTGGACTCCAGCTTTAAAACAATATTTCCCACTATTCCCCATTAAACTGTAACACCGAATCTAACACCCACAGTCGAATAATATAAGTAGGTTCGTTGATGGCTTTTATATTCTCTCCGGCTGAAATGTTCTTTGTTTTTACACAAAACTATTCCTCATTATTGTATTTTATGTTATCATATCTTTAATACAGCCAGTCAGTTATCAAAAGAAGCATTGTTTTTAGCATGCAATTGATGTTTAAAATAATAATTTTAATAACTGACCGGCAGGATTTTTAAAAATCAGTCAATAACATTTTTAATCATCAAGACGGGGGCTTAGTATCATGAAAAAATTAACTCTTTCTATACTTATAGTTGGACTGTTCTGTGGTAATGCGTTTCCATTTAAGTTAGGATTGGAATTTCAGGCCGGGCAAAAGATGCTTTTCGGCGCAAACATGCGTTTCTCCGATCTTTTCGAACTTAAACCTCAACTTGGCTTCATTTTCAGTGATTTCCAGGATGAATTTGATCTGGTTGTCAATGGAAACTTTTATCTCTCAGACCTGGGTCAATTACAACAATATGTCGGTCCCGGGATCAATTTCGCCTTCAGCGATGAAACCAGTTTTGGGATTAATGGTAACTATGGCCTCCGTTATGATATCAACGATGCTCTAAGCATATTCGGGCAGGTAGGTCTGGGGATGATTTTTACTCCTGATTTTTCCATAGGTACTTATTCTACCGGTGTCGGATTGACCTTCTATATGCTTAACAGATAAATAATTTTTCTGAGAAACTGACAATTTTTAAATCAGTTTACACTCTTAAAAGCAGCCAGATTGTCTCATGTCTGGCTGCTTTCTTTTTACAAATACCGATTAAAATAATTTCTTGTCAGATTCTTATCAAACCTCTGCCACCCATGTGAAACCTGAAAAGAGAGTGCTGGATTTAGTGTTTTTCAGAATATGGTATAAGAGTGGGAGTAGATGAAACCATTCCAGAAATTTGCTGCTTGGGAGACTGTTGATTGGTTCAAAATGATTCAGCACTGACATTTTTGAAACCTGTTCAGCGCTACTGAATTCAAATCTTCATTCCCTTCCAATGATGGTACAAATCTTGACACCTCCGGCTTCTGTTGCCCCTGCCAAAAAGACATAATTCCATGTTCCAATCCGGTTTGCAAAACCTTTTCCACTCTCTGGCAAACCTGGGTTACACTACCTTAGTTTTATTATAAACTATTTTGCTTTTTTGAAACACTCCATTAACCCCAAATAATGCGCTCTGAGATCTGTGTCCTCATTAGATAAATCCTTGCAACCTATAGATTATAATCTGAACGCAAAATTGTTTTATTCTTACTAAACTATTTGGTACAACTCCCCAAGTAAAATCGGCTTAAATATTTTATTCAGGATAGAAATCATGTACAGTTTCAGAAAATGTCACATAAAGATTCATATTCTATTTGTGCTATTTTGTGGTACATGTCTTTCTCAAGAATACAACTACGCCGAAGTACTTCAGAAGTCGATGTGGTTTTATGAGGTTCAGCGTTCAGGTGAACTCCCCGAGAATAACCGTGTGGAATGGCGTGGATCATCGGCGATTGATGACGGCAGTGATGTGGGGCACGATTTAAGCGGCGGGTGGTATGATGCCGGTGATAACATGAAATTCAATTTCCCCATGGCATCATCAGTTACATTACTTGCATGGGGTGCTTTGGAATACCCGGAAGGTTATCAGAAACACGGGCAATGGGGATGGCTGCTCGAGAATATCAAATGGGTAACTGATTATCTGGTAAAATGCCATACCGCAAAAAATGAATTTTATGGTCAGATCGGGATCGGTATGACTGATCATAAATGGTGGGGTGCTCCAGAAGTATTTCCCAACGAAAGGCCTGCATTTAAAATCGATGCGCAGAATCCGGGCAGCGATTTAGCTGCTGAAGCTGCTGCAGCCCTTGCATCTTCTTCACTGCTTTTCCGGGGAAACGATGAGCAGTATGCAGATAAACTTTTAAACCACGCAAAAGAGCTGTATGAATTTGCGGATACTTATCGCGGATTGTATCATGAAGCGATGCCGGATGTTGTTGACTTTTATAAATCATGGAGCGGTTATATTGACGAACTGGTATGGGGTGCACTGTGGCTTTTTATTGCAACAGGTGACAGGGCTTATCTTTCCAAAGCAGAGAAAATGTATGATAAATTACCAAAAGAGCCACAGAGTACTGTTCCAAAGTATAAGGAGGCACTGTCCTGGGATGACAAAACTTATGGGTGCTATGTGTTGCTTGCAAAAATAACCAATAAAAAACAGTATCATGATGATTCACAGAGATGGCTCGATTGGTGGAGTTATGGGTATGAAGAACGGCTGAATGGTAAAGAGAACTGGAGTCGTGATGAAGGGGTGCCTTATACGCCGGGTGGGCTTGCATGGATTCGTCAATGGGGACCAATACGTTATGCAGTATCTGTTGCCTTTACATCATTTGTTTACAGTGACTGTCCTGATATTCCTGAACAGAAAAGAAAACTTTATTATAACTGGGCTAAAAGTCAAATTGACTATGCTCTGGGAAATAATGAACAGAATAGAAGCTATGTATGCGGGTTTGGCAACAACCCGCCAACAAAACCTCATCACCGAAGCATGCATGGGCCGTATCTTGATGACAATGGACGGACACCGGAAAAATCGCGTCATGTATTGTACGGAGCGCTTGTAGGTGGGCCGGGACAGGATGGCTCGTATGAAGATCAGCGCCTTGATGCTGTGAAAAATGAGGTTGCTACAGATTATAACGCCGGTTTCAGTTCGGCTCTGGCAAGATTGGCAATCGATTATGACTGTCATGCACTACAGAATTTTCCGGAACCTGCAGTTCGCGATACGGAATATACTGTAGTTGCAAAGATTAATACCCAGGGAGACAGGTTTACTGAAATCGCAGCAACTGTAATGAATAAAACTACCTGGCCGGCAAGATATTCACGGAATCTGGAAATAAAATACTTTGTAAATTTGTCCGAGATATTTGAAGCCGGATATGATGTAACTGATGTGAATGTAGAGTTCAGGTATTGTCACCTGTGCAGTGATACTTTAAATGTCAGTCAGTTGAAACGGTATAATGGAAGTGAAGATGTTTATTATACAGAAATATCTTTTGACAAAGAGTTGATTTTTCCTGGAGGGCAGTCTGCTTATCGCAGGGAGGTTCAGTTCAGGATAAGCCTCCCCGAGACGGCTCCCCAGAATATCTGGGACCCTTCCAATGATCCGTCATTTGAGGGACTTACAAATATGGTTGATACATCAGGATGTAAAAATATTCCTGCTTATGAAAACGGTGCAATAGTATGGGGAGTGGAGCCTGACGGTACCCGCTTTGAGTTGACGACCTGGCAAATACCGGATCTGACTGAACCGCAATATAAACCATCGGGATGGGACCCGGCTGTGTTTAACGGTGTTGCTGTTCTCGAAAAGCCATCAATGGTGAAACATAAATCAAAGTTTACAGTCGGACGTAAAGGAAAAGCGTTTGTAATCAATGCATTTGAAAATATTAAAGTGCAATTATTTAATCTTGACGGAAAACAGGTTTATTCTACCGCAGTATCAAAAGGCAGTTCGAAACAAATTTCACCAGTAATGTTTTCGGCTTCTGCGTATATTATGAAAATCAGTGGAGATGCAGGTATGAGAAGCCGGTACTTAAGATGCCTGTTTTTGCCGTAAGTGGAAGCGGTTCGGCATTTTTACACACGCATTGGTAACAGCTTTAATGCATTTAATTGCAAATTAATCATGTTCTTTCAGGTATACCTTATTTATATGCCATGTTCGGGTTAATTTGAACTGCAAGTTTGAAGTAAAAGATTAGATAGACATTTAAGCTGTCCGGATCATATTTTAAACTTCTATGCATTACGAAGGAAATATTATACGGCCGCCCTCTGAAGCAGACAGCATACTGATTCAGGTAACTACAGGTTGTTCTCATAACAAATGTACTTTCTGTGGTGTTTATAAAGACAAACCATTTGGGATCAAAGATGAAAGTACTATACGACAGGATATCAGATATGCTTCCATATACTATCGCCACAAACACAGGGTTTTTCTATGTGATGGAGACAGTCTGATTCTTCCTCAGGCAAAACTGATCAGCCTTTTTAAAGACATTAACGAGAAACTTCCATGGATAAGCCGCATAGGAACTTATGCTAACGCAAAAAGTATCGCACGAAAGAGTCTGTCAGAATTAAAAGAGCTTAAAGAGAGGGGGCTAAGGATTATTCACATGGGTCTGGAGTCCGGTGATGATGAGACTTTGAAAAGGGTAAAAAAATGGGGAGATTCTGAAACCATTATTGAACAGGGAAGAAAAGTAATAGAAGCTGGAATCAAACTTTTTGTAACTGTTATTTCTGGTTTGGGTGGAAAGGAGCGTTCGTTAATGCATGCCGAAAAAACCGGTATTGCACTCACAAGAATGAGTCCACAATATGTTGGAGTACTGAGTCTTATGCCAATTGAGAACACGGAGTTGTGGGCACAAATAAACAAAGGCGAATTTGACCTGCTCAGTCCGGAAGAGACTTTAAAGGAACTCCGTGTTATGCTTCAGCATACAGAACTTAATCCCGGTTATTTTTACGCGAATCATGCCTCAAACTATCTGCCTTTGCGAGCAAGACTTCCGCGCGGCAAACAGAAAACCCTAAATATGATTGACTCAGCTATAAAAGGAGAG
>DATGNN010000063.1:0-3093 GCA_035306725.1 Chitinispirillaceae bacterium | reverse complement strand
TGCGGGCAAAATAGAGTACCATCAGACTGATTACCAGAGTTAACCACAATGCACGCCGTGGTTCTCCAGAATTTGACAGTTTTCCAAAGAAATTGGCTGGTTTCAGCAAACGATCCTGTCCCAGTGATTGAATAATTCTGGGTGCTCCGAGAAAAGAGCCAATAGCGCTTGAAAGTGTAGCGCAGAATACCCCGAGAATTATTAAAAAACCGGTATGAAAAGGCGCAATATCAATAAGAGACTGGTAAGGTTGATTTATAAGCATTTCACGGGAAATAGCACCGCCGCATATAAGGATTTGAGCCCCATAAATAAAAATACCCAAACCGATGGCACAAAGAGTTCCAAGTGGTATTGAACGGGTAGGGTTTTTCAGGTCACCAGACATATTGACCCCGGCCATAATACCTGTAGCAGCAGGGAAATAGATCGCAAAAAGCTGCCAGAAGGAAAAGCTGCTTTCGCTGAAAGTTGCAAAATTGGCATCAAATATGGATTGATCAAATTTCAGGATTGCTCCACCCATAAAGGCAATAATGGAAAGAGCAAGGAGTCCCATGATAAAGAACTGGATTTTAATAGCACTTCCAGCGCTTCTGTAGGAGATCGCAAAAAGGGAGAGAGTTGCAATAAATGCTATGGGTGCAAACCAGGGTTTGAAAAATGGCATGGTTCGAACAAGGGCTTCAGTAAAACCGAGTGTATAAAATGGAACAGAAAGGGCCTGAGCCAGAAAAAGGGCTACCCCAATTGTTCCACCAAATTCGGGCCCAAGGGTTCTTGAAATCAGAAAATAGGCTCCACCACCTTTAACATCCGTGTTTGTTGCAATAGCTGAGATTGATAGGCCGGTAATTGTGGTAATGAGTTTGGAAATTGAGAGAATTATCAGAGCGCTGAAAATCCCGGCGTGTCCGACAACAAATCCGGCGCGCATAAACATGATCACGCCGAGTATGGTCAGAATAGAAGGAGTAAAAACACCGCCAAAGGTAGACAGCTTTGGTGTTTCACCCACCTGGTTATCTGGAGGTTCTTTAACATTCTTCTTTGACTGTTTGAATTGTTTATTAAGAGTATTGAGTTTTAACATAGGTATTAAGTATAGATTTTTTTCAGGTATTATGGGAAGTAAAAGTTATCAAATAACCCCTGAAGCACAGTTTATATATCATAACCGCGAAAAAAATGTTGAAAAAGAGAATAATTTCAGATTATTCCTTTTTGATAGTACTGCAAAACTTATTTTAAACGCAGACAAAAATAATATCATAATTACCTGAATGATGAGCTGTTGTGGAAATGTTGTAGTATACAAGATATCTGATTACAGTTCATGCCAGTTTTTTGAATTAATTTCTCTGTTATTGAGCGGGTATTATTGAAAATTGTCTGATCAGGAAAAAACATGTAACTAATAAGCAGGAAAGAATGTTTAAGCGTTTAATAATAATTTTTGTTGTTCAGGAGTAGTTGTATGAAACGAGTGGTTTTTTTGATTCTGATTCTTTTATCAGTAACAATTGCTCAGGATGAGATGAAACCATGGGAGAAACTGGGACTTTCACAAACAGAATGGAAAATGATAAAAGATGCTGATCTGAGCATCAAAAAAGTAGAAAGTCTTCTTAAGGATGGAATCGGTATTGAAGAATATTTATCAAAAACCTGGGAGAATTATGGCTTGACTGAATCTGAGTGGATTCAGAAACGCCGGTCCGGAATGACAAACTATGATATTCAACTTGAGGCAAGTGTAAAAGATAAAGGGTTCGGGGAAGATACTAAAAATGGTATCAGGTCAGATTTCTCGAGCATGTCTGGTAATGGGCAAATGGCTTACAGTCTTTTTTTACCCGGGTATCAACAAATCAAAGCGGGCAAAAAAGGCAGGGGTATTTTGATGGTGTCGCTGGCAGGTGGAGCTGTTGCCTGGTGTACTGCTGACGCTATTGCGAACAAGCGTTTTTTTGCATTGCCAGTCTGTGTATTGGCTCTTGATATGATCTGGAGCTTTGTTGATTTCAAGGTATCCAGCAAAAACTGAACGATTGCCACAATTTTGTGTGTTTCAACAAACCGGTCAGATGGCATATAAAAAAAGGTTAAACCCTGATCTTTTAAATAATAATGTTAGTATAAAGAAAATTTTGAATATACAATCAAAATATGGAAGTGATAATCTGCGGTAATGATTATTTATAAAATTTGCTCAGTATGGCCGTACGATCGTTTGTAGTTTGTGAATAGATTCTGAATCATTGTTATCAGATTTCCAGGGGATTTTTGAAAATGTCTACAATATTTTTTACTGAGAAAACCTGTTTTGTTTGTGGGGCGGTTAGCAGATATCCTTTGATAAATCTTTCTTTATCAATTGTAGGTCCCCGGGATCTTGATGGGAGGCCTTCACAGATTGAGCGTGCATCAGTTTATCTTTGGGTACAAAGGTGTTCGGGATGCGGCTATTGTGCTCCGGAGATTTCTGAAGGGAATCGGGGGGATAAGGAATTTATAAAAAATGAATTCTATATTAAGCAGCTTTATAATACACAGTTTCCAGAAACTGCTAACTCATTTTTGTGTCACAGTCTTTTAATGGAAAAAGATGACAAGTTATCTGATGCAGGGTGGGGGGCTGTTTTTGGTGCCTGGATATGTGATGATAACGGGTTTAAGGACGGAGCTGTTTTATGCAGAAAAAAAGCTGTATCTTTCTTTAAAGAAGCGATTGATAATGGGGTGGCATTTGCAGAAAATCGTGTCCAGCAGCAGATTTATTTGATTGACTTGCTCCGAAGGAGCCTGGAGTTTGATAAGGCTCTGGAGCTGTGTGATAAAGAACTGGAGAAAGAATACGATCACGAACTGATCGATTACTTTAACCTGGAACGGGAATTAATACTCAAAAAAGATTTTTCATGTCATGATGACACCGAGATTGAAGAGCTCGATTATTAAAAATTCGAAATCAGAAAATCGAAATACGAAACAAAATCAAAGGAAAAGCATGAAAACAAGCAGAAAAAATAAAAAACCGAAATCCGAAACAGGAATAGAACAATAAATGATGTTATGGGCGTGTGGGATTCT
>DATGNN010000062.1:0-3334 GCA_035306725.1 Chitinispirillaceae bacterium | reverse complement strand
AACCCGAACCACACCATGAGATGCCTCAGGCTGCATCGGCTCATGACACTTTTTGGGACTTTATATCCCTGATGCCGGAATCCATGCACATGATCATGTGGCTGATGTCAGATCGTGCGATACCACGAAGTTACCGGATGCAGGAAGGTTTTGGAGTTCATACGTTTCGTTTTATCAATGCAGAAAACGAATCGCATTTTGTAAAATTTCACTGGAAACCTAAATTAGGCACTCATGCGGTTGTGTGGGATGAAGCGCAAAAAATCTCTGGAAATAATCCCGATTTTCACCGTGCAGATCTGTGGGAAGCAATTGAACTGGGAAATTTTCCCGAATGGGAATTCGGTGTACAGATTGTTCCCGAAGCAGATGAGCACAAGTTTGACTTCGATCTTTTGGATTCCACCAAAATTATTCCGGAAGAATTAGTTCCTGTAACTATTGTGGGAAGGATGGTACTGAACAAAAATCCTAACAACTTTTTTGCAGAAACAGAACAAGTTGCCTTTCATCCCGGTCATATTATTCCCGGAATTGATTTTACAAATGATCCGCTTTTGCAGGGAAGACTGTTCTCTTACACGGACACACAACTTTCAAGACTGGGAAGCCCGAATTTTCATGAAATTCCTATCAACAGAAGCATTTCTCCGATTCACAACAATCAGCGTGATGGTCATATGCGACAAGAAATCAACAAAGGAAGAGTGAGTTATCATCCGAATTCTTTAGGTGGTGGATGTCCGTATCAAGCAATGATTGCCGACGGAGGCTTTTCAAGTTTTAACGAACGGATCGAAGCACATAAAGTCCGACAGAGAAGTAATAGCTTTAGAGATCATTTCTCACAGGCGCGCATGTTTTATGAAAGCCAAACACCTACTGAACAGCAACACATCGTAAAAGCATTCCGTTTTGAGCTTGGCAAAGTGGAAACAACTGCTATTCGTGTGAGAATGTTGGGGCTTATAGCACAGGTAAATCGATCTTTAGCAGAAAAAGTAGCTATAGGGTTGGGTGCTAAAGTACCGGAACAGCCAGAACAACCGACGAATCATGGTGTAGGAGCAGATGATCAGGGGGCAAAGGAACCGATTGAAGGTTCAAAAAAGATCATTACTTCCGATGCGCTGAGTATGATCAAAAATCCGACTGTAAAACCAACGATCAACTCAAGAAAAGTGGCGTTTCTTTGTAATGATGGTGTAAACGAAACCTCTGTTATGAACATGAAAAAAGCTTTATTGAAAGAAAATGCAAAAGCATGTATTATTGGACCTCATCTTGGATTTGTAGCTACTGAGACGGATGGTGAAATTGCAGTTGATTTTAGTTTTTTAACTTCCTCGTCTGTTCTTTTTGATGCGTTATTCATTCCAGATGGTAAAAATCAGGATCTACTTGCTTTTGATTCGGATGTCATGGAGTTTTTAAATGATGCATACAGACATTGTAAGATTATCGGAGCTGATGGTGATGGTATCGATCTGCTTTCGGCACCTCAGTTTTTAGCAAAGGGCGCTGTGCTGCAAGATGAAGGAATTATCAAAAGTAATCCTGAAAATGGAAAATCATTTCAGACAGAGTTTATCAGCGCGATCAAAATGCACAGATACTGGAAACGAGAAGAAATAATAGATAAAAACAATAATTTATAAGTGTTATGAAAAATAATGAATCCATTAAAAAAGAACGTTCAGCGTCAAATGAGGCTGCGAATATTGTTGAAGCAAACAAAGGGGCAGCCTCTTCTTTGCGTCAGTTGTTTGTTGAAACAATCAAAGATATTTTTTGGGTAGAAAATGCCTTAGTCAAAACACTACCAAAAATGGCAGAAAACGCTTTATCTCCCAATCTGAAATCTAGTATATTGGATCATCAAGCAGTGACAGAAAACCAAGTTACACGACTTAAAAAAGTATTTGAACTGTTGGATGAAACAGCTGAAGGCAAAAAATGTGAAGCTATGGTCGGGCTGTTAAAAGAAGGCGACAGTATGCTTGAAGAAACCGTTTTTGGACCGGTGCGCGATGCAGGAATTATCGCGGCATCGCAAAAGATTGAACATTATGAGATTGCTACTTACGGTACGTTGTTTGCTTTTGCAAAAATTTTAGGTGAAAATGGTGTTGCAAAACTGCTACAGCAAACACTTGCTGAAGAAATGGAGGCCGATAAAATTTTAACCGATGTTGCAAATGTATCGGTGAATATGGATGCGCTATAACTTCAATAAAAACTTTAGACAGGGTTTGTATCAAAAAAGAGCAGGGGTTTCAAGATTGTATACTGGACTATATTTTAATCTGGTAATAAGTCCATCACCACATTTCTGTCAAATTCTGTCTGATTTAATAACCCGCAACCGAATTAAATCAATTATATTATGCCAGAAGGCCCAAGTTTAGTGATTGTCAAGGAACAAATGTTTTCTTTTGTAGGTAAGAAAGTTGTTGTTGTAGAAGGTAATTCGAAGACGGATATTGAGAGAATGAAGCATGAACTATTGAAAGATGTAAAGACTTGGGGAAAGCATTTATTATTATGTTTTCCTGGTTTTACATTTCGGATTCATTTTCTGCTTTTTGGAACTTATCTTATTAATGAAAATAAAAAAACACCTTTACGATTAGGATTGTGTTTTGAAAACGGAGTAATAAATTTTTACAGTACTTCTATTAAAATTTTAGAAGGTGATATCAATAAACATTACGATTGGTCAGCAGATGTAATGAATGAAGAATGGAACGGAGAAGCTGCGTTACAGAAACTCTATAAGAATCAGCAAGCACTGATTTGTGATGCTTTATTGGAACAAGATATTTTTTCAGGTGTAGGTAACATCATTAAAAATGAAGTTCTTTACAGAGTAAAAATTCATCCGGAAGCAATGATTGGTAAAATTCCACAGAAAAAACTTCAGGAGATAGTAGAGCAGGCAAGAATATACAGTTTTGAATTTCTGGAATGGAAAAAAGCGTATGTTTTAAAAAAACATTGGCTGGCATATACAAAAAAAATATGCCATCGCTGCAACCTGCCATTTAGTAAAAAAAATACGGGTAAGAAAAAACGTAGAAGTTTTTTTTGCCCTTCCTGTCAAAAGTTATTCGTATGAAAACAAAAAATTTACATATCGGTTGTTCCAGTTATGCCACACCGTCCTGGAGACTTGTATTTTATCCGGAAATGTTACCAAAAAAAGACTGGTTTAAATATTACTGCCGGTATTTTAAAACATACGAATTCAATGGTTCATTTTATCGGTTTCCGACCATAGATAATCTTCAGACATGGTATAATAAAACGCCCGAAGATTTTAAATTTAGTATTA
>DATGNN010000061.1:0-3473 GCA_035306725.1 Chitinispirillaceae bacterium | reverse complement strand
CGAGCAAAAACAATTCAGTCATTCGGAGTTTTATTTGTCAGTTGTTTACTCGCAACCTCCCGACGGGCACGGTGCCGGTACGAACGTCGAATGACCGTTATCTAATCTGGCATAAATCGAAGCAGGTTCTCCTTTTGGGATCTCGCCGCTGCAGATGCTGCCGCAGACAGATTCGAATTCGCTGCCATTGGACGTTAGCTTGAAAATCCTGAAGTCAGCCCGCTCATACGCCTGAAACGAGAGATGATAAAATGTCCCTTCCGAATCTATTGCGTACAGATAATCGGTTGTATATCCGCTTGAGTGTGTTACGCGCAGGAACATATTATTGATAGTAAACCACTCGCCGTTGGCGAGCATGGTCCGGTTTCCATCCTGGTTAACGGTAAACCGGAATTCATCAGGATCTATGTCTTTTCTATAGTGGTGCACACCGCCGTTGCTGGTGTTGTTCTGGAACCATCCCTGACTTGTCCCATCGATCAGCCGAGGATCCAGTTCTTTAGCTGACTCCGGGATGTTGACCATGTCGATCATTTTGTAGTCATTACCGGCTGCTGCGGCTAATTCCTCGCCACTCTTCAGGCTGGAAACAGCCGGTTTGTTGTAGCTGTCGGCCGACTCTTTCACTATCCTCCCGATGTAACCGTGACTGCCGCCAAAACCAAAATTCAAACTCTGATCGGAAAGTAGAGAACCCTGGGTTTCATCAAGAAAGATATACGGGTATGTTACGAAAGAACCGGAACTGGGAACAAACACGAAGGCGATATTGTTTGAAGTAAACCACTGACCATTGGTGCCATTTAATGATGCGGTACCGTCGTCCCAGACCCTGAGATCAAAAGAGCCTATTGCAATCGGACCCATTGTCCAATGTGTATCGCTTCCCGTGATCCATCGTGGGTCGCGGTAAGAATTCACCGGTTCGTCGCCCATATGCGGAGCATGGAGATCGCATGGCGGAACATAGTCCGGTGGGAAGTTCATTTCAGCCGAGATGGCCAGGCGTAACGCTGGGCCGATACCATCAATTGAACGGATTAGTCGCCCTGTTATGTTGTCGACAACTTGCCCCTGCGCATCGCGCCGGGTTTTCTGAGTGTGTTCTCCGCTGCCCGGTCCTACAGGATCAGTCCCGCCCATATGCGTACTGTTCCAGGAATTATACGCCCATTCTTCGTTGCTGCCGATGTCTTCCAAACTGCTCAAATGATTTTTTGCAGCGTATTCCCACTCAGCCTCGGTCGTCATACGGTACTTCCTGCCTGTTATCTGGCTTAATTTGCAGGCAAATTCCATGGCTTCATACCAGGTGATACTGGTTATGGGAGTGCTGCCCCAACTGGTCACATCGTCGTCCATCACGGCATTCCACAGTTCTGTCGTTACCTCGTTTTTCCCGATATGATAGCTGCTGACGTTCACGCCTGACACAGGTTCTGCATCAGCCGGACAGGGACCGCTTTCGCACCCTAAAGTAAATGTGCCCCCCGGCACGTATACCATATCAAAGGACACACCGTTTACGGTTTCAGTGAAATTGTCTGACTCAACTGTTACCGTTTTCAGTGTGATCTCAATATCTTGCAGGGAATAGCTGCTCAGAGGATAGTGTTCTTCAATATATCCATCTGCAGTCACCACGAGTGTATCGATAACGTCTGCTTGCGAAGCAGCCGCTTTTTTCTGAAACCCTAAAGTCCCGCCATCATTATTCTTACTGTAAGCAGCCACATTATGATTTCTCTTATTAGCCGAGACATACCTGAATACGCTTCTGTTGCTCTCATAGCTGACAGCTACCAAATAAACACCTGAACCAAGCCTGTCCACCGGTAGATCTATTATGTTTGATCCGGCATCAAGCTTGCCGGAATTAAAGTACAATAATTTTTTTCCTGATATGTTATAAATAGTTGTGCTGATATTTGATGGTTTTGTAAGGGTAATATCTACAAAAGAGCCTTTAAACACTGCAAATGACCGAAGAGGCTGCGGACGAGTTTTTAGAGCTGAGGATTTGTTGATAAGATTAAATTGCCCTTTGGAATCGGTAGCTGTTTGTATGTTTTCATCACTGTGGAGCTTTACGGTAGCCCCTTTTACCGGACTACGGGATTCATCCAATACTGTGCCCGACAGGGAAATGTCCTGGGCAGTAATGGATGAGTAAAGAAAAAACACAGCAGGCATGAAAACATAAAAGTATAATTTTTTGGTCATAATGAATGATTACCTCCAATTCGACGCTATCCCAATTTATTTCAAAGGCTTTAGTACTCCTCCAGACCTGGTATTAGGAAGTATAAATAAAAAAAACTGAAAATTCATTAATTTTTTTTGATCCAGGATAATAAGGGACGTGCCCTTTATCAGTTATTTCTGCGGCTTTCGTTATAGTACGTCAGAATCGGTTATAGCTGGCTTGCCGCCACAAATAATTCATATGAACATCACTTCATTTCAATATCTCCGGATCTTGTACATAAATAAATAGCTATTTCTGACCAATGTTGCCAGAATTACCCTTGATTTAAATGATATTAAAACAGGATGCAATTAGTTATCCCCTTTTATATCAAAGAGATAGGTGCATTTAACTCAAAAATATGTTGCATAATAATGCAACATTTAGTTCTCAAATATTATAAGTGTCCTTCAAAGGTTTAATTATATTATCTCACAGAAACAGGATTTAACTATGATCAATATTTTTGAATATCTCGACTATCGTCAATACCTCAAAGACTTCTATGAAAATGAAAAGAAGACCAAATCCTGGTTCTCCTACAGATATATATCATACAAAGTGAAACTTGATCCGGGGTATATTGTAAAAGTGTATCAGGGCAAGGTACATCTTGGAATAAAGAACATTGCAGCGTTTGCTGATCTCATGATGCTGACGGGGAAGGAGCGGGAATACTTTACCGAGCTGGTTCTTTTCGGACGTGCGAAAAATCAGAATGAAATCGAACAGCGTTTTGAGAGATTACAGTCGATAAAAGGTGTAAAATTCCGGACAGTTGGCGACAGTAAACCAGAATTTTTCAGACAGTGGTACCACATGGCAGTACGATCGCTTATCAGCATTTTTCCGTTTGACGGGAAAGATTATCGAAAATTGGCATCCATGCTCACACCAAAGATCACCGCACAACAGGCACGGGAATCCATACAACTGCTTGAACGCCTCAATATGATCATTAAAGACGAAGACGGCCTGTATCGTGTAACCGAACAGTTTATATCAACCGGTGAAAAATGGACATCGGCTGTAATACGAAATTATCAGAAAAAAAATGTGGAACTTTCTCTTTCGGCTATCGCGCACAATAAGGAACTTCGCGACATCTCCTCTGTTACAATGACCATTAACATGGAAAATATTGAAATCCTGCGGGAAAGAATACGACAATTCAGACAGGAAATGCTGCTTATTTCTCAGAACGAACAGAATGATGATACAG
>DATGNN010000060.1:0-5632 GCA_035306725.1 Chitinispirillaceae bacterium | reverse complement strand
AGTTTGTATCCTTCTTTAATTCTTACATTCATGATTGACCCTTATGGGTATATATCTCCATCGAAAAACCGTATTAAAGGTCCTTGTGGCCCTTCATTTGCCGCAGATACCGGTATTCTTCCCGGAATTATCGGTGAGCTTATGGAAGCGCGTGCAGCTGCAAAGAGGGATAACAATCCTTATCTTTCACAGGCAATAAAGATTCTGATGAACAGTTTTTATGGTGTTCTGGGAGCAAGGGGATGCCGTTTTTTTTCTTCAGTACTTGCAAAAACGATCACATCAACCGGTCAGTTTATTTTAAAGAAAACGATCGGGTATATTACATCTTCGACCCCCTACAATGTAATCTACGGTGATACAGATTCTCTTTTTGTGCTGCTTGGCCCCGGCATGGAACAAAGGGCGTCTGCTATTGGAAATGAGATTGCAGACAAAGTTACGAATTGGTTGAAATCATGGTTGAAAGATCAATATGATGTTAATTCTGCACTGCTTCTTCAATTTGAGAACCATTTTCGCCACTTCCTTATGCCATCAGTACGTGGTACAACCACGGGGAGCAAAAAGCATTACTGTGGAAGTATCGTTGACGGTACAGATATCCGGCTATACTTCAAGGGTATGGAATCAGCACGAAGTGACTGGACCGATCTGGCCAAGGAAGTTCAGTATGAATTGATAATGCGCGTTTTTACAGGTAAAGCAGTTGAAGATTATTTGACAAATATCGTAAAGCGTGTCAAAAACGGTAATTGTGACCACAAATTAGTTTACAAAAAACGGCTTCGAAAAGCAATGGATGAATATACTGTTAATGTTCCACCGCATGTTCAGGCAGCCCGTTTACTCGACAATCCCCCTCATCTGATCCGTTATGTGGTTACTGTTGAGGGCCCGCAACCTGTCCAGAAATTGTCTTCAGCTATTGACTATGAGCATTATATTGAGTCTCAGATCAAACCGGTGGCCGATTCGATACTTGAACTCACATCCCGTAGTTTTGACAACATTATTTCCGGCCAGCAGGATTTATTCACATCTTCCACTTAAAAAAGGCTTTTTCAAATATTATTTTACCTTGTTCTGATAATTAATATCTTATATGGTTTCAGCCCGTGTTGTACAAGAAAGTGTTTTGAGACCATATCCAGTAATTCTTCAGATCTATCTCATTCAAAAGGAAGGGAGGAGAACCAGATATGAAGACGGTTTGTATCAAGATTGGAGGAGCGACCGTTGATGCCCAGGGGTTGCTTCGGGAACTGGGCCAGAGTATTCATAAGCTTCTGCCCGATTCTAATCCAGTTATTATACACGGAGGTGGAAAAGATATTGCCCGTCATCTGGATCTGCTCAATAAAGAATTTACCTTTGTTGAAGGAATGAGGGTAACAGACAGTGAAATGGTAAAAATTGTTCAGATGGTACTCTCGGGAGATGTAAATAAACGTATTGTAAATGCTCTGCTTCTTGAAGGGGTTGGAGCTGTTGGATTCAGTGGTATTGATGGAAACCTGTTTACCGCATCAAGAATGTTCATGAGAGGACTGGATATCGGGTTTGTCGGCAAAATTGAGCGTGTTAATACAGATCTGATCAAAACGTGCCATAGTAATAAATATGTACCGGTCATTTCTCCAATATCGCGTGATGAATCCGGTTCTATTTATAATGTAAACGCTGATCTGGCTGCAAGTGAACTTGCCATGGCATTAAAAGCAGACGATCTTATTTTTGTATCGGATGTTCCTGGAGTTCTTGTTGATGATAAAGTCCGCAGAGAGATTCGTACTTCAGAAATAGAAGATCTGATAAAACAGGGTCATATTACCGGTGGCATGATTCCAAAATTACGCAGTGCATCTGAAGCAGTTCAAAAAGGGGTCAAAAGAGTCCATATCTGCGGATGGAAAGACAGTGGAACGCTGCGTAATGAACTTACCACATCTAAATCAAATGGTACAGTCATTTACCAATAAAGAGGATTTAAAAATCTTATGAAAAAAAAAGATTATAATGATTTATTCGTGCCCACCTACAAACGGACAGGTGCACCTTTTATAAGCGGAAAAGGTTCATACCTTTTCGATTCAGACAATAAAAAATATCTTGATTTTGGCTCAGGTATAGCTGTAAACGCACTTGGCCATGCTCATCCGGTTCTGAAAAAAACAATAAAGGAACAGGGTGAACTGCTTTTGCATAGTTCGAATCTATATTTTAACAAGCCTCAAATAGATCTTGCAGAAAAGCTGATTAAAAACAGTTTTGCACAAAAGGTCTTTTTCTGTAACAGCGGAACAGAAGCCAATGAAGCAGCTATCAAGTTTGCACGAAAAAAAGCTATCTCCATCTCTGAAGACAAATATCATGTACTCTCTTTTTATGATGGATTTCATGGAAGAACCTACGGAGCATTAAGTGCTACTGCCCAGGAAAAATTTCATCAGGGTTTTCTTCCAATGCTTGATGGATTCCATTATGTTAAGTTAAATGACATTGAAGCAACTGAGCAGATTCTTAAAAAGTACTCTTTTGCAGCAGTCATTATTGAACCTCTTCAGGGCGAAGGTGGAATAAACAGTACAGATACTTCCTTTTTAAAATTTTTAAGAAATTACACTGCCGAAAATTCCATTGCTCTTGTTTTTGATGAGATTCAATGTGGAATGGGGAGAACCGGAACATTGTGGAATTATCAGCAGCATAAAGTCATTCCCGATATGATGACACTGGCAAAACCGCTTGGCGGGGGGCTTCCTCTGGGAGCTGTATTGTGCAAAAAGGAGTTTTCTGATTCTATCACTCCAGGAGATCACGGAACTACATTCGGTGGTAATCCCGTATCCTGTGCCCTTGGTTCCCGGTTGCTTTCAATAATTAAAGAAAAAGCATTTCTTAAAGAAGTTAAACAAAAAGGAAATTACCTGAAAAAAAAGCTTTCTGCTCTTCAGTCGCTTTACCCTGTAATAGAAAGCATCCGGGGCAGCGGTTTACTTCTGGGTGTCCGGTTTACTCAGGACCCACAGCCCCTTATTCCATTGTGCAAAGAAAACGGTCTCATATTGATTAAAGCAAACCACAATACGATCCGTTTTATACCTCCGCTTACGGTCAAGCTTAATGAAATCGACAAAGCGGTGTCAATATTCACGAAATCATTAAAACATCTTTACTCATAAGGAATTTGTATGGAAAAAGTTGTTCTGTTATATTCGGGTGGTCTGGATACATCTGTAATGATTCCATGGCTTAAAGAAAACTATAACTGTGAAGTTATAGCGTTATGTGCAGATCTGGGTCAGAAAGAAGAACTCACAGGTCTTGAAGAAAAGGCACTGAAAACCGGTGCATCAAAACTTTACATAGAGAATCTCACATCAGAATTCATTACTGATTATATTTATCCTACTCTTAAAGCAGGTGCGGTATATGAAGGCAGATATCTTCTTGGTACAAGCTTTGCCCGTCCGCTCATAGCAAAACGGGCAGTAGAGATTGCACAGAAAGAGGGTGCAACAGCCATAGCGCATGGTGCTACAGGAAAAGGCAACGATCAGGTACGATTTGAATTGTCGATTATGGCACTCGACCCGACACTAAAAATTATCTCACCGTGGAAAGATCCGCTCTGGACTCTTCACTCAAGAGAAGACTGTATCGCTTATGCTGAAGCACATTCAATTCCGATCAGCCAGTCGAAAAAAAGAATCTATTCTGAAGACAGAAATATCTGGCATATCAGTCATGAAGGGGGCGTTCTGGAGGACCCTTCAAATGAGGCTCCTGATGACATATTTACAATCTCCAATACACTTGAAAAGGCACCCGATTCTGCTGAATATATAGAGATTACATTTGAAAAAGGTGTTCCGGTTTCACTTAACGGAAAAAACCTGAGTCCGGTTGATTTTCTTGATGAACTCAACCGCATTGGAGGCATTCACGCAATTGGTCAAACCGACATGGTTGAAAACCGTCTGGTTGGTATCAAATCCAGAGGTGTTTATGAGACTCCGGGTGGCACTATTCTTTATGCAGCACATAAACTCCTCGAAGAGCTTGTGCTTGACAGAGACACTACCCGTTTCAAGGAGACGCTTGCTATCCGGTATGCCGAACTTGTATACAACGGTCAATGGTTTTGCCCTTTGAGAGAAGCGATTGATGCATTTGTTGATGTTACCCAGAAAAATGTAACCGGCTCAGTCAGACTTAAATTATACAAGGGAAATATTGTTCCTGCCGGTACCAAAGCATCAAAATCGTTATATCTTGAAGACCTTGCATCATTTTCCGACACAGATCTTTACGACCAGAAGGATGCCAGCGGATTTATAAAACTGTTTGGTCTTCCAATGAAAGTAAACGGGCTTGTTGAAAAACATTCCAGCCGGAAAAGTTGATTTTGACTGAAAAAATCGATGCGATAATTGTTGCCGCGGGTTCAGGAACACGCCTTGGTTTTTCAATGCCCAAGGCATTTGTTCCTCTTCATGGCAAACCGATTCTGTTATGGTCTCTCAAACAGTTCCTTTCTTTTGCTTTAGTCGACAAGGTAATTCTTGTTGTACCGGAAGATCTGATTGACAAAACCCGCAAACAGTTCGATGACAATCGAATCACTGTTATCAGAGGTGGCGATTACAGATGGGTTTCTGTGTATAATGGAGTATGCCAGTCAAAAGCTCAATGGGTTCTTGTTCATGATGCAGCTCGTCCTTTTGTGAACCACACTATCATTGATGACCTGGTTAAAAAACGATCTGAATTTGATTGTGTTATTACAGTAACACCTGAAGTCGACACAATAAAAGAGTTCAAAGCAGACAGAGCCGGAACAACAATCGACAGATCTAAAGTTGTTCGGGTTGGAACACCGCAGCTTTTCAGAAGATCCGTGTTACTGGATGGTTTTAAAGCAGTACCAAAAATGGATAATGTTCCTACAGATGAAGCCATGTTGATGGAGAGAACCGGTATTGAAGTAGGAATTGCCTGGGGAGATCCCCTTAATTTTAAAATAACAACGCCATCAGATTTCAGGATAGCGGAGGCTTTACTTGAAAAAGATAAATCGATGTGCATGGGCCCAGACTGATCCTCTTTATATTGAATATCATGACAATGAATGGGGAGTACCTCTTCATGATGACAAAAAGCTTTTTGAGCTTCTTGTTCTTGAAGGATTTCAGGCTGGATTATCATGGATTACGATCTTGAAAAAACGGAAAAATTTTGCAAAAGCATTTTCACAATGGAACTGGGATATTGTTGCATCGTATGGGTCAGACGACCGGGAACGGTTGATTAATGATCCGGGAATAATCAGAAACCGTCTTAAAATTAATGCAGCCATCAATAATGCAAACCGATTTATTGAAATCAGGAAAGAGTTCGGTAGTTTTGACAATTACATCTGGCGTTTTACTGATTTTAAAACAGTTTATCCCGCTATCGCGCCAAAAGAATGGTCTGATCTTCCTGTACGAACAGCACAATCTGATGCAATGAGCAAGGATCTCAAAAAACGGGGGTTTTCTTTCTGCGGGAGCGTTATCTGTTATGCCTATATGCAGGCAACCGGAATCGTAAACGATCATCTGGTTGACTGTTTTAAATTTCACCT
>DATGNN010000059.1:0-9427 GCA_035306725.1 Chitinispirillaceae bacterium | reverse complement strand
TTTCGGTAAGAGGTAATTTCAGATGATGACGGATTGATAATTATCTTCCCTTCAAAACCATCAATAATCAAAGTGCTTTCTGAATGGACCAATGATGTTATTCCTGGAATGTTGATAACGGCAGGAATTCCGAACGAACGGGTAATAATTGCCACATGAGATACAGCGCTTGCTTCTTCGATAATAACTCCTGCAATTTTTCTGAATTCAAGAAGGGCGATATCGGAAGGAAGCAGATGCTCTGCAATCAGAATAGGATTTCCCTTTCTTATAAGTGGTCTGACACGCACATGCTCAATCTCAAGAAGATTTCTTAACAGACGCTGGTAAACATCTTGTATATCAAGCAAACGCGTTTTAACAGTTTCATTTTCAATATTTGAAAAACTTTGTTCAATATCGCTAATTTTTATAGAAAGTATATGTTCAACATTTAATCGCTCATTTTTTACTGTATCTCTGATGCTCTGAAGAAAGGATTCATCAGAAAGAAGAAGTATGTGTGCATTGAAAATATCTGCTATATCCTTTTTACCGCTTTCAACACCTGCTTTCTGAAGACTGTATAATTGCTCTTTACTTTTCTGAACAGAGTTTTGAAGACGGTTTAGTTCTACATTAAGATTTTCGACTGGAAAAGTATTATTTCTAAGTGATTCTAAATCGATTTGCTTGAATCGGAATGATTTTCCTATTGCTATTCCGGGTGCTAATGAAATTCCGGACAATTCAATCCTCGGATTGTAATTATGATTTTTCGATTTCGTCATCTGTATCTCCAAGGAGTTTTCTGATTATATGCAGTAATTCATTTAGATCAAATGGTTTAGTAACATAATCGTCAGCTTTCAGAATTGATTTCCCAATCAACTTGTCCCTTTCGGTACTTTTTGCTGTGAGCATCAATATTTTAAAAGCATTTCCTGCAGGATGATCTTTTATAATTTTAAGCATCTCCCAGCCATCAAGATCCGGCATAATTACATCAAGAATAATAAGATCCGGTTTTTCATCAAACACTTTTTCCAACGCTTCTTTGCCGCTGATATATGATAAAACATTATAACCTCTTATTTTGAGATTAAATTCAAGAACTTCCAATATACCAGGATCATCATCTATTACAATTATTTTATAAGATTTCATTTCAGAACCGGAATAAATTAAAACTATTACAATTTTAATACCGAATTATTTCAGCATGCCTTTTTAATAAAAAGTTTTCATATCCATGAAATACTACGGGCAAAAACTGGTATCATTTCCACTTAAAAGATGAAGCGTTTTAAAAATAGAAACTAAAGGGGTGTTTTTGATTTATAGCCCGGGTTTTCTCTAACATACTTTGGAATAGCGTATCCAGGCATTTTGAGACGAAGTTCCTTTATGAGATTTTTTCCTTTTTTTTCAGTCACTTCAAAAAGGCCGGCACCGTTAACTTTGTCTAATTGATGAAGATAGTAAGGCAATACCCCGTGATCTATCAATGTCTGGGATAATATTTCAAGCGATTCAACAGAATCATTAATTCCTTTTAGCAGAACAGATTGATTTAACAGAAGAATGTGCCTGCGTTTTAACTTGTCCAGAGCATTACTGCAATCTTCCTGTAATTCCTGTGCATGGTTAGCATGAATAACAACAATAACATTTACCTTTTTTTTCGTTTCTGAAAGAATTTCCAAAAGCTCATCATTAATCAAATCCGGCATCACTACCGGAACCCGGGTATGGAATCGAATCGTTTTAACTGAGGAAAACTTCTTTATCGTATTAACAATAATGCTGACTTTTGAGGGATCCAGGCAAAAAGGGTCTCCACCGCTTAGAATAACTTCTTGAGTTTCAGTATTCTTTGAAAGATAGTTATGAATAGATTTATTAAGACAGGTAAAATCAATGGAATTAAAAGGAAATTTTTGTCTGAAACAGTATCTGCAATGAATCGCGCAAGCCGAAGTTGAGATAAGAAGTATCCTGCCAGTGTATTTATAAATGATTCCCGGGCAAACAGATGCTTCCTTATCTCCAACAGGATCATCATTAAATCCTTCTGATGATACTTTTCCGGTTATTCGTGGAATTACCTGTAAAAGAAGTGGATCAAACCAGTTCTTTTTTTCCATTTTCATGGAATAACTTGAGCTTACTAAAAATGGAAAAGAGGGTGATTTATCAATGGTATATGGTGCAGAACTGTCATCCAACAAAAGAAAAGAGAGTAAATCATCTGTTTTTCTGAAAAATTTTGCCATTATCGTGTTTTCGGGCTGATATGAAATAAAATAATTTGAAAAAAAGAGAGTCGAACCTCTAAAATTATTGAGAATATTCAAACCGTACTTTATTTTATGCATTGAAAATACTTATCTGAACCAGGCATACCTTAATCATTTTTTAATATTTGGCTGATTAGTCTGATTTTACAGCCGTAAGGATGTAAGAAATTTCCTGATCAGAAGAGGGTTATTTTTAAAACCTGTCAGGTTCAGCTTTTTATAAATTGATAAACCAAAGGAGAATAAACGATATGGGAACCGTTGATACAAGCCAATTCAGGAAAAAACTAAAAGTAATCATTGATGATCAGCCCTGGATTATTGTTGATAACGATTTTGTGAAACCGGGAAAAGGCCAGGCTTTTAATAGAGTAAGATTAAAAAATCTTCTTACAGGACGAACTCTGGACAAGACATTCAAATCTGGAGAATCGTTACAGGAGGCAGAAATATCATCAGCAACAATGCAATATCTGTATAATGATGGCCAGAATTATACATTTATGGATGTTAAAAATTATGAACAGGTAGAAATTCCTAAAGAGAATATTGAAGAGGAAAGAAAATGGCTTCTTGAAAATACCGAATGTGAGGTGCAATTCTGGGGAGAAAGAGTGATATCAGTTACACCGCCTATATTTATGGATCTGGAAGTAACATACACAGAACCTGTTGTAAAAGGAGATACTGCAACCAATGTCACTAAAAAAGCTACTCTTGAAACTGGTGCTGAAATTAATGTCCCGCCATTTATTGATATTGGCATGAAAATAAAGGTAGATACCCGTACCGGCGAATATTTGCAACGTTCAACAAACTGAGAATTTAACAGATTGTACAATTTGATTTTAATTTCCAGGGATGGTTGTTAAAAGATTATTTGACATGTGTGAGAACAAATTTGTGAGTGAAACAGGTAATTTGACGATTGAAGCAGCTGTTTTCAGGGCTGCTTGTCTGTCAAAAATCAGAGAATTTTTTAGAATTCGTGAAGTTATTGAAGTAGAAACACCGCTGCTTTTCAGGGGTTGTTCTGTTGATTGTCATCTGGATCTGTTTACATCCTGCTATCATCCGAACGGACACATTGACTCCGTGGAAAGTGAGCAGGTTTTTCTGCACTCGTCACCTGAATTCGGAATGAAACGCCTGCTTGCAAAAGGGTTTCCCGACATTTTTCAAATATGTAAAGTTTTCAGGAATGGAGAATTCGGACGCATACACAATCCGGAATTTACAATACTTGAATGGTACAGGCGCCAGTTTGATATGTTCGAACTAATAGAAGAAGTTATTGAACTGTGTAGTGCGATTACAGATTCAAAAACAGTAAAGAAATGGTCATATATTCAATTGTTCAAGGACTTTACCGGCATAGACCCACTAAAGACCAATTTTTCTGAACTTGCCGACTTGTGTCGTTCAAAATCTTTAACCCCAATAACATGGGAAACGGTTACAGATGCTCTTCAGTTTGTAATGTCTGAAATAATTGAGCCTTTGCTTCCAGATGATACATTGTGTGTGGTTTATAATTTTCCAGCTCAACAGGCGATACTGTCTCAACTTGATGAAACTGATTCACGATTGGCAAAACGATTTGAAGTCTATTATAATAAAGTTGAACTTGCTAATGGTTTCCAGGAACTGACAGATCCGGAAGAAAATTTGAGAAGACTGAAAGAAGAGAACAGAAAACGTGAGAACCTTAAGAAAAAGCCGTTACCAATAGATATGAAATTTATTGATGCATTAAAGTCTGGTATGCCGCCGTGTTCAGGAGTCGCCATGGGCGTGGACCGTCTGATTATGCTGGCCGGAAAATATAGTAAAATTAATGATGTAATAAGCTTTGCCTGGGAAGCGATCTGAAAAACAATTAACGATGTATCTCTGCGGAAGCGGTATTACCGCAGAATGCGGTTTTGTGTCTCTGTAAAGATCATGTCTGCCTGATTATTTTACGCACCGCAAACGTAATCATTATCAAAACTACAATGGGCTTTCAGTCTGCCATAAGCATACTTTGATTCAAAGATATGGCCTTGTGCGGTTTTATTGCTATTGCGCGCGCGAGGCAGACAGCGCTAAGAAATAGTTACTGTTTAGGTGATATTATTTTGATGTCATATTCTTGCCAAATATAAAACCTTCTTCAAAGACTTTCCTGTTACCGTCCTGATCTCTGGTCAAAACAGATAATAAAGCTTCAATCCAGAGGTTTTTATCTATTTGAAGTTGTGATGCGAGTATACCAAGAAAATATGTATTAATGTAAATTGGATGTTTCAAATTTTTGACTTCTCCTAAAAATTGTGAGAAGTCAAGTCCGGTACTTTTCAGAAATGCTTTCATGCGTAAGGCTTCACCGGTGTCAAAAGAGACCAGAAAATCAGCATCATTTGGCTTAATTAGCGGAGAAAGAACCTTTTTACCAAATCGCAGATGGGATTCTACAGAGCCGCCGCGTTGAGCCATACCATGAATTTCTGACTTTTTAACGTTGTATCCGGCTTTCATAGCAGCAATGCCGCAGATCTCCGATGCCTTCAAGACACCCTGACCACCTGTGCCACAAAAAAGAATGTTTACAGTTTTATTGTTATTCATGAATCCTCAATGCTTTTGGTGAACAAACATGTACACAAAGATTACAGCCTGTACAAAGTTCAGTATTAACTTGAATGAAACCGTTTTCGGTTTTACTGATACCAGGACAGTCTATAGAAAGACATATCCCACATTTTTTACATTTGCTCTGATCGTATTGCGGAGCAGGTTTGCGATCTCTGTTCACAAGTCTGCATGGTTCACGGGCGATAATTACCGAAAGAGAATCTTCTGAAAGCCTTTGTTTTATAAGGTTTCAAATTCTTTGTAGTTGTAGGGTGAGAGAACATCAACTTTGTTGACTCCACAGCTGCTGACAAGGTTTTCAAGTACCAGTTTATGTGCCTGTTTTCCTGTAATGTTTTTACCTGTTGCAGGGTGATCCTGACCACCTGTCATAGCTGTTGTTGAGTTGTCCAGAATGATAATTACACCTTTTGCGTCGTTGTAAACAGCATTAATCAGTCCTGTGATACCTGAATGTATAAAGGTTGAATCACCTATTACACCTACGATCTTTTTGTTGTCTGGGTGAGCCCGCCTGAGACCTTCATGGAAAGTAACACCTGCCCCCATACATACGCAGGTATGAAGAGAGGACAGAGGCGGCGTAGCCCCAAGAGTGTAACAGCCAATATCGCCCGCTACGTAAGTTTTAAGTTTTCTCAATGCTGTAAATACAAACCTGTGTGGACAGCCCTGACACAAAACCGGCTTTCTTGCTCCTGAAGGTTTTTCGACTTTTTTCTGCCCCTCAACAATAAGGGGGATATATTCAGGTTTTAATTCACCTGTTTTAAAAGAGGCGTCTTTACAGATAAAATCAATTCCAAGTTCCCTGACATGATTTTCAAGGAAAGGATCAAGCTCTTCAATTACTACGACCTTTTTGACACTTTTTGCAAAATCAATAATTTTCTTGTCACAGAAAGGATAAGTCAAACTGAGTTTCTGTACGGAAGCATCAGGATAGTTTTCTTTGACATATAAATATGACACTCCTGAAGTAATGAAACCGAGTTCTGAATCATGTTTTTCAACCGTATTCAGAATAGTTTCTTCTGAATATTTTGAGAGGTTCTCCAGACGTTTCTCGACCTGAATGTGTCTTTTGTAGGCATTGCCAGGGATCATTACATATTTTGAAATGTCAAGAGGTAAGTCTTTTACAGGTATAGCTGTTTTTATACCGCAATTAACATTTTCTTTCGAATGAGCAACGCGTGTAGTAAATCTGATAATTACAGGAGTATCAAATTTTTCGCTGATAAGGAAAGCTTCTTTTACACACTCGTAAGCTTCTGATGGGCTTGATGGTTCAATGAGCGGCAGCTTTGCATAGATACTGACCCATCTTGTATCCTGCTCGTTTTGTGAAGAGTGTAATCCGGGATCATCACATACAACAATAACAAAACCTGCATTGATCCCAGTGTAAGCAGATGTCATAAGAGGGTCCATTGCTACATTAAGGCCCACATGTTTGCAGGCATAAAGGCTGCGTACACCACCGACAGCGGCACCCAAAGCAACTTCAAAAGCTACCTTTTCATTAACAGACCATTGTGCATCAATTTCCTCATAACCGGAAAGGTGTTGTACAATTTCTGTGGAGGGAGTTCCAGGATATGCACATGCTACCCTCAGGCCGGACTCATAGGCACCTCTTCCAAGAGCTTCATCACCAGAAAGAAATAGTGTGGAAACATCATGTAAGGAAGATTCATCATTAATTTTTGAATAAGAATTATTTTTTTGCATAGATTGAGAAAATTAATTTCCGCAAAATTCTATTTCAAATAGGCAGGAACTTTAAAAGAATAAATTCATATCTGATTTAAAATGACTCAGTAATAAAAATAACTGGTTACAAAATTGTTATATGGGTTCCTTAAACGGTAAAAAAACCAGATTTCTCAATGATTTAACTAAAAATTGGTTAAAAAATTCGGATAACGTTGAAATAGCACTTTTCATAATTTATAATTATCACATTCAGTATAATAATTTCATTATTCAAAGCACTTTCTGATCATTTATATTAGGCAGCAACACTAAAGGAGGCAGTATGGAATCTTTTAAGGAAAAAGTTGAAAAACGTGCTTATGAACTCTATCTTGCACGAGGTGGAGTGGATGGCAATCATATACAGGATTGGAAACAGGCAGAAAAGGAGATAAGAGAAGAAGAAAAAAAAGCAGCAGACGTTAAAAAAAGAGAAATGGAAGCAGCTAAGGAAAAACAAATATCCAAAGAAAAAGCAGAAGCTGTTCCTCCAAAACATGAAGCACCTAAAAAACCTGCTTTTGAAAAAGCCTCTGCTCAAGAAAAACCAGAACCTGCAAAAAAACCAGAACCTTCTAAAACTGAAGAACCAAAGGCAAAAAAGACACGTGTTTCCGGAAGCGGAACCAAAAAACGGACTCCAAAGAAAAAAAGCTCCTGAATCGTGTAAATGACGGGAGGGTCATTTGCCTGGCGCGTGATTATCATGGCACTTAATTAGTATTATTCTTGGGACAAAAAGTTTTCGCTTTCAATTAAAGCGGTTTTTTAAAAATTAAAAAGAAGCGATCCTCCTGTCTTTTGCAATTTTATTCCCACAATGAAAATTTATAGTGGTTTCAGATTTTATCATAAGTGATGTAAGCAGAATAAAACCATATTAAAAAGAACACTCGTTTTATCATAATAGACATAAATCTGGTTTCTGAACTCCAGATTTATAGTTCCTCTGTTATTGTATTTTAAACAACCAACATATCCTGGCTTTTAAAACATAATAGCCGCACCTGTAAAATTTGTGAACTTGGAGCTTTTTGACAGCAATAAAACCGTTTCTGCGAAATTTTAACTCCATATTTTTAGGTTGTTCTTTCCGTTTGCGGGAAAAGGTTACAAATGAATCGTCAGATTCAGACAGGAAATGATTTTCAAAGCTAAATCTAAATTATAAGATTATTATATCAATAAACGCTAAATTCAGTTTTTCGGTAATTAAATTACATTTACCTGTTTTTGAAAGGAAATTCTGAGAATACCCCTTCCTCCCGGCATAGGGGTTTAGAGTTCACAAGCATAAAAAAGCTGCGCCGACAATCTTGCGCACTTAAAGGTTTTGTTGAAACTGTTTCTACTTCAGTGCCAAGCTGTAAACAAAGAGGACTGATTAATAAAAATTCTATTATGTCATGCACTGGTCATGGTATCAAAATTAAGTTTCCCCAGATGTATTCTGGAACCATTGTTTGTTTATATCAGGCTGCCTTTTGGAACATGTTTTTTGAAAACACGAGGACATAACATGCAAACATATTTTAAATCGATTGTTGTCAATTAATTCCACCTTGTAAAATAAAATATGGAAACTTGTAAAAATTCATATCATATATGTGTTCATTGACTGGAGAATATAAACAAATGTCTGGTCGTCCATTCTAATTGTACAATTTCTCTGCAAGCCAGATTATGTTTTCTATAAACCGGTCTGCGGTTGTCAGTCCATCCTTGTCGTTTTCAACATCACCTTTATCTTTTCCAAAAGCAATATTCCAGTAACTTGAACCCGGTACAATCATATCATTAACCATATACCAGTAAAGAAGTTGTGCATAGGTAAAGTTTTGTCCTGCTCTTCTTGCAACCGTAATCGGGCCACCGACCTTTCTCGATAGAAGATTGCCATTTCCCCGGCTTACATAGCCTGCCCTGTCCAGTAATGCCATAAGATCAGGAGTAGCAGAGCCAAAGTAAACAGGTGTTGCTGTTATTATAATCTGTGAATCAATCATGGATTGCAGAATTGAAGAGAAATCATCATCGGTAATTATACAGCCCTTATTTTCCGGTTTTCTGCAACTTCCACAAGCTTTGCAAGGTTTAATTTGCATTTCGGAAAGACAGAACAGATCTGTTTCAATATCGGCTTTTTTGAAATTTTCCATGCACCTATGGAGTAAAAATTCCGTATTTCCGTTTTTTCTTGGGCTTCCGCTTATAAGTACTGCTTTCATATAAATATCCTCAGGAATAATTGAAATAAAAACAATCAAGAACAAGAGAAAATACATAATGTATAATACTCAAAAAATGAATATATGTTCCGTATAATATAATAAGCCGTCTATTTTTGGCAAACAAAGCCTTTGATTTTCAGGTACGGCCGGAAAAAAATCGGTTGCAATTACGTTGAACGAAGAAGTGTAAAAACTCTATTCTTATGTGAAAAAAAGGGGTTTCCTCAAATTCGCAGGCAACACTGCCCGCATTCTGATGTACTCAACCGTAAGCGTAGCAGTTGCTAATAAAGGGCGCATGCCTTACCAGATTATCATAATTTCTAAATAAGATTGAAATTCTGACGTAATGCAGTCATAAAAAACTCCTGTGAAAAAAGTTAAAAAAATTATCACAGAAGTAAAAATGATATAAACTGCACGTTACACTTGAATTATGTATAAATGATTCTATATAGCTGAAAAGTGGCTGAGAATAAATGAAAGTTGTGAAGCCAGCGCGAAGCGCTTTTGTTCAACGTT
>DATGNN010000058.1:0-6566 GCA_035306725.1 Chitinispirillaceae bacterium | reverse complement strand
CACCAGATTATGTGCTCCGCGCAAATCAGCATTTATTTCTGTATTAAAGGTATTTATCGCAAAAAAATCAAATAATCGAATCCAGAAACATCTTTAATTCCTCCAGCAGGTTTTTTTCGGGCACTTTTTTAACTGGTTCTCCTTTTACAAAAATAAGGCCCTCATGTTTTCCGCCTGCTATGCCGATATCAGCATCCCGGGCTTCACCGGGACCATTTACAATGCACCCCATAACTGCGATTTTAATGGGTTTTGTAATATTGGAAACCATGTTTTCAACTTTTGATGCCAATGAAGCGACATCGATTTGTGTACGTCCACATGTAGGGCATGCTATAACAACAGGTCCATCCATTAGTCCAAGAGATTTAAGGATCTCTTTTGCCACGAATATTTCTTTAACAGGATCTCCAGCAAGAGAGACACGAATTGTATCTCCAATTCCTTCGGCAAGGAGAGTTCCTATACCTACAGCAGATTTAATGGATCCGCTTCGGACTGTGCCGGATTCTGTTACTCCAATGTGTTGAGGAACAGAAGAATGCTGCGAAAGAAGGCGGCAGGCTTCAATAGTTGTGAGCACATCACTGGCTTTTATGGATAGAATGATATCATCAAATTTCATCTCCTCCATTGTTTTTATATACTCCAGTGCGCTTTCAAGAAGAGCGTTTGGGGTAGGTCCGCCATGTTTTTTAATGAGATCTTTTTGAAGAGAACCGGAATTTATTCCAATACGAACTGGAATGCCGGAAATTTTTGCGGCATCAATAACCGCTTTTACCCTTTCTTTCGAACCAATATTACCTGGGTTGATTCTTACCTTATCTGCGCCTGCTTCGATTGAGGCTATTGCAAGTTTGTAATCAAAATGGATATCAGCAACGAGAGGGGCATCTGTCTGATTTCTAATTGACTTGAAAGCCTGAGCAGATTTCTGGTCGGGAACTGCAATGCGAACGATCTGACATCCGGCATCGGAAAGCTTCTGTATCTGTTCGAGAGTTTTTTGTTCGTCTGTAGTATTAGTGTTGGTCATGGACTGGATTACTACAGGTGATCCATCACCGATAGCAAGACCGCGGACAGAAATTTTACTGGTGTTTTTTCGTTTGATCATATTGGTTTTAATGTATTGGTTTAAAATTACGTATCAGGATAAAGGAAAATATAAAACGGTAAGTGAAAATAAAAAAACTGCCGGAAAAAATCCCGGCAGTTTTTCATTCAAAGAGGTCTCTTATTACATCTATTTCATGATTGCAACTGGTTGTACCATTTTAGTGTTCTGGCCTGAGAGGACTACAATATAACGTCCATTGGGAATTCTCATATTGCTCAGGTTAACACTTTTTGAAGCAGCATTTCCTGTAAAAAGGGTGCTGATTCTATTTCCCATGATATCACTAAGGGAAAGTGTCAGGTTTTGTGGTTGAGCGAGATTGAAAGAGATGTTTGAGCCTTTTACAGAAAGATTTTTAGTGCTGGCTTTGCGGGAATGGGAATAAGAGATTCTGGTATCCCAGCCGAAATCTGCATAAGTCATTCCTTCTGCTACGATGTCATCCACTTGGATTGAGGCATTATCACCGTTTTTGGCTTTAAACTCCATAACATATACCATGTCGGAACCATGATCAAAAGTCCACTTATCTTTTGCCGCATCGGATCCATCTTCAGGTAAAAGGTCTCCTACTGGTATTGTTATAGTTTCCCAGTCTGAATTGTCAATGTCAATATCATACCCATAGTGTCCCCAGTCTTCGCCCTCGAAATCATCTGTTTTCAATACAAGCCGAAAAGCGCCTTCACCTTTTATTTTAAGGGACAGGGCGGTCATCTTGCTTAAGTCAAGTGGAGTCTTATCCTTGTCATCATCTCCGAGCAGATTGCATGCAACAACAGCATAAGAATTTGTTTCGGTACTGGTACTTGTTGTCAGATTGACAATAAGTACTCCATCCTGGTTAATAATTGATGCATCGTTTTCGGGTACAGCTACACCTTCAAAGTCAGTCACGGAAGATCCGTCTTTATCAGCATAAGAATACCAGTATCCGCCACCTCTCCAGGCAGAACCACCTGTAACAATGCCATATACAGCACCAACTGTTGTTTGGTGAAGATCGTCACCATAGGCGTCATCAAAATCCTCAAGTACAGCGGGAGCATCAAGATCAACTTCTTTTGCTCCGAATGCAACAGTACTTAAGAGAAGACTTGCTGCAATGAATAAACGAAAAACAGACATACACCACCTCTTTTGTTTAATATTATAGAATTTCACTTATACCCTTAAACAGGTTTATTAAGAAAATTACGCTAATCCAGACTGTAAGTCAAAGAAAAAATGGGGTAATAATATTGTGGTAGACTGGGATGAATGAGTTCATGGATAATGTTTTATTAATCTATTTGAATAACCAGTAAAATATTTTTAACTTTTAAATTGAGATATAAGGTTTTTTATAGTGTTTATACTTGGTTTTTAAATATTGATTATATAATTAAAATGACGGGATTTCTAATGAAGTTCAGAATGACAATGATAAGACTATTAAAGTAAGTTCATTATATCTGTTTTAAATATTGTTTAAAAATTTAAATCTTCATATTTTAATCCTTTGGCAACAATGTCATCTACATAAAGAAGAGCATTATCACCGTTTGTAACTCTAAACTCAATTTCGTATACCTCATCAGCTCCGTGAGAAAAAGTCCACCCGTTTATATGAGCTTCATGTCCTGTTTCCGGCAATAAATCTGCGCTATCTATTGTTAGAGTATCCCAGTCTGCAGGTAAATCTATATCAAAACCATAATAGCCCCAGTTTTCACCATCAAAATCTCCAGTTTTCAGAACAAGGCGGCAATGGCCTTCACCCTTTATTCTAAGAGATAGAGCACTCATTCCACTTAAATCTAAAGACAAACTATCTTGGGTATTACCAACCAGGTTAAAGCCTACGGCAGCATAAGGATATTCAAGCTCACTTTCGCTTGTTGATAAATTTACAACAAGTTCACCCTCCTGATTTATAGTAGAAGTATTAGATAGAGAAACTGAAACGCCCTCAAAGTTAGTTACACTTGATTCTAAGTCATGGTAAACATACCAGTATCCGCCACCTTTGTAAGCTGCACTCTCTGTAGTTAAACCATATACAGCACCGACAGTGGTTTGAATAGGATCATCCTCGTAAAGATCATTAAAATCTTCTAAAACAGCGGGTTTCGATAAAATATGACCTGACGAAAAATGAGCAGTAATTGTTTTGTTGTTATCCATGATAATTGAATCTGTTGAAGAATTGCCATCCAGATCACCAGACCATTTTGAAAAAGAGAAGAAATTTTGAGGTTCAGCCGTTAATTTAACGACAGTACCATGATTATAGATTAATTGATTGTTTTCGGGCGAAATGCTGACATCGCCGCCATTGTCTGGATCTGAAAACAAGGAAAGGTTATATTTTTTTATTTCGTAATAAGCTTTGATTATGGTATCACAGCTGATAATAATATTAATGGAGTCGGTATTATCAGAGTTATTCCAGCCTGAAAAGGTAAATCTTTCATTTTCGGGAGCATAGAGAGTAATGACAGATCCTGAATCGTAAGATAATTTATCAGGTCTCTTAGTTATTTCATCATCAATGCCATCAAAATCTGTTATGATTTCTGTTTTAACAGAAAATTCTTTTAATAAAAAAGATACTTTTATTGTATGGTTACTTGTAACATTTTCGAATTTTAATAAATCAGTATATGCTGCATTTTCATCTAAAATTCCATCTATTTCAACTTCGGAAATTTTGTAACCAGGGTTTGGAATAATTGATATTGTGGTATCATTTCCGTGCAGGACATTTATTTCATCGGAAGGTATAATTGTACCACCTTCACTGGAATTGGTGGTAATAGTATATTGTTTCCTATTAAAAGATACGGTTACCAGAAAATCTTTACTAACAGTAATAACAAGAGAATCACCAGTCGTATCAGAAGAATTTACACTCCATTTTTCGTTAAAAGTGTACCCGGTAGAAGGAATAGCTTTTAGAACAACACTCTCACCTTCATAGTAACTCTCTTTTTGTGGTGATTTTTTTATAATACCTTCACCGGAAATAATGATGTGGGTTATTGAGAACTCATCAACGGGTACAAAGTTCGCTGTAATAGAAAAGTCTTTTATTACGGTAATCTCTACAGAATCGGCTTTTTCTGAAATGTCCCCGGTCCAGCCTGTAAAACGGTTACCAAAAATAGTGTCTGCTTTAAGAATAACCTTTTCACCAAAAGGGAATTTTCCTTCTATTGACGGATCTATATCGACTTTTCCTTCTCCTGATATATTGATATCTATATTAAACGAATCGACTTCAAAAACCGCTTCGATTGTATGATCTTTGTTCAAAAATACAAATTCATATTGCTGGTTTAAAACAGCATCAGAATTATTAACTCCATCAATCAGAACTTCTTTAACACGATGTCCTTCATCCGGGGCAATCAAAAATAAAACAGATTCTCCTTCTAAAACCTCAACAATGTGGTTTTTTGGTAACGGTGAAATTGAACCTCCGGTCTGGCTGTGAATTGATATTTTAAAATATCTTTGTTCAAAAGAGATCTTGAATATTTTGGAAGTATCTGAACCTTTTGAATTATGTACAATACAGTGATATGAACCGGAATCTGCTGCTTTTAATGGTTCAAATTTTATAGAATCACTATCTGTTTTTTCTAGAACAGCACCGTTTTTGTACCACTCAAAAGTAGTTGTAGTTGTATTGGAAGTGTATTCAACAAATAATAAGAACGATGAATCTCTGTGAACAGTTCCTGTTGTTTTCATTTGTTTGTTATTAAGAATAATTGGAGCTGTTTCAAGATCGACAGAAAAAATATCGCTTGTATCTTTACCGAATTCGTTTTCAACAATACAGAAATACTTTCCATTGTTTTCAAGATTAAGTTTTTTAAAATTCAAGCTGTCATTGTAATTATCAGGAATTATTTCGTTGTTTTTGTACCATTGAAATGTCAAATCTGAAATAATGGATGTTTCAACATAAAGAATAATGGATGAATCAATTTCTAAAGAACCTTGAGATAAAATTTTTCTGTTGTTCAGTATGGTTGGCGGGTTATTATCTTCAAGGCAGACATTTATTGTCTGGCTCGTATCGCTGCCAAGAATGTTACTTACGATACAAAAGTAATTTCCGTTATCCGATGGCAGAAATGAATCAATGAAATAAATTGAACTATCTGAATCAAATAATGCTGATTTGTCTTTAAACCACTGATAAGTAATTGGATGTGTACCACTGGCTGATACTGATAAAGTTACCTGATTTCCTTTTTCAGGTTTATCTGATAGTGAAATTTTTTTATCCATGTTTATTTTAACTGGTTCGGTAAGGACCACCTTGAAGGGTGTACCATTAATTAATGTAGAAGAGGTTTGAGCAGTTGGGAAAATAGTTTTTTCTCCATCTGAAAAAAACTTGTGTGAAATAGCACATACAGAATCTGAATCATGAATTTGAATTGTATCGTATGTACCATCATTCCAGTCTACTACAGCATAGGTGACCAGATGCGGCAATCGAATTCTGACCTGAAAGTTGATAAGTTCGGTGGTTGAATAAATTGTAGTATCTTCGGGTGAGATGGATATCTTTACGTTCTTATCATTGAAATAAGGATCAGGAGGATAAACACACGTCAGAGAATTTATATATACCAGAAAAAGTAAGGAAATGAATGTTAAAAACGGCCAGGATTTGCCCATTTAATGTCTCCGGTTATTTTGACAAAGTTTTCCTTTATTTATGTTACAATTGTTTTTCAAAGTTAAAATATATTGATTAATGATTATTGCTGGAATAATTAATGTTAAGTAACATAATTAACCTAAATTCCGTATTTGATCTCTAATTTTGTTTGATTAATTTTAATGGCCATATTAATGATAGTCGTTCCAGTTGCAACCGCGAAGCATTGGATTTCATCAAGCCTCTTATAGCCTTTCTGTATTTTTTCCATTTGTTTAGGCAATTGTTATCCCAACAGGATATTCTGTAGTACTTGTATCTATAACCCCAATATCAGATTTGTCATAGTTTTTCATCGGATCAAGGGGAGCATTACAGAAAAATGAGAGTAAAAAAATGAAAAACAAAATCAATAAAATGCAATTTCTCATATTTTAAACCTTATATTCGGGTATCTCAAAGCTGTTACGAGTTAATTTAAAATAGGTTTATGTGAACAATACAGCAAGCCAAAAAACATAATTATTGACCAATTTCCAGTATATTTCCTTATAATTTGGTTACATTCCATATCAGTACCAACAATTATCCATTTTTACGTTATCTTCGACAGCAAAACATTACCCTGCCCCGCTTGCTGGTTCTCTTGCTTTAATATCACAGTTAGTGTCTTTGCTGTGAAATAATAAAAACCTTGCCCCCGAACTTCAAATTCACCTATTTTAATCATATCAAACCCAAAATAAATATCACTGCATACCAGGAAAAATGATATGGCTG
>DATGNN010000057.1:0-4412 GCA_035306725.1 Chitinispirillaceae bacterium | reverse complement strand
TGTCCGAAACAAAGGTAAATATGAAAATTTGGATCCTGCGCAAAAATTCTTGTTTCCAACAGTAAAACTATAATGGCCACACACCATTTAACCATTTCAGACTTTTTCATTTATTATCCTTTGTATAACATACAGATTGTTCGTTTTAATAACCCTAAAAGCTAACATCCTCAAAAACATTTACTTTATTTCCCGATAAGCATAAGGCCCGATTTCATTATGGAATTTCCGTTTCGGAATTTTAAAACATAATATCCTTTTGGCATATCGGTAACATCAAAACTGCAAACTTTATCAGCACTTTTACTAATCATGTTATTTACTGAACGAACCACATTCCCTTTCAGGTCGTACATTTCAATTGACATATTTCTGTTTATTGCATTTTGCACTGTAACAAATACCCTGTTTCGCTTTTGACCAACAATCATTTTTTTTGTTTTTAGATTATCCGTTTTGAGAGGATTACTGGAGGATGCTTCGATTTCATAGAGGGAAACATTATCTATAAAGACTGTTGGAGTATCCGTTCCCACACTGAATTCTATTCTCGAATCCTCATAGGTGGGTTCCGACATGGTAAAATCCAGTACAAAAGTCTGCTTTGATGA
This sequence comes from Chitinispirillaceae bacterium, assembly GCA_035306725.1. Lineage (GTDB taxonomy): Bacteria > Fibrobacterota > Chitinivibrionia > Chitinivibrionales > Chitinispirillaceae > JAAYEB01. The sequence continues at coordinate 3,801 of DATGNN010000057.1, read as the reverse complement.
GGCCAGATTAACCTGCTTTTCTCCTTCAACTATATCGGAAAGAAAGGTAGTGTAAGGCTCTTCAGGCATGGCTACATTTACATCCATAACACGGTCCGATGATGCATACGCGTCATAGATCAAACGATATGTCTTGCCTTGTTCAAGCGTGATACCTGCCTGAACGACCTGAATATCATGGGAATTTTCACCGACAGAATTTACTGTAATGCTGTATTGTCCATCATCAACACTTCCGGTGCCTTCTCCGCTCCAGTTGTTAAATGTCCATAAATCAGATCCGGATGAAAAAGATCCGTTTTGCACAAGGTCCTCTGTACCATATTCGGTTAAAAATCTGGCAACAATTGATTTACTCTCACTCATAGTTACGGTCAACGGGTTTTGATCCCCATCGGCATCACCGCTCCAACTATCAAAAACCCATCCCTCCGATGGGGTTGCGGTAAGTGTTACCTGTGCACCCTCTTCGTACTGTTCCTGCTCCGGATCACGGGTAACAGTCCCACGCCCTGATACAGCAACAGAGAGTGAAGGCCCGCTGCTTCCAGGAAAGCGGTACCAGTTGAGTCGATAGGGTTCCCCTGAACCTTTAAAAACAAGATACAGATTTTGTACATCCGCACAATCGGTAACATCACACTCAAACGTTTCCCAATTGTTCCATCCGCCGGTTGATGAAATTTCGCAGGTACCAACCAGCTTTCCATCCCGGCTTCCCAATCGTAATTCAATCGTACCTCCACCGGAATTGCTTGATGCACGCACTTCGAAAGCGGAAACACCGCTGCCAAAATCCACGCCTTTCAAACGGATATAATCATCATCAGAGATATCAGTTACCATGATACCGCCTTCACTGCATTTTGCAGTTTCTATTCCCGACTGCCAATTCATGGTTTCGGCCTGTATAGTATCAAGAGGATCAACATACTTTATCTGTGCAGGCCCTTCGGAGGTAACTATGGCTTTTTTCATTGTGCCATCGTCATTGTAACTGACTTCATCAACACTTACCGAACGGTAATAAGTCTGACCGGACAAACGTCTGTCGTGATAAAAAATATACCATTTTCCCTTGTATTCAACTATTGACGCATGATTATTATTTCCATTATTGATATTTTGGCCATTGAGAGCCGGATTATCGAGGACCGTTCCTATATGGTCATACCCGCCCATAGGCTCATCACTCATCAAGTAGTCAATTCTTGCAGTTGGTCGATTTTGAAAATCTGTAGAGTAAGAGAAATAATATTTTCCTTCATACTTATGTAAAAACGCGGCTTCAAAAGAGTGCGGGGAGTTCACGGTAACCGCAGCACCTGAAGTAGAAATCATGTCTTCATTCAACTTAATTATCCGCAAATTTGTACCGGGAGTTTTACCCCCACCTCCAAAAACAAGGTACGCCTGCCCGTCATCATCGACGAATGCACCTGGATCAAAAAGCCACTCAACGTTGCAGTTCTGCGGACTCTGTTTGGTTATCAATGCTTTTCTAAGCGGATCAGAATAGGGACCTTCCGGCCGGTCTGCAACTGCGACTCCGATCTGATTGCCGCCATCCGGTACATAAAGATAAACCTTTCCGTTTCTGACCGCTGCACCCGGAGCGAAACACTGACTTGCCCAGCTTACATCAGAAGCACTGAAAACTTCGCCATGATCGGTCCAGTTCTGCATATCATCAGACGACACCAGCGTGTAATCGATAATATTAAAATCATCAGTACGGTTATTGTCATCATGAGAACAAACTACGTACACCCGGTCATTAAATATAAATGCGTTTGGATCTGCAGTATATTTCTGTGTGATAATCGGATTATCCCCGCTAACATTCTGAGCTATCTGGAATATACAGATTAATACCCAGGAAAAAATTATTCGACTTGACATTATCAGCCTCTCTTTCATGTATGTTATCTGTTCAGGATTATAGTTTTTGACAATTTATATTTATTTTTAACATTTCCAATTTGAACAATATAAAAACCGTTTGACAAATCTCTCAGATCAAAACAATGGCTGTACATTTTACCCGCTGATGTTTGCATTTTAGCAGTCATGAGAATATCACCCTTAATGGTATACAGTTTTAACGTGGTTGTCTTATCATGTTGAGCGATAAATTCGATCTTTAATGATGATTTGACGCACCTTACTTTAAACGGCTGTATCGCAGACTTCTTTTTATATAAAACTGATGTACCTGAATCGTAAACCATTACGCTCACATTATCAATAAAAACATTTTCAGCAGAAGCTCCGGCATTAAATCCTAAACGACCGTTAACCTCAGTAGAATCTTCCATGGTAAAGATAAAGGAGAAACTCTTTTTTGAAGTAGTCAGATCAAATTGCTGAATTTCGGGAAGGTAACTTGCCCATGGGTCCTCCGCCATCTCTACATTAACGTCTAAAGTCCTGTCAGACTCCGCACTGGCATCAAAAGAGACCTTGTAGGTTTTCCCCTGTTGAAGAAAAATTCCGGGTTGAACAAGTTGTATATCATGATTCTCTTCACCAGTACTGTCTATCTCAATCTGGTATTGACCATCAACAATACTGCCGCTGGCACCTCCTCCCCAGACATTTAGCACCCATTCTGAAGAATCTTTTTCGAAATCACCGTTAAGGATATAATTGCCGGATTCATCTGGACTTCGTGCGAAAAGAGCCGAAATCAGTTTGTCGCTGTCCATAGTGACAGACAACGGATTTTCACTGCCGTCAACACCATCTCCTGTCCAGCCAATAAAATCCCACCCTTCTTCCGGTTGTGCAGTAAGGGTAACGGTTGTCCCCTCTTCATAAGCAGTATTATCGGGGTCACGGGTTACTGTACCCCTGCCTGTTGTATTGACACTAATACCATAGCCATCCTCAATAGTTATAATGTCATTGAAACTTTTACCTACCCTGAACCAGTCAAAATCTGCATGTCCGCCAATACTCTTTGTAGCGTAAGCAAACAGTGCAAAACGATAACCCATGAAGTGAGCCAGGTCATAGGTCATCTCAAGCGTATTGCCGATGGAGTGCCAGTCATCCCCGTCGAGGCTGTAAAAAAATGTTGCCCTGTCTGCTCTGTTGACATAATCCATATCTATACGAAGATATACAACATTTTCTGAGAGAGGCACCGATTCGATTTCGGATAATTCATTCATCATGACTATATTGTTACTGTTTCCGGATCGTTTTACACCCACAAAACCGTGTTTATTTTGCAATGCACCCAGGCCCGCGCAATCACCGTCTTTTAATCCGCTGACATCCAGTAATATCCGGCCCGAGCAAGTTGGACCGAATGTGCGTTGTGTCAAAGAGTTACGTGCATTAACAAAACTGTTATCTGTTCGTCCGGTCTTGATTCGATAGAATCCGGAACGTTCCGTAAGAGACCAGTTGTCATTGTCGGGATTATGATTGAACTGCCATTCAAGTTTGAGGGTTGGTGAAGAGAAATCGTCTGAAGTAACAATACCGGTTCCTGAAGAAGATGATACGGAAGGCATTTCAAAACTCGAGGGAGCAACACCATTGTTGAATACCGGCCAGTCGTTTTCCCATGTAACCGGCACAAGCCACGGACTGCGTCCGACTGCACCGTTATCCTGAAAAAGATATCCCATCCAGTTTCCATCTGCCATTTCAAGAATGCTGCCCTGAGCCACTCCATTGCTGTTTAAGACAACTTTTCCTTCGTAGGGTCCGGTAATCGATTGACTTCTATGACATATCTGCGTTCTTCCTGAACCATTGGGCCAGCAAATATTGAAAACATAATAATAA
>DATGNN010000056.1:0-3746 GCA_035306725.1 Chitinispirillaceae bacterium | reverse complement strand
GACCAGATTCCTTCAAAACTTGTTGGCGCAGACATATCCGGATATGAAAAATCAATTGCATCGGGTAATTGCGATATCATCGTGGGATGGATATCACAATCTGTTATCAGCGACAGGAGCGAACAGCTTCGGCTTGCTGCTATCTGGTTTAATGATGAAACCGACGAGCAGGTGCGAATCAGGGAATACAGGGAAATACCCCTGTTTGAACTTAACAGATACCTCCTTGTCCGTAAAAACATTAATCTCTACAAAGAGTCGATAACCGGAATCTATATCCACTCTGATCACACAAAACCGCAAGATCTGAAACTGTTAAATGAAAACTGAGAACACTCCATCAACTTAAATCGAAGAGTTTAAAAGCCTTAATCAACCTGAAACCGATTTTATTTAATAACCACTGCCGTTTTCAGGCAGTGGCAGTTAAACTTTTGGCTTCAACCTGAAAATGTTCTCTATTTCACTGGTAACAGCAACTCAGTGACGTTTCATATTCTGCCAGGTTTTGCGTGATTTAAGAAGCGTTCCGGGCTTCAGCATAGCCAGTGCTTCGTTGTCACCACCCAGATTTGTCAAAACGATACGTGAATACACACTCCTTCCGTCATGAGCACTACGAAGCACGGCAGCAACTTTTCCAGACAACTGTAATGCATTCATAAATTCAGGGAGATCAAGCTGAATTATAAGGGTACTCCAGGGAGGTATTCTGAAAAATGAAGAGATATGAATTTCGGGTTCACCGCACACAATTCTATACAATGTCAATAACCCGTTTCCGGTAACAGACCCATCGGGAGTCATTATGTAAACAGGTATATCGAGTAATAATGAACCGTTTTTTTGCACTATTCCCCTTACGGAATATACTTTTACAGGCTGCCTGCGTCCCTTTACTGTTGCAGGCTCCAGCTCTATTGCAACACATTTATCCTTTATTGGCTCATAGGTTTCTGAAGATATCAGTACCTGCCATCTGCTTGCCAGAGCCTCTATTCTCTGGGCAAGATTGATATTGTCCCCTATTACAGTGTATTCCATTCGGTCTGAACCACCGATATTGCCACCTGCGAACTCTCCTGTATTACAGCCGATTCCAAGAAAAACCGGTTTTTGTCCTTCATTCTCCAGATCCAGATCAAATGAGAAAACTGTATTCTGAAGCTCCAGTCCGGTTCGCACAGCATTTTCTTCAGCAGACTCATCAGGATACATGACATTCCAGAACGCCATCACCATATCTCCGCCGAATTTATGAAGAGTTCCGCGGTTTCCGGTAATTATTTCGGTAACAACCGAATAATAATTGTTAAGTTTTTCAAAAACGTCAACAGCCGCAAGGTTTTCTGCCATACTTGTAAACCCTACTATATCACAGAAAAGAACCGTGCCCCGTTTTTTTTCTCCATGTAGATGAAAAGGTATTGTCCCATCAAGTATACCTTCAACAATATCTTTTGACAAATACCTTGAGAGTAATGTTCTTTTTTTTGACTCCTTCTCAACAGTTGTAAAAAGTTCGGAGTTTTTGATTGCAACAGCGGCCTGTGAAGCGATTCCGGTCAACATAAGAAGGTCATCTGAAACAAAGGCATGTCGTCCAGACATGGTATCCACACCTATTACCCCCAAAAGATCTTCTTTGCACAATATTGGAGCGCACATAAGAGAACGAATTGAAAGATCCACAACAGAACGCTGTTCTGCAAACCGTTTATCACTCTGCACATCGGAAAGAAGAATTGACTGTTTTTGCCCGGTTACAGTGTTTATAACAGTGCGGCTTACAGGAAATTCATCGTTTTGCTCTGTTTCAAAACGTTTTCGCGCTGCAAATGGTTTAATCTGCCCATCCTTTAAATCCCGCAACATGACAAATGCTCTGTCAGCATGCGGAAAAATATCAAATATTCCCGACATTATATGCTCAACCAGAGTTTGCGGTTCACGAACAGCTCCCAGATCAACAGATATTTTTACCATTGCCCCAAGACGCTTTACTGTTTCTGCAAGCATATCAGGCCGCAAATCTTCTGAATTGAGCAGATTCACACTTGATGCATCAATTGTGGCATTTACACGCGAATCACTTTTATCGCCTGAAGTCATTACTATGGAAAGTGATGTACCTTTTTTTTGACTTGCAATATCAATATCAGATTTGTTTTTATATCTGATTTTAGAAGAGCCGGGTGGTTCATCCCCCTGGGCATGAAAAATGATACGGCTGCAACCGATAGTAATCTCATCTGAATCGTAAAGAGGGCGTGGTACCAGTTTGTGAAGAAGCGTTTCGTTTACAATTGATCCGTTTGAAGATCCCAGATCCACCAGAGCATAATATTTATCCTTGCTCCAGATTTCAGCGTGCATTCTACTGACACTGGAATCATTCAGACAAAGACCGTTTGCAGAATTGCGCCCAATAGTAAGTTTGCCTGAAAGTGGTACGTGTGTTCCCTGATGAGGACCTTCAACAATGTGCAAATAAGCCATTTAACAAACAGTTCCTGAAAAGCTCTACGCACTACTTCTTGTGTTTAAATTAGCATTTACACTATTTATTAGCAAATATTTTTTTATTTTCCCCGTATTTGTTTCCTTTAGTACTTAAATAAGGTATTTTTAAGTATGCCTTTCACAGGAGCACATCCGGCAGCCATAATACCGCTTGCCAAACATCGATTTATACTTTCTGCGCTTATAATCGGAAGCATTGCACCAGACCTTGGGTATTATGTAGGCTTTACTACACCAAACCGTATTTCTCACTCAATTCTTGGTATTTTCCTGTTTTCATTGCCTTCAGGTTTTCTTCTTTTTCTTATATTTCATTACATTTTAAAACGTCCTCTTCTTGAACTGTTTCCCGATTCTCTCAGAGGTCGATTATTCAAGTACACAAAAAAGTCCGGGTATTTATCCTTCAAACAGCTCAAACTTGTTATTTTATCTATTATTATCGGCGCATTTACGCATATTGCCTGGGACACCCTTACACATGAACATGAATGGAAACAGCATGGTATGAACTTTGTTGAATATCGTGTTTTAAGAACCCAAAAAGGCTCTATTGCCTTGCATCATATTTTTCAACATGGCAGTACTGTTGCCGGGTTGACTATAATAGCTATCTGGTTTACCGGATGGTATCGTAAAACCAGACCACAAAACGTACCCAGGGCAGTTTTTTCTCAGCCTTTGAGATATATTTTTCTTCTTGCAATGATCGGGATATCTTTATTACTTGCATACCCTCCACAATTAAACAGGGAGATAATACTCACCCTCTCAAAAACAAGATCCCTGACAGAATATGTTGTTGTTAAATCAATTTCGATAATGTTTATTCAGCTATTTGTCTTTAGTGCTGGATTGAAAATGTTCCTGATTTTAAAAAACAAAATAATACCTGAATCGATTATATGAATCATGAATGATGAATGATTAGAATCAGAAAAACATCTACGATGGGCATATTTATCTTTCGTCGTTGTCTTTATCGTAATCGTTGTCGTAATCGCATAAATCGGCCCCTCGACCCTGCTCGGGGTACGTTCGGGTGAAAGAATGTTCAATGAAATCATGTTTCCGAGCACATAAGCTGATTGTTAAATACAATTTATAAATAATAGTTACGCCGAATGCACGAGCCTGTGATTGGATTAAGATATAGATATTCATATACGCCGAGCGCACAAGCGGGTGATCATCGATATATAAAATCCTATCTAACTTAATCG
>DATGNN010000055.1:0-13106 GCA_035306725.1 Chitinispirillaceae bacterium | reverse complement strand
AATCAGATTAAATCCTGGCCTGTCTGGTATTACTAACTAAAAATTAAGATAAAGGGTTTTCATAGGTTTGTGAAATTGGATTTTAAATTATTGGAATTTGTTTGTGATTTGATTTCTTTATTGAAATTTGGATTTTATTCTTTGACCTCTTCCCCCAGTCCACCTTCTCTGAGCTTTTTTTCATTCTTTTTACATATAATTATTCAAACATTCTGTATCTGGAGTCTACCTCTCACACCGGGAGAGGTCAGGAGACGGAGGCCAGTTGGATAGTAATGGGAGTAATACTGGTAGTGAATTTAAAGTGAAAGGAGCAAAACGCCAGTCCCACTACACCACTGCATACTGCCTGCTGATCTCCCGATTCGCCAAGAACCCTGATTGCCGGTTCACCAGGAGTTGTTGGTACAACAAAAATATAATGATCAAATCCCGACTAACACGTCGGGGGCACAAATAGAGGCTATAATAATCAAGTCCCGACTTTGTCTTCAAACGTCGCGGCTTATGCGCTCGGCGTAACATAAGTATCCTTATTCTTACTATTCTATAAACAGGATAATAATAGTAAAGAATATTATCAGCTAAAGACTTAAGCCTTCCTGTTATAAAATATTAATTTGAACATTTACTTCTTATTAAAATCAAATTTCTGATAAAAACCAGCTACCCACTCATCCGATTCTCTTGTAAGACCTTTTTCAAAATTCAAAGTAAATGTGCTGCGGTTAAAAAGATGTTTTATCTGTAACCTCAAAACTGAGTAGTGTGCCAGTTGTGTTGCACGAAGTCCGTTATACATTCCACTGAGCTGCATAACACCTTCCCATTTATTCCACAGTTTTCTGTAAGAAACTCCATAAGGAATTTGATCAGCCTGAGCAGACTTTTTGACATACTCTACCGGACTCCCAAGAGGAGCCAGACCGATTCTTGCACTCAAATAATCCGATTCCGTAATCCCCTTTGACAAGGTAAAAATAAGGAAATAATCTGCAACCCCGGTGCCTGCACCAGCCAGACCATTACTTTCATAATAATTGTGATCATTTTTCCAGATAGTGTATGGCTTGGCACTTGAAAATTTTACTCCGATGGTAAATGCCACTGAAGGTATAAACTTTTTCTCTTTAACTAACCTGACCTTTGTTTCGAAACGCGGAGATTTACCCCCCGTATTTTTTATACTTTTGTAAGGGAATTCAATAAACAGATCTGTCAATTCCAGTTTTAACATGACAAAATCAGCAGGGTAATATTCAAAATAAAGCGGAATGATAAACATAAGGCGCTCTTTCCACTCATCATTTTTTACCAGCGGCATTTTTGATGTATAAAAAGCCACAAAACCGGTTTCGAAACTCCAGGTACCGGATTTCTCAAAATACGCATCATCCATCCGTGAATAGATATACCCCATCTGATGTCCGAAATTGAAAATATTCCTGTGAATAGTATTACCTGTATCTGCTGCAAAGCACCCAATTGATTGTATTATAATCAGTATTAAAACTGTAACTCCAACAAGATTTTTATTAGAATACATATATTCTGTGCTCCAAAAATTTTAAAAAAATTAATCTGTTTTTATTCTGATCCAAAAATAGCTGTTTTCCTGTAACAATCAATATCATTTTCGACATACGTGGTAACAACCCATAAAACCCGTTCTTCACCAGGTATCTTTTTGCGCAGGCACAAACGTTAATCATCATCTGCATTCAGTTTTTAAATAAGGCACACTGTTTTATGGCGTAATGATTGCTTTACTGACCATTTATCTGACTATGTTTTGAGATATTCCCGACCGATTAATCAAACTGGAGTCTGCATGTTCGGTAAATCTATTCGCCTTTTCAAACTAGCGGGTTTTCAAATCAGTATCGATTTAAGCTGGTTTATTCTTTTTTTTCTTATCTCCTGGTCGCTTGCATCCGCTGTATTCCCCTATTTTATTTCTGGCCTTGAAAGTACAACCTACTGGATAATGGGAATCACAGGTGCGCTCGGACTTTTTGCGTCTATAGTGTTTCATGAATTATCCCATTCACTGATTGCAAGACGTTTCGGTCTTCAGATGAAAGGGATTACCCTTTTTGTGTTCGGAGGAGTTGCAGAGATGACTGAAGAGCCTCCAAGCGCAAAAGCTGAATTTTTCATGGCGATTGCAGGTCCGCTTGCAAGCATATTTTTGGGATTAATTTTACTTGGACTAACCTCATTAGGACGATCCCAGGCCTGGAACCAACCATTTGTGATGGTGATTAACTATTTGGGTTCACTTAACATAATTCTTGCCATATTCAATCTTATACCTGCATTTCCCCTTGATGGCGGACGTGTATTAAGATCTATTCTCTGGCATTTTAAAAAAGATTTAAACCGTGCTACACGTATTTCGGCAAACATCGGCTCTTTTTTTGGCATTGTTTTAATTGTCGTTGGAGTTTTCTCGTTTGTAACCGGAGCCTTTATCAGCGGAATCTGGTGGATTCTTATCGGTTTTTTCATAAGAAATGCAGCACAGATGTCTTACCAGTCGGTACTTGTGAAAAATTATCTTGAAGGAGAAAAAATTCAAAAATTCATGAATACCAATATGATTACCGTACCATCAGAAACACCTGTTGACCAGTTTGTTGAAAACTATCTTTACCATTACCACTATGCCATGTTCCCGGTTGCACAGGACCATAAAATTTCGTGTATAACCACTCAGGAAGTAAAAACAGTTCCCCGTGAAGAGTGGAGCACTCACTCTGTTGGCGAACTGGCACAAAGCTGCTCCGCAGACAATGCGGTGAGTATTGATGACGATGCGATGAAAGTGCTTACAACAATGAACAGAACCGGAAAAAGCCGTTTTATGGTTATCGATCACGAAAAAAATCTTGTGGGAATAGTTACTTTGAAAGATATGATGAAATATTTGTCTGTGAAAATGGAGTTAAACAAGTAAGCTGGATTTTTGCATGCACCTTAATCACCTCTCCCCCATTTCATCCTTTATATAGATTACCCGACCCTTCATAAAAGAATTAATCTGTTGCAGTTGAATTAAGATCTGGAATTGGGAGTACAAAAAAAAGAATCGCCGGGTATTTAAACCCGGCGCTTCCGCTTCACCCAAATTGTTGCAAGAGGGCCTTGCAATCGGTAGGACTTTTAATATATAAAACGTTTTTTGTAAGCGCAAGAGTTTTTTTAAATTTTTTTTATTTTTTTTTATCGGATACTTATTTTCAGTAGTACATACCAGTTCATAATACTTTTTGGAGAGGGTTGGCCAGCTTTTTACGACGATGAGAACTTTTTCCGTAGCCATATTCTCAGAGATGGGTTAAATTTAATTCCCTGCCACTTAAATTTATTATCGCTTCTGCCAAATGTAACCGGTGACACATCCAGGGTTCCTAAAGCAAATTCCCGGCTAACTCATATTTCACCTTAGTCTCATACTCACCGCCAGCAATTATTTCTGCAATCCGGTACAACCGTATTTGGGTTTCCTGTCTGGTCATTACAGCGAAACCGTGCGGTTCGTTTAAATATTTCAGAGGTCCGTTTTTCAGGCTTCGTGAAGCAACAAAATCATTATGTGAAGAAATTCGTGAGTGTAAAAGATCATTCGCCTGGTCCAGAAATTTTTTCTGCTGCCCAAGTATCACGGGTGCAAATCCCTTATCGATTTCAACACCGATACTGCTTCGTCCAGATGCAATTGCAGCAAGAGATGTTGTTCCGGTACCTGCAAAAGGATCCAGAATAGTATCTGAATAAAGCGAATACATATTAATTAACCTGTATGCCATCTCTATCGGAAAAGCTGCACTCCGGTTACGCAGTTCCCTGTTATTCAAATTCTGAATTACTCCTTTAAAATCCCAGATATCAGAAAACCATTTATTACGTTCTTCCCAAAAAAATGAACTTTCCATTCTCTTATTTTTTTGTAATGGATCTGAAAAATCTCTTTTGGGTCCTTTCCTGAAAATAAGGATATACTCATGCTCCAGTGTTACATAAGCACCTGATGGCAGCATGCCGGATCCCATAAACTTGTTTGGAGCATTTGTAGATTTACGCCAAAGTATAACCGGAAGAGCATCAAAACCAATATCAAGAAATGCAGAAATAATTCTTGCATGATTGGGATATAACCGGAATCTGCCATTAATTGTCCGGGTTGCATCACCGATATTGATACAGGCAAATGATCCGGTTTTCAAAACCCGGTAAAGCTCTTTCCAGGTTTTATCAAGTTCATGATGCATTGCTTTAAAAGCACACTGCCCATCTTTGTGAATCAGGGCATCATTTACTTCCGAAGAGATTGAAGAAAATGGTTCATCCCACATCTGAATCATTGGATATGGTGGTGACGTTACAACAAGATCTATGGATTCATCATTAATTTCACATAAATTCCTGGAATCACCAATTATGGTTTTATGCGTTGTATTCATCAAAAAGCATTACCTCTTTTTTACTCCAGGATCAGACTGATCCCGCAGGTAAACGACTTTACAACCTTTAATATACCGTTATGTTCAAGTGTTGCTAACCCTGGAAAACTGCCGCTTATAAAAACAGTCTTGTATTGACCTAAAAACACTAAATTGCAATCCAGCATATTATCCATTCAATTTAACTGTATAAACAAATTGATCATCCTGCTGGCCTTTATATTGCTTTATATGCAATTACTTCAGGAAGGTGATCATTATGAATAACAGGCTAAATATAATTGCTGCTGTAATAACGATTGCACTTTCAGCAAGTTGTACCAAAGATGAGTATGACCATTCAGATACACATCTTCTGGGGATCAATAAATACACCTGCGGGACATTTATCAACAGTGAACCGATACAAATAGCATTCTCAAACAAGGTTAACATTAATCCGATGTTGATAAATGTACCACTGCCGGATTCACCTTTTTCTTTTAATCCTGATATCGAAGGCGCAGCTATCTGGATTAATGACAGTACCCTTCAATTCATTCCATCACATAAACTAAAAGGTGGACAAACCTACACTGCATCATTAAATATAAAAGCTTTCCAGGAAACTCTTGAAGGAAAATTCATTTTCTCATTTACACCGGTAGAAAAAAGTTTCGACTTGATTTTCGATGAATTAAAAGCATCAAGTCATGATAATCTCGCATATCAAAAGCTTGAAGGCGAGATTATAACTTCTGATAAAGAAGAAATAATCAATATTGAAAACATTGTTTCAGCTTTCCAGAACAATAAACGCCTGAATATCATTTATAAGAATCCAAATGGTCCGAAATCATACCCTTTCATTATTGATAGTATCTTACGTAAAGATACTCCATCACAGATAACAGTATTCTGGGATGGTAAACCAATCGGCATCGAAACAAAAGGTGAACACTCAGTACAGGTCCCTTCAATTCACTCCTTTTTTGTTATCAGTGCTCACTCAGTGCAGGGTGAAACATGCTATGTTGAAGTAAGATTCAATGATCCGCTTGATCCGGATCAGAACCTTAATGGACTAATAAGAGCCGGATCAAAGAGTAATGAATCATTTATAATAAATAATAATGTTGTTCGCATCTTTAACAATTCAGGGTGGGCAGGCACAGTTGGTATTCAGGTTGAGCATGGAATACGAAACTCCATAGGAAAAGAACTTCGGGAACCCTGGCATGGTCTTGTTTTTTTCGAGGAATTGCCGGCCCGGCTTGATTTCTGTGACTCCGGATTAATAGTTCCTTTTCTGGATAATCCCACCTTACCGGTTCACGCTGTCAATATCGACAAAATTAAAATTGAAGCATTTGAAATATTTGAAAACACAATATCGCAATTTTTCCAGATTAATGATTTTTTTGGAAAAAACGAACTGGAAAGAGTGGGTAAGGTTATATGGACAAAAGAGATTCTGCTTGATTCAGACAAAGAAAAATCAAACCGGATAAAACGGTACGAAATCAGCATTAAACCACTGTTGGAGAAACAGAACAGCCGTTTTTTCAGAATCAGACTTTCGTACAGCCACCCTGAAAAGGATAACAGCGATACAATTTTGATACCTGGTAAAAACGAATTAACAAAAATTTCCCGGAGTAAAAAAGCAAAAAAGAGCTTTCGACCCTTAAATGAATTCATGGAAGACAAAAATTTAAAAACATTACCGGAAGATCAGGGCAATCATGACAAAGAAATTTCAGTTTATCGCAACATTCTTGTTTCTGATATTGGAATCACGGCAAAGTTACTAAATAACAATGTCATAAACATTGTAACTACCAGTTTGACTACAGCATCACCTCTGCCGCTTGTTAAAATCAACATTTTTGATTATCAGCAGCAGATAGTTGCATCGGGTAAAACAGACTCTGAGGGGTTGTTGACATTAAGCACCAAAGGAAAACCGTTTTTAATTGCTGCGTCCAAAGGAAACCAGAAATCCTACCTCCCGATTAATCTTCAGGTATCAGAAAAAGATACAGTTGCAATCCCTGAATCCGCCAGTAAGTCGATTGATGGATTTATCTATTGTGAAAGAGGTATCCGGCGCGCGGGTGACACACTTTATGTCACATTTATACTTCACGATCGATATAATCAAATGGATCAGACAAAACCTGTAATTTTAGATTTGAAAGATTCAGAAAACAACCCTGTCTATAATACTCAAACGTCACAATCATTAAACGGGTTCTACGTATTCAGAATTCCCACCAGTTCATCTTCACCCGACGGATTATGGAATCTGCAGATTCAAGCCGGCAATTCCATGTTTGAGAAAAAAATAAGAGTAGGAAAATATTCAGACATATCTCGGCAAAATGTTCTTGAATTCGGTGAAACTATCATAACCAGTTTTAATTCATGCAGTCTGAATCAAAATTTTATTCCTGTAAACAAAGCACCATCATCAGTTAAAATCAATAAAACCCGGTTTGTTACCGGAGATACTGTTTCCATTTCGGTTCAATCACAAACTTCAGATTACATTCTTGTAAATATTGAAAACAGCAAAGATCTGATAAAACAAAAATGGATTCAAAGCAAAAATAACCAGACCAATTTCAAATTCAAGGCAGAACATGGAATGATCCCTGGTGTAGAAATCAAGCTTACTTTATTTAATCCATTATCGGTTATCAAAAACGGTTTTCCTGTAAAAACCTGTGGAACGATTCCCGTAACGGTAATTGATCCATCAATCATCATCACTCCAACAATAGAGATTTCAGAGATACCAGGCAAAAACGATAAAACAGAAATTAAAATATCTGAAAGAAGCGGAAAAAACATGACATATACAATTGCAATTGTCGATGAATATCAACTCAGGATGAGCGGATTCCAGACGCCCAATCCCCGAAACCATTTTTATAATCTCACAAAAAATGAAACCGCAACAGGTGAACTTGATCTTTTTGAAAAAATTTCTCACGGATATGTGGATTCAATAACTTTAATTGATATTGCAGACAACCGTACTCACAATGTCAATGAATCCGAAAAAAGTTTAAAAAAGGATTCACCCTTTATCATGTTTTACGGACCATTTGAGTTACAACCAGACAAAAGGAATATCCATGAAACGGAACTGCCAACAGATGCAACTTTATTAAGGATAATGGTTACAGGAGGAAACGGGAATGCTTATGGTTGCAATGAAAAGATAATCAATACCAGAAAATCTAAAAACTAGTTATTTACTTACTGATGTTCAGATTCATTTTCAAAACCTGCGTTCTTTAGCCTTATTCTACAAAAAAAGAATTTCAGTGATCATCAATCGAAACTGATTCACAATAACTCTTTAATTTCCAAATATTCTTCTTCAAATAGCCATTCATTTTGAGATGGAACTCCAGAAGTCTTCCCGATAATTCGCTGTATATTTTTGATTCGGTCCGAAAATGGAGGATGTGACGAAAATGATGACAGAATCTCATTTGGATCACCATCACTCTCCAGGAGCAAAGAAAAGAATGTTTTCATCCCGTTCGGGTTTATTTTTGAAGCAGTAGTGTAAGCCACAGCGCAACTGTCTGCCTGATACTCCTTATTTCTGCTGAATTTTAAAAATGCCATGTTCTCTAACAATGTTGCTGCTGCAGCAGATATCGAAGCAGAATCATTACCAAACAAAATAGTATTCACATTGTTCACAAATGTTTGTTGAACAAGAAGATCACGACTGTGATATTTGGTAATATGTCCGATTTCATGAGCTATGACACCTGCAAGTTCTGAAGTGTTTCTGACAGTTTCAAGAAGGCCTCTGTACACAAAAACATGCCCGCCCGGAATTGCAAACGCATTAATCTGATCATCATCAATAATATCAAAGGTAAAATCAATGTTTCTGTCATTCTGTGATGCGGCAATATGTTTGCCAAGAGAATCAACGAACCGGATAACTCTGCTGTTTTTTGTATAAGGAGGATAAGTCGCTTCATCTGAACGTATCTGCTGATAAAACTGATTACCCAGAGCAATCTCATCCTCTTCAGTTATAACATAGGGAGCCAGAACATTTGTAACACTCTGACATCTGAAGAAGGGAATAAATAACCCATACGATATAATCAGAAACAAACTAAGTGTCTTCATTTGCCAAATTCCTTTTTATTTCAAAGTTACTTTATTCATCAAAATATACGATTATTGGCAGGATATGACAATCTGGTTTAATATGAATTTATGAAGTATTAATTTTTATACCGGATACTACATATCTGGCATAAAAATAGTTGCGATTTTAATAATTTTGTTTTAGATTATAGATTAGAAGGTTAAAATATGATGATCTCACAGTGTTTAACAGTAGTAGTCCTCGGTGTCGTGCGGTTTATGCCGTAGGAGCCCAAGGACTGTATTGTTAAAAGGCTCCTGCGGATAAAATCTGCAGGAGCTTTTTCTTTTTTTGAGGACAAAATGAAACAAAAACTTTCAAATTTGATTTCAAATACACTAAACCTGATAATTTTATCCCTCACACTAGTCTCTGTAGTCGTGACAGTCGTGGTCGTGGTTTCAGTTCCACCGTGAGGGGTTGTATTATAAAAAGATAAAAGCCCCTGGCGGTGGAACCGACAGGGGCTTTTTTATTGGCAAATTAATAGAAAAATAGAAGGAGAGTTTTAAAAATGAAGTATTCAGGAGCACAGATTACAATCAAACTGCTTCAAATGCATGAGATTGATACCGTTATTGGAATTCCAGGCGGATCAAATCTTCCATTATACGATGCACTTTATAACAGTACAATTCGCCACATTCTTGCACGACACGAACAGGGAGCCGGATTTATTGCCCAGGGTATTGCACGCTCCAGTGGAAAAGCTGCAGTCTGTTTTGCAACAAGTGGCCCAGGCGCAACAAACCTTCTTACTGCTATTGCAGATGCCAAACTTGATTCAGTTCCAATAATTGCAATTACAGGCCAGGTACCAGGCCCAATGATTGGCACCGATGCGTTTCAGGAGGTTGATACCATTGGAATGAGCATGCCGGTAACAAAACACAATTTCCTTGTTCGCTCAGCTCAGGAATTGCTGTCAGTTATTCCTGAAGCTTTCAGAATAGCTTGCAGTGGACGTAGAGGGCCTGTGTTGATCGACATACCCAAAGATGTTCAACAGCAGATTATCGAAGTTGATTTCTGGCCAACCCCTGTTCCCTGTAATTTAAACATATTTGCTCATGATTCCCAAATTGAGGAGACTGTTTCATTAATAAACAGTTCCAAACGTCCGGTCCTGTATATTGGCGGAGGTGTAATTAATTCTGATGCTTCGGGTAATTTGCTGGCATTTGCTCAAAAAAACAGTATCCCGATAACATCGACACTTATGGGACTTGGTGCAGTTCCAAATAATGAACCACTTTATCTTGGAATGCTGGGAATGCATGGAGCGCGTTTCACCAATAAGATCCTGCATGAATGCGATCTGCTTCTTGCGCTTGGAGTTCGCTTTGACGACCGGGCAACCGGAAAGGTATCCCATTTCTGCCCGCAGGCAAAAATTATCCATGTTGATATCGACAAAGCCGAAATTAATAAAATAAAATCAGCAGACATTGCAGTCACTGCAGATGTTAACCACTTCCTCTCTAAACTTCTTGAGCGGATTCAAGATGATTCCCGTGATGAATGGATATCATACATCAATTCTTTAAAAAAGATGTTCCCTTTTCCGGCAAAAGAAAATGACAACCCCTATTGTCCGTTAAATATTATTCGAACCATTTCAGCGTTGGCACAATCAGATTCAATCGTAACAACCGATGTAGGACAACACCAGATGTGGGTTGCACAGATCTATCCGTTTAACCGCCCACGAACATTTCTTACTTCGGGTGGTCTGGGCACTATGGGATTTGGCCTTCCGGCTTCAATCGGAGCTGCGCTGGCTAATCCGGACAAGCAGATAATCTGTTTTACCGGTGATGGTTCTGTGCTGATGAATATCCAGGAACTTGATACAATTGCAGAATTAAACCTGAATATAAAAATAATACTGTTCAATAACGGTCATCTTGGCCTCGTTCGTCAACAGCAGGAACTCTTTTACAATAAAAATTATATTGCATCCCGTTTTTACTCGAAACCATCATTTTGTGCTATAGCCAATGGATTTGGAGTTAAAGCCATAGACCTTTCAGGTGAGACCAAACCTGTTCCTGTTCTCAGCAGTGTTCTTTCGGAAAATGGCCCGTGTCTGATAAATATCCCCATACAGGAAACATCAAACGTTTTACCAATAGTTCCACCAGGTGCAGCTAACCACGAAATGATTGGAGAATAATTATGAAAAATTCATACACAGTTCTGAAACTCAGAGTAAATAATCATCCAGGTGTCATGTCTCATATTACCGGTTTATTCTCGAGGCGTAATTTCAATCTTGAAGGGATACTTTGTGGTAAAATCGGTGATGGTTCACTGAGTATTATTTATCTTTTGGTAAACCAACAGCAAAAACTTGAACAGATAATGGCACAACTGGAAAAATTATATGATGTAAAATCTGTTTCCATAGCTGATAATTTTGATCTGAACCGGTTTATAATTCTATCCAGTTGTGATTAATTGTCAATCACAAAAGAGATTGTTTCTTTATTTTAATCAATAAGTTAACACAATAATTAACCAGGCGGGTTTATGATTCCATTTAAAATGTTTCATTAACCCGCGAAACAAAGGTTTTTCACAAAAAAATCAGGAAACCTGGGAACCGGAAATTATTTTCTATGAATGTTTTCAATAATAAAAACCATTCTTATCATTTTCCGGACTTTCCACGATATCTGCTCGCTTCTGAGTCGTGAGTTGAATAATGCTTCATTGATCAGTCCACCCTGAAATCTAAATACCGCGTCTTTATTTTAAAATCTGCTCTAAAAGAGTTAATTCACTTTTAATGGAGAAAACCTGTTGAATTTATCGAAAGAAATATCCCGACGAAGAACATTTGCCATTGTGTCGCATCCAGACGCAGGCAAGACTACTTTAACCGAAAAGATGCTTCTTTATGGTGGAGCGCTCAAGATGGCCGGATCGGTTACTGCCCGCAAAAAAGAGAGAACAACCGTTTCTGACTGGCTTGAAATCGAAAAGAAAAGAGGAATATCTGTAAGCTCTACAATTCTGAATTTCGATTACAACGGTTTCAGGATAAACCTGCTTGATACTCCCGGACATAACGATTTTTCGGAGGACACATACAGGGTGTTGATGGCTGTTGATTCTGTGATAATGGTCATTGACGGTGGAAAAGGAATAGAGCAGCAGACCCGCAAGTTGTTTGAAGTATGCGGGAAACGCAAAATCCCTATTATTACTTTCATCAACAAAATGGACAGACCAGCACTTGATACCCTTGCACTTTTAGATGAGATAGAGAAGGTTTTAAATATCAGTTATTACCCTGTAAACTGGCCGCTTGGAAGTGGAACCGAGTTCAAGGGAATATGGGATCGCAGACAAAAAAAGGCTCACCTGTTTGAGCGTACTCCCAAAGGTGCATACAGAGCACCTGTAAACAATTGCAGTCTTGATGATCCTCTTATCCGTGAACTTCTCCCTGTTTCTACCTACGAAACTGTATGCAGTGAAATAGAGATGATTGATTATGTAGGCTCTGGTCTGGATATGGATATGGTGGCAGAAGGACAAATGACACCGGTTTTCTTTGGCAGTGCAGTTAATAATTTTGGAGTTCAACTTCTACTTGATGGTTTTCTGGAATTCTCTACTTCACCTAAACCGCGGCATACAAAAAACAGAATTGTAAGACCGGAAGAGAATGTTTTTTCCGGTTTTGTGTTCAAGATACAGGCAAACCTCGACCCTCATCACCGCGACCGCATGGCTTTTATAAGAGTAGTTTCAGGTAAATTTACTCGTGACATGTCTGTTATTCACGCAAAAACTGGAAAAAAAATCCGTCTTTCAAATTCAAGCAATGTTTTCGGACGGGAGAGAGAATCTGTGGATGAGGCGTATCCGGGGGATGTTATTGGGGTTGTCGGAAAAGATTTCTTCAGTATTGGCGATACTCTGAGTGAAAATTCAGAAATAATGTATAGTGAAGTACCGAGGTTTTCTCCGGAATGTTTTGCTTTTATTCACAATCCTGTTCCGTCCAGTTTCAAACGATTTCAAAAGGGGCTCGAGCAGCTTGTTCAGGAAGGACTTGTTCATCTTTTTACAGACGCCAATACGTCACAAAAAAACTATATACTGGGTGCCGTTGGTTCGCTTCAGTTTGACCTGGTAAAGTTCAGGCTGGAATCGGAGTATGGTGCAGAGTCCAGACTGCAAACAGCTTCTTGGACAATTGCAAGATGGATTGATAATGAAAGTACAGATTTATCAAAGCTTTCCATGCCTCTGAAGTCTGCTCTTGTAAAGGACAGGGCCGGTAAGTATGCCATTTTGCTGGAAAGCAGCTGGCAGCTTCAGTTTTTTCTGGAAAATAATAATGATATTAAATTGTTCGAATCTCCAGATATGTTAAAAGAACCCATAATACAGCTGAATTGACTTAAGTAAATTGATACTGTTTTGGAATAAAAATGTCCGAAAATATCTCGTAAGAT
>DATGNN010000054.1:0-5199 GCA_035306725.1 Chitinispirillaceae bacterium | reverse complement strand
ATTAAAATACGATGGAATCAGAAAAATTAAAATATAAACCCGAGATAAGAAAGATACTGGCAGACACAGTAACTCCTGTAAGCATTTACCTGCGACTAAGATCCTTATATCCGAAGGCGATACTTTTGGAAAGTTCCGATTACCACGGACATGAAAATGCATGGTCGTATATCTGTTTTAGCCCGGCAGCAAACTTTATAGTAGATGAAGGAGAAGTTACTATTCAGCTTCCGGGAAGAGAAAAAGAGAACTTCATGCTCGCAGCAGACAGAAAGCTACATGATGAATTAAATGATTTCTACAATTTATTTGATGTTGAAACAGAAGGGGAGGAACTTCCGGCAAACGGCTTGTTTGGATACATCAACTATGATGCAGTTCAACATTTTGAAAGTATAAAGTTTAGTACCCCAAAATCAGAGGGATATCATATCCCCGAAGTCAGGTATAGCTTTTATAGATATGTAGTAGCCATCGACCATCATACAAATCAACTTTTCATGATTGAAAATCTGATGGAAGGGGAGGCATCACAACTGGACTATATACATAACCTGCTTATCAACCTCAATTTTTCTAATGGCAATTTTGAAATTTTAGGTGATGAAACATCGAACATAACCGACGAAGAATACAGACTGATGGTGAGCAAAGGAAAAGAACACTGCTACAGGGGCGATGTATTTCAAATTGTTTTAAGCCGACAGTTCTCCCAACAATATGAAGGGGATGATTTTAATGTGTACAGGGCCCTTCGTTCCATTAATCCTTCTCCCTACCTTTTTTATTTTGATTACGGTACGTATAGAATTTTCGGATCCAGTCCGGAGGCTGAACTGCGAGTTAAAAAAAATAAAGCGATTATACACCCGATAGCAGGAACTTTTAAGCGTACAGGCAATGACGAACAAGACCGGAAACTGGCCGGACAATTAAGTGAGGATCCAAAGGAGAATGCAGAACATGTAATGCTGGTAGATTTGGCACGTAACGATTTAAGCAGAAATGCCAGCCATGTTAAAGTTGATGTCTACCGCGAAGTGCAGTTTTTCTCACATGTAATTCATCTGGTATCTCAGGTATCGGGCATGCTTTCCGAAGATACCAACCTCATCAAGGTATTGGGAGAAACGTTTCCGGCCGGAACATTATCAGGGGCACCAAAATATAAAGCCATGGAACTCATCGACCGGTATGAGAATCAGAACCGTGGGTTTTATGGTGGCTGTATTGGCTTCCTGGGTTTCGACCGATCAGTGAACCATGCCATTACAATCAGATCGTTCCTCAGTAAAAATAACCGTTTATACTATCAGGCAGGAGCGGGAATCGTTTCCGAATCAAAAGAAGAAAACGAGTTGCAGGAAGTAAACAATAAATTGGCTGCCCTCAAAAAAGCTATAATCCTGGCCAAGGAAATAGCTTCTACCACATCAAAAAAGAAAGAACAAGTACATTAATCCGGAATCTTGAAACATGAAAAAAATAAATAAATACACCACAACCGAATTGATTAACAAATCATCTGCATCAAGTGACCAGGATTTGTCATACGACAACTCAGTGCTGATTATCGATAATTATGATTCTTTCACCTACAATCTTGTGCATGTCATCCGGAAGTTATCTGACTGCCGGGTGGATGTCTTTCGCAACGATCAGATTGAATTGGATGAGATTGAAAAATACGATCGCATTGTATTATCACCCGGGCCGGGCCTGCCTGAAGAAGCAGGAAAATTACTTGAAATTATCAAAAACTATGCAGGCAAAAAAAGTATTCTTGGAGTATGCCTCGGACATCAGGCTATAGGAGTTGTCTTTGGAGGTAAGTTACAGAATATGAACCGTGTAATTCATGGAATGGCTACGACCATCAATGTCACGGCTGCTGAAACCTATTTATTTAATGAACTGCCCAAAACATTTAATGCAGGCAGATACCATTCATGGATCGTACAAAAAGAAAATCTGCCCTCATGCTTTGAAGTTACAAGTTATGATGATGAAGGCGATATCATGTCTATGAAACACAAGGAATATGATCTTGAGGGTGTACAATTTCATCCTGAATCGGTACTTACACCTTTAGGCGAAAAGATCATTGAAAACTGGCTCAACAAAACCGAAAATCTGACATCAACCGGGGAAAACAGACTAGTAATTTGATAAAGATATAATCATATTGCCTGGATTTTTTAACATACAAACAAAAAACATCTGTATTATGAAAGATATTTTAGAATTCTTATTTCAGGGGAATACCCTCACAAGAGAACAAGCAAAACAAAGCTTATATGAAGTTGGAATGGGGATGCACAGTGAAGTAGAATTTGCTTCATTTTTAACGGTATTTAAAATGCGTCCGATAACTTCCCACGAATTGGCAGGGTTCAGGGATGCCATGGCGGAGTTATGTCTTGTTACTGACCTGTCGGATTACGATCCGATTGATGTTGTCGGCACAGGAGGAGATGGCAAAAACACTTTTAACATTTCCACACTGGCATGCTTTATAATAGCCGGGGCCGGTGTTAATGTAGCCAAACATGGTAACTATGCTGTTTCATCAACCAGCGGATCGTCAAATGTGTTGGAATATTTAGGATATAATTGCAGTAATGAATCTGATAAACTTAAAAAAGATCTGGATACAGGCAATTTTTGTTTTATGCATGCTCCCCTTTTTCATCCGGCTATGAAACACATTGCACCTGTAAGAAAAGCGTTAAAAGTTTACACTTTCTTCAACATTTTGGGCCCGATGGTGAATCCGGCATTTCCAAAATACCAATTATTAGGCGTAAACAATACTGAAAACTTCGAACATTATAAAAATGTATATGATACGCTGGATGTGAATTATACGGTTGTACATTGTATTGCGGGCTATGATGAAGTTTCCTTAACAGGATCAACACGTTTTGCGGGAAATAAAAAAGAGGGTTATCTTTCGCCCACCGATTTTGGATTTAAAAAAGTAAAGGCTGAAAGTCTTTTTGGAGGAGAATCAGTAAAAGATGCCGCAGGTCTATTCGTTCAAATATTGGAAGGCAATGGTACTGAAGAACAAAATAATGTGGTAGTTGCCAATGCAGCAATGGGACTCAATCTGGTTTATCCTGAAAAAAGTTTACTTGAATGTGTTGATATGGCAAATGACGCACTGAGAAGTGGTAAAGCTTTGCAGAAATTAAAAGCTGTTGTAAATCATCAACAGCCTGGTACATTTTTCCATGCTCAAGATGTTAAGGCAAACATATAGGAATCGGCTTTATAAGTGGAAAACATATGAATATACTTGAACAAATAACGGATACAAAAAGACAGGAGGTTAGCCGGCAAAAAGGAATTGTTCCTGAACAGGAGCTTCAAACCCGTTTTAGTTATAACAGAACCTGTAACTCATTAAAATCCGCTTTGCTAACTCCCGGTGCTTCGGGGATTATCGCAGAATTTAAGTTAAAATCACCTTCCAAAGGGGTTATAAACCCTTCCGCCCAGGTTGAAGCCGTAACCAAAGCTTATGTTACGGCAGGAGTATCCGGATTATCAATACTAACCGATCATTCCTATTTTGGAGGAAACCTTGCGAACCTGGAAAAAGCACGATTAACGAATCCGAATACGCCAATCCTGAGAAAGGACTTTATAATTGATGACTATCAGATTGTGGAAGCAAAAGCACATGGAGCTGATGTTATATTGCTGATTGCTGCCTGCCTTGAAAGAAAACAAATGGAAGACCTTGCCAAAACAGCTATAGAATTGGGACTGGAAGTTTTGTTGGAAATTCATGCTGAAGAAGAACTGAGTTTTATTAATGAATCAGTAGATTTTGTAGGGATAAACAACCGGAACCTGAAAACATTCGAAGTAGATGTGGAAACTTCCGTAAAATTGGCTAAACAGATTCCTGAAGCTTACATTAAGATTTCAGAAAGCGGGTTATCGGAGGTAGAAACAATACAATACCTTCGCAGGAATGGCTTCAACGGATTCCTGATAGGAGAAACTTTTATGAAAACATCAGACCCGGGAAAAGCATGCAAAGAGTTAATTGATGCACTATGAAAAAGATATTGAGAATTAAGGTCTGCGGACTTACTACCCCCGGGAATAGAGCAGAAATAGAAAAATTACCCGTCGATTTTTTAGGCTTTATTTTTTATCCCCAATCCAAAAGATTTGCTGGAGATAATACTGATCCCGGGTTATTTGATACATCTAAGAATAAAGTTGCAGTTTTTGTAAATGAAAGCATTTATGAAATAATGGGTTTAACCAAAAACCTTGGGTTTAAATATGTCCAGCTTCATGGAAAGGAAACTCCCGCTACCTGCAACATACTGAAAAAGCAAGGCATCAAAGTTATAAAAGCCTTCAATGTGGATGAATCTTTTAAATTTGAAACACTGGAATCCTATAACAACTGTGTCAATTTCTTTTTGTTTGACACCAAAAGTAATCTGCCGGGAGGATCAGGTAAGAAATTCAACTGGCACATACTGGAAAAATATACAGGAGAAATTCCATTTTTTTTAAGTGGAGGCATTCAGCCTGAGGATGCAGAAGCCATTTGTTTACTTGATCACGAAAGGCTTTATGGAGTTGACATCAACAGCGGGTTTGAAGATGAACCGGGAATAAAAAACATTTCAAAAGTTAAAACATTTACCGATCATATACAGAAAGGATTGGATTAATTGATTGAATTAAAGTTATAGAAATTTACTTCATGAATTACAATACAGACGATAAAGGATATTACGGGGAATTTGGAGGTGCATGGATTCCCGAAATGATGTTTACGAACATCGATGCGCTTAAACATAATTATATCAGAATCATAGAATCGGATGAATTTAAAAAGGATTTCAATCAGTTGTTGAAAGATTATGTAGGGCGTCCTTCCCCACTTTATTATGCAGGACGCTTATCGGAACATTTCGGAACCAAAATATTTTTAAAACGTGAAGACCTTAACCACACCGGCTCCCATAAGATCAACAACACGATAGGCCAGGTATTGCTGGCAGGTATTATGGGCAAGAAACGTATCATTGCGGAAACAGGTGCCGGACAACATGGTGTGGCAACAGCAACAGTATGTGCCTTAAAAGGCTTGCAGTGTGTAGTATATATGGGAGCACTGGATGTTGAAAGGCAGGCACCCAATGTGAAGAAAATGAAGATGCT
>DATGNN010000053.1:0-4151 GCA_035306725.1 Chitinispirillaceae bacterium | reverse complement strand
AGCCAGGTGACGTCTGACCCAGTTTCGGAATTTAAGAATTTGTCCACTTGAAACATCTGTGAAACGTTCGGTTTTTATTTCAATTACTACAAATCTCCCCTGCTTATCAATAGATAAAATATCAATAGGCCCGAAATCACTTGGATACTCAACCCCGTCATTACCAAAAACATCTACATACAATTGTAACCCTTCTTCAATCAGATGAAGATTTTTTGCGAGATATGTTCTTAAGTGATGTTCTTCCAGATAACCACTTCCAAATGAAACTTCATCTTTTTTATTCTCCCTTGATTCATTTACTTTTTTTACCAGTAGAACACCTTTTTCATTCTCTGCGATTTCCCATAAGCCATGTAATCTGGGATCATACATTTCCAGTTTCCCGGCTTCAGACCTGTAGAGGAAATCGAAAATATCATCACATCTTCTTGGCCTGTTATTTTCCTTATAATGAACACGGGATTCATGATTAACTGTACAAACAATTATCTGATTGAGAATGGTATTTACATTTGTACCCGGGTAATGTTCCAGAATCCAGTCGCGTACAGCGATATTGGTTGTTTTGTTGCCATGGACTTCGACCGCCTCCTTAATCATCTGCCAGACAAACGGTTTCGGCTGCATCTCCATAAATATTTTCCTCCCTTTTCTTCCTGGAAGAGAACTGCCGTTTTCTGACACTTGTGAACGCAAAACATGGACCACCACAGGCCTGAAACACTGGTAAGTTATTTGCTATTCCCTGATATACACGCTTCAGGGGAATTATTATGCAGGAACCAAAAGAGATTTGGGTTAAAAAGGAAATTGTTATTCATAAAAATGCAAAACAACTTTTGCGGATCTGGAGAAACTTTGAGAATCTGCCACGGATTCTTCATTTTCTGGAGAATGTAATTCATATCAGTTCACATGTTTCGCGATGGACAAGCCTTTTAGCAGATCAGACAGAACGGATAATCTGGGATGTAAGAATAGTTGAAGAGCATGAAAACAGGCTGGAATGGCACTCTGAAAACAATCCGGATATATTTCACAGAGGAATACTGATATTGACTCCCAAACCGGATTCTTCAACACTTTTACAGTTGCGATTACTGTTTTTCTTTCCGCTTTTGCACGACAGCAAACCGGATATGTTAGGTTCCGATTTTTCTTATCGTATTGAAGAGGATCTTCAACGATTCAGACTTGCTGTTGAAGCAAATGAGTTTATTAATGCCCAAAGTACATTAAAGGAGATACCAGAGGGTTTTGCAGATCCGGAAAACCCTCGTAAACCTCTTTTGTAAAAGCAGTCAGGAACCGGTAATCCCGGATTCTTTTCGGCGTTCTACAATTGCACAGTTTGCGTCCTGTGGAACTCTCTCGAGCCTGTCTGTATCAAAACCTTTTTCTCTTGCTGAAGCAACAAGTTTTTCGTATACATTTGGGTCCATAAACGGAGATTTGCAGAATATCCACAAATATTTGTTGGATTCACTGGTAACAAGCGCATATTCATAGTTTTCCTGATCCACATCAATAACCCTGTAATCGATTGTAAAAAACCAGACCCTTATTTTCATATTCCCGGCGACTTTCGGATCAGGAACCTGCACAAGACCTTTGATACTGGTTTTTTTCCCGCCTCGTGAACCTTTATACCCCTCATTGATGATTTCATACCTGCCATCTTTGCGGCGTTTAAAGGTTGACGTGACCTCGACCATTCCTTTTTCGTGTTTGTTAGGAAATCGGGCGATTTCGTACCAGGTACCAGAATATTGATCGTAATCAAGTTCCTTTATTACATCAACAGCAAATATGTTAAGTGCAAAAAAGGAGCCTGATAACAGTAAAACATACCGGCACCGGTTCAGCAAAGTTTGCATTTTCTAAACCTCCATTAAAGTTAATATGATATTGTTTGCCTGTTATCAATCAGACGTTGTTAATTTTATACCAATGCAAATAAAATTCCTGTATACCTATTTATATCAGATACTTAACAATTTGGAAAGTCGAATTTATTACGTTCAGTATTGGATTTTATTATTGTTCAGTGGTGAATTATCAGGAAATCATTATGTTTTTAAAAGATTTTCTTGGTCGCCGAGCGCACACGCCCCCCCGATAGCTAGTAAAAATTCGAAATTCGAAATAAAACCAAAGAAAAAGCATGAAAACAATCAGAAAAAATCAACTAACCCGCTATATAGTGTATTAGTGATCCAGTTTGAACAGGGGGTATACTTTTATTTAAATTACATTAATTGCGGGAAACAGACATTGTAAGCAAAAACCTGGTATGAGAAATGAAACCACCACCGAAAAAAGAGTGAAAAGCACGCACGAAACAAAAAACAAGAACTGAAAAAGGTGGTTTTATAGATTTGAAAAATAAAAAAGGTGAACTATTGAAATTAAAAGATATTGCTGCGAACGCAGCAGATGAAATGAAGAATTTGAAATTAAAAAATAATAAAACCATGAATTCTCAAAGACATGAGTCGACTTTTTGAAAGAGGTAATGGGCTTGTTAAAAAGAAAAATTTTGCAGAGGGAACCCGGGATTATAACTTACGGAATTACTCCACCCAAAAAAACGAACTCTCCCGAAAAAAATATTGAGATTGCAAGTAAACAAGTCGACAGGCTCAATGGTTTGGACATTGATGCTTTGGTCATCTATGACATACAGGATGAGGCAGAGCGAACAAGCCAAACCCGTACATTCCCTTTTCTGCCAACAATTGATTCAAACGTTTACGGAATGAATTATCTAAAGAATTTGAAAATTCCTAAAATTATTTACAAAGCTGTTGGTAAGTATAATGAAAGTGAACTGGTCAATTTTATCAATACGGATTGCAATGATAATTTTTCTGTATTTGTGGGCGCATCATCTTCGAAGCAAATCAATACAATGAGATTGGATGATGCTTATGGGCTATGTAAACGTTACGGTTCCAGGATAATTCTGGGTGGTGTAACCATTCCTGAAAGACACATTGCTAAATACAATGAACACCTTAGGGTAATAAAGAAAATTGATAATGGATGTAAGTTTTTTATTTCTCAGGCAGTCTATAATTTAGAAGCTTCAAAGAACTTTTTATCAGATTACTATTATTATTGTCAAACAAATAGCATGGATATGGTTCCAATATTATTTACTCTGACTCCATGTGGATCATTAAAAACACTTGAATTTATGAAGTGGCTGGGTATAAATATACCACGATGGTTAGAAAATGATTTGAAGAATTCTGAGGATATCCTGAATAAGTCAGTTGAGGTTTTAAAAAAGCAATTTGTTGAGCTTCTGGATTTTTCGAAATATAAAAAAATTCCAATCGGGTGTAATGTTGAAAGTGTATCTGTAAGAAAAGTAGAAATAGAAGCATCAATACAATTGGTTAAAGATATTAAAAAAATCACTACCATCCCATAGCAAAGGCCTATAAAATAAGGCGATTTTTAATTCGATGTATAAAATATTTACTTATGGCTATAGTAATTTGTCAAAAAAATGCCTCTATCGAGCAATATTCGCTACATTTCTATGGGATGATAGTGTAAAAAAATAATAGAATGAGAATAAAATCAGGTGCACATTCCGGATTTGAAGAACCCGCTTAGCCAACAAACAATACAGCCATGATGGCGAGTATGCCTTAAATTGCCGCTTTACACTTATGAGTTGCCGCGGGGGTCGTGTGCGCTCTGCGAGCATGAAATTCCAAATTCCAAATTCCAAATTCCAAATTCCAAATTCTTAATTCCAAATTCTTAATTCCAAATTCTTAATTCTTAATTCTTAATTCTTAATTCTTTCTTAAGTCCAGGTGCTGCTCAACATAACGGCCGCGGAATGCTGCTGTTCCTTATTCCACTGAAGTGGATATTGATTAAGAAAATTACAAATCCCAATAAGAATAAAATTTTCAAACAAATTCCAATATTTAAAATCCAATTCCATAAACCCGGATTATATGCACATCTTATTATTAATTGTTCAATTCATTAATACTGGAAAGTTTGTAATTTTATCTTATTGTTTCCGATTTTATCCGATTGTTTGTAATTTTATTCCGATTATTTCTGATTGGTTTCCGATTTCTCTTCCTGTTTCGAATTTCGTTTTTAGGATTTCGAATTTT
>DATGNN010000052.1:0-5788 GCA_035306725.1 Chitinispirillaceae bacterium | reverse complement strand
CTTTTGTAGCTTCTAAAGTCCAGCTTAATCGAGGCATTTCTATATCCAGACCAGATGGGTTTGTGAGATACTCTAAAGTTAAGTTAACAGGAGTCACGCTACCTTTTGAGCTAATTGAGCAAGAAGTTGTAAAAAGTAGTGTAAGTAGAGTTAATGTAAGATAAGTAAGTGTTTTCTTTGTTTTCATTTAAATTTCAGTTTCTTGGGTTATATAGTTGAGGCAGCCAGACTTTGAAAAATGGGAAACTATCTGTACTGTTGCCGGCAGATGCATAATCACATAGATTTACTTTTATGGGCTGTGATCCCTGTTCTGTATATGATTCCGGTATAAAATGAGCAGAAAAAATCATATGAAGTTCTGGATTTGTCGATTCTTCTATAGTCAAATCTATATAACCCTTCTCGTTAATTACTGGTGTTAGTATAGCCTCAAGCGACGGATTACCTATTCTTTCATCTCTTGAAAGAACAATGGGACCACGGGTAACAGCTATAAATTCCGGAGACTCACCAAATCGGTGTAATTTTCCACTCATCTCGAATTCAATAGAAATTTTGTCGTTGTTTTTCCATTCACGTTTCAATTTAAGATAACTTCCGGGAGAACTATCACCGGTTTCATATTCAAGGACGTCATTTACAAGGACTTTGTAATTTGAACTCCATGAAGGTATTCTTATAGCAATCTCCATATTATCATTACTTCCTGCTTTAATGTTCAGATCAATCTTACCGGAAACAGGATAGTCGGTTTTCTGTTCAATAACAATCGTCTGATTCCCCGGACTTTTAAAGTGGTAAGTACCATCTATATAGTAATTTATGTAGGCTCCTTTATCTGATTGCATAACAGCTGTCTGCGGAATTGTAAACAGACCTCTTGGACCACTGGCATTACAACAATTAAGTCCCATCCCACATTGCTCAGAACCTTCAAGTCGCTGCCCTGACAAAGGAGTATATTTTGCCCAATCAGAACCGTCCGGGCGCATTGCACCTAAAAGTGCATTATAAAAAGTCCTTTCAATTGCATCAGCATATTTAGCCTCTCCTGTCAGACGTAACAATTGCTGATTGAATTTTATCCATGTTACAGTTACACAAGTCTCCTGATAATGGGCTATTGGCATGGTTTGTTTTTCTTTACCTGAAAACCAGGCCTCCATTGCTGAACCGGAACCTGCAATATTTATCTCACTATCGATAATACTTTGCCATGTTTTTTCAACAGCTTCTTTGTATTCTTCTTTTCCGGTTATCCTGTACAGTTCAAGTAATCCTTCGTAGCATGACATCATTTCATACGCTTTTTGTCCCTGATCCCACCCATACCAGTTTTTTGCTGGTTTTGGAAAGCGTTCAGATACAGGAATATCAGCTTTTGAAATCAATTGAGGTCCTTCTGGTGTTTCCCATTGTCTTACTATCTCTTCTGCAAGATCCAGATACTTTTTATTACCAGTGCGTGTATATAGTTGACAAACCGGCTCCAATACAGACGATGCGGCCATACCCCTGTGATTACCCATCAATACAATTTTGGCGTTTTTATCTTTAAGCTCCTTCATAAGGAAATCAACCTCTTTTGCTGCTGATTTCAGAGCCTTTTCATCCTGTGTAATATCGTAATAGGCTATTAACCCAAGCATGCAATATTTTCTTCCCCATATATCCCACGCTTTCAATCTGCTTTCAGGTGCATAATTGCCTATGTAACCATCTTCTGTTTGAGTATCCATTAATCCATAAGCAGCCGATTTTAATTTCTCAGCCAATTCCGTTGTGGGGTTAAATTTATATGCCAGTACCGCAGATGTGATCCATTTTCCCCAAAACTCACTCTGCCAGCAACTGTGTTCATCTCTTGCCGTGAAAGGTGTAATTAATCTGTCTGCATCCTGCGCAAGGATACGATTATTATATGAAGCTTTCAATTTGTCTCCTGCATAACCGTTCAGTTCAACATCAAATGATCCGGATAATTTGTCCTGAGCATTAGCTGTATGAAATGAAAATACCAGTATGGTTATGAAAATGAGTGTGTAAGTGATTCTATTAGATGTTTTCATACTATTTGTTTTTTACAGTGAAAATTCATTCTTAAAATAAGAATTCAACAATATAATTACCATTTCCTAATTTCCAATGGAACGTTATATTTGTTCCACTCGTTTTTTAATACTTTTCTGAGCCTGAAAAAATATTTACAGGTCCTAATAATCCATATTCTATTAATGTTGAGCCGGATTCAGGTCCGCTGATTGTCCATGTTTTTCTTTCGTTTTCGGGTAATCCTGCATCATAGGTAAGCCGGTTAAACCAAGTGCTTGTTACATCCACCTCTAAAAGATTATTCCCCTCTTTTAGATATCTGCTTATTTCCATTTGATAAGGATAACACCATTTTGTATCCACATATTTACCATTAATATAGACCTTTGCAATCATTTCTACTCTGCCAAGATCCAACAGGTAGCTCTTGTCGTGTTGGAATTCATTCAAGTTAAAGCTGTTTGAATAATGTGCGGTTCCTGAATATGATTTGCCTTCATTAGAAAGAGAGATATCCTTCCATGCTTTCAATTCATCCATTTGAATGGATAAAGTGTCAATTCCCCAATCTTTTGGGAAACTTATATTCCATGGTTGTGTTACCTCTGTTTTTTCGGTATAGTTATATTCGATATCCTTTTTATCAGAGCTTTTATTTCTGAATATCACGAAAAATGAGGCTCCTGCAGGAATATTCATGGAAAGTGTTGTAATTTCACCGGACATATTTACTGGTTCTGCCACTCTGATATTTCCTGTTATAGGATCCCATATCTCAACAAATTTTTTATTGTTACGGAATGTAATATCTCCCTGAAAGCCATCTTCAGGAGGCAGAGATATAAAATAGATATCAGCATTACTTGTCTGACGATGATACCAGCGTATATTTTTTGAATCAACTCGTACATCAGGGACGATGTTTTCAGAAATAAGAACGGTCTCAATATCATCAATATATACTTTTCCTTTACCCACATTTCTTACTTTATGTGTGCCATCTCCCCATAATTCTTCCACTAATTTCTGAAAACGTGCCTTTGATGGTTCTCCACCACTCAGAGTTGCAATATTCAGAGGTGGTTCACCTGCAATAATTGCTCCATCCTTAACAAAAGAGAGAATTTTTTCCAGAGTTTCGGGTAACATCCGTTTACAGTCATTCAGCCAGAGCAATCGGTATGATATGCCTTCGGGTGTTACCAATCGGCCATTTTTTAAAGATAACCTGTTTAACAATACGTCCGGGTTACAATAATCATATCTGTATCCTTCAGGGAAATCGAGTGATTGATCCGGTTTGTGATTTTGTTCATCACCAAGATACATCAGAACATCAGAGACCGGGTGGCCTGACTCAAGCATATAGGTACACCTGGAAAGATAATCGGTGAATAATGGCATATGCTGCCACCAGGTTTGTAAACGTAAAAAAGGAGTTCCTATCTTTGAGCCAAATGAGGTGCCAGGAGGGAGAAAATCGGTTCTGGGATTATGTGTATAAGTATGTAATACAGGATGGGTTACTCCCTCAGCGAAATGAATATCGGCAATATCTTTTAAATATCTTGGATGCTCATTCCATGTTAAATCGAATGAAGTAAATGCTTCTGCAGCTACCCTCTTCTTTCCATACATGTGAGCTGCAGAAACAGCCGGTTTTACCGGCTTAAATTCGAAACTGCCGATATAAGATTCGCTCCTGGGGTGCCAGTACTCACACATAGGAATATCCGCGTATTTATAGTATTCCAATATATCACCGGGGAAAATATCACCTGAGGCTGTTTCAAACGAGAGTCTTAAATCGTTTTTTTTGGCTAAACGATTCATTTCACCAAAGAAATTTTCCACGAGCAGATCATTAAGTGTTACGCGCCAATCACGCAGGAACAATGATGTATTTTCCGGATCGCCTACTACATACCCAAAAAGTGCAGGGAACATACTGAAGAGTGAGTAATCCCATTTATCCGAGAATATCGTATCAAGTCCGCTTGTCCAGGTTTGAGTTTTACACTCCCAGCTGTCGAGCAGTATTCCATTCAGTAAACCATCTTTAAGTACACCCTCATCGTTTATCAATCTGCCAATATACCCATTAAAATTTGCCCTTATCCCGGAGACATTAAGCTTAGTAGCCTCCCAACCGGTTGCTTCTGGTGGGGCAGGCCCGTTTCTCTGGCCTGTATTCACATGTCCTATTCTCAACAAAGTCCAGTTACCTTCGGGAACATTCCATGTCAGTAATCCCAAAGAATCCATAAGATCTGTAATGTTTATAATCTTAGATGGATCTACCCATGACTTTTCTGTCTGTTCAGGAAAATCCTCTCTCATAATTCTGCGTAAAGTCCATGCGGCTTCGGATTCCCAGTTCTGCTGTCTGGCTGCAGTGTAAAAGTTAATATAAGAGAGTTCCATATCATGGA
This sequence comes from Chitinispirillaceae bacterium, assembly GCA_035306725.1. GTDB lineage: Bacteria > Fibrobacterota > Chitinivibrionia > Chitinivibrionales > Chitinispirillaceae > JAAYEB01. Next base: position 1,301 of record DATGNN010000052.1, on the reverse strand, counting down.
GATTATTAATCTCAATTCTGTATCGGTCGGATTTCACCTCTTTACATGCAATAGTTACAGGTTGGTCATCCTGCCAGCTGCTAGGAGGCATTTTTATATGGGCAATCTCCTCTTTTTTATCTGATGTTATTGCATAAACAGATACAGTAACACCCGGTGAATAGCACCAATTGTGTGAAAAAGATTCGATGGGAGGAAATTCAACTGTTCTTATTGTCACTTTCTCTGAAAAACTTATATCTATGATTGTGGGCCCAGATGTGGAAGGAGGTAGTTTAACTTTTTTTTGACCGATCAGACAATCTCGAATTACCGGTTCAAGTTGACTGCTTCTTACATCTGCAGGTATTAATCTTTCTCCCGAATCACCTTCAGGTGTGGGGAAAGCGATAGTAAACAGATCCTTATAATTATGCCACTCCTCAGTTGTATTCTTAGGTTGTTCGAGCTGTAAACTAACTACCTGTCCACCTGATATATCTGTACGTGAATATGTAAGGTGTCGCATTGAGTTTTCAGGTTCTATCCAGGGACCTCCCGCGTAAGACCAACCTGGACAGTTTTGCATGTAATATTTGAGTCCTAATCGTTTGCATTCCTCTGCAGTCCAAAGGATAAGTTCATCCCATGATTCACTCAAAGCTTTAATCTGAGGCGAGACTCCGGGCCACTCTCCTCCAAATTGTCCGTGAAACAGGTGAACTCCAGAAAATCCAGCCTCGGATATTGCTTCCAGGTCTGCGGTAATTCCATCTTTAGACACATTTCCACCTATAAAATGAAACCAGGTTTCAGGGTAGTAAATCCGATCCGGATTTTTAAATGTTTCTTCATTCAGTCGTTCCTGAACGTTTTGTTGTTTCTCTGGATTGCTTGAACAAGAAAATGAAAAAAGAGATACAATGCAGATTAGAGTAAAAAAAATCAGATAATTAATTTTTACTCCATTCTTTGGTTTACTTTGTTTTTCAGTTGTTGTATTCATATTAAATTATCAGATATTCTACAATATGATTTCCATATTATATTATAACTAGCTGTAGAAAATATCACCTATTCCAAGTAAACATTTTTCTTTAGTTATTTTGAGCTAGATATTAAGTTTTATTTTAAAAGTATACGATCCTGCATCCAGTCTAATGTTATTAAATTCTCCCTTGTTAAACTCAAGTATTTCCGCATTTTTAGGTAAATAAAAAGTTGCACTGCTGTTAGGAGGTACAACAATGTTGTAGTTAACAATACCATTATCCCATTTCCAATCCGATACTATTGTGCCGTAAGGACATTTAAATTCGGCT
>DATGNN010000051.1:0-2948 GCA_035306725.1 Chitinispirillaceae bacterium | reverse complement strand
ATCTTCCATTACAGCATCGATTACCTGTTGCCCCGGTAGCTGTGGCTGAATCTTTAAGCTCTTTACGTTGTCAATGATTCCAGCCTGTTCCAGAATCTTGAATACTACCTGTTTAATTTTATGACGGGTTGAATCTGCCAGAAGGTCAAGAGTTTCTTTTTTGCGCTCAAAACTCAAATAATCAGATTCAGTAAGTTGATAATCATACACCAGCATCTTTTCTCTCAACACCTCAAGTACAAACTCCCGAATAAAAAGATAATGCTTGCATACTCCCAAAAAGGCAATCTGTCGTCGGGAAGTCAAATCATTTCCAACCAATAAATCTTTTTCAGCTGAAGTAAGTGATCTTAATCTTTCTGCCAGCTCCCTATACTGCCGGTTGCATGTTCTGGTGTTACCATGACCTATTAAGTCAACTTTATTGTCTATGTTATTATAATCAGTGTATCCACCCTCTCTAAAAGTACGTTCAATAAGAATTGTTTCATTCAGTCTTAAAGACGCAGCAACAAAGCCAAAAGAATATTTTAATGACCCGTTCATAGATTTTTCTTTAGTTCTTCTGGTGAGCCATCTAACAAAAAACTCATTCTCATTATTTTATTTTCCCGTGGAAAGCTCTTTCCGTTTCACCAGCTGCTAACAGTTGTTTCAGAAACCTGAAGTTCCTTCGCGAGCCACTTTTGTTTTATTCCTTTACTATTTAGCAGGTATTTTAGCTTCATTCTTAAAGATTAGTTTAAGTTGAAAACGTTAAAATTATAAATTTCAATCATACATATGTTGTTTTAGGAGGTAAAATTAAAGGTTCACGGCAGCAGACTTTCTTTCTAATAATAAATTCTATATTTATAAAAATGGTAGAAACAACAATCATTAAGACCCAAATACTTGTAGATAGATAAGATAAGGTGGTAGTACCTCCGGTTTCTGTGTAATTCATAATGTTTATTTTGTCTGATTCTAAATATAAATCGATTAAAGAATTATAAAAATTTATGCTTGAAGAATTATAATAAATACTCCATATTCCTATGCTTTTTATTTATTGATATTTCGTTTTTTAAAGAAAAAATTATAATTTTTGAAACTCTTGTAGTATTCAAATTATGCATCGGAGAACCCAATTCATAGGAGAAGATAAGATGCTTAATCAGTATGAATATTTTTAAGCCCGGTAGCGGTCCATTTTATGTTGGATTCCGGGTGCAGCGCTAAACGGATAACAATTAGTTTCTTCTAATGGATGTTCCCGAGTGGGGAGTTGTCTTTAACAAAAAAGATGAATGGTACTCCCCGGAGCTGAAATCAACCAGTGGCAGTTTTATCCTGGATACTACTTCCCAACGGTGATGTCGACCGTCTTTTATTACAAACTTTAGATGACGCTGGTCATCAAAATTTGTTTTAACAAACCTCCTTGTTATGCTTGCCATACATTAAAATTTTTGCAAGCAGAGAATTCATGTGTTGTTTTATAGACACCACCACAAACAAAAAAGTCTCTGTAATTTATTATCTTACAGAGACTTCTAAGTAACCTACGAGGTTCCTGGCGGATTCGAACCGCCGTACGCGGTTTTGCAGACCGCTGCCTAGCCACTCGGCCAAGGAACCATTTTTATTTCGGATTGCAAATGTATGAAAATTTACAGTTTCTGCAATACCTTCTTAAGAAACTATTTTCTTTGCCTGAGTGTGACACTTGCTTTTTCGACTTCTCCTCCCATCGGTGGATTTAGCTTCGTTACTTTTACAGCTATACTTTCCAATCCGGGAAATGACTTCCACAACGAATTCAATATCCTTTGAGCTACATGTTCTAAAAGATTGGACTTAATTCCCATCTCCTTTTTTACGATATCATATACCTGCTGATAATTCAATGCATCCTCCAACTGGTCTGTTTGGCCTGCCAAAGTACAATCAGTTTCTACAGAAACATTAACAACAAACTCATTACCTATAATTCTTTCCGATTCATAATAACCATGGTAGGCATAAAAATGAAGCCCCTCCAGTTCAATAATACACATATTTTTTTCACGAAATTAAGAATAAGTGCTGAAGACAGAGAAATAATAGATGCAATAATTTTTACTGGTATGCTTTTTTTTAATTTTGCATTCTGATTATCGAAGTTAAAAAAAATAATATGGCAAACGGAACTGAGAACAAAGAGCCGGCAAAGAAGTCTAACTTTATTCATCAACAGATTGAACAGGACTTAAAAGAAGGTAAAAATGATGGCAGGGTGCATACAAGATTCCCTCCTGAACCTAATGGGTACCTGCATATAGGGCATGCCAAATCTATCTGCCTGAACTTTGGCATTGCCGAAAAGTTTGGTGGTAAATGCAACCTTAGGTTCGATGATACCAATCCTTCAAAAGAGGAAATGGAATATGTGGATTCCATCATGAAGGATGTAAAATGGCTGGGCTTTAATTGGGAAGACCGCTTGTTCTATGCTTCCGACTATTTCGATAAACTTTTTGAATTTGCTGTTAAGCTTATCAACGAAGGAAAAGCCTATGTTGATGACCAGGATGCAGATACTATTAGTGGCCAAAAAGGTACTCCGACACGGCCGGGAATACATAGCCCTTTCCGTGACCGGACACCCGAAGAAAATCTTGATCTCTTTCAGCGAATGGCTGCCGGAGAGTTCGAGGAAGGTTCAAAAGTATTACGCGCAAAAATCGATATGGCATCACCTAACATGCATATGCGCGACCCGATAATCTATCGCATCATGAAAGCACACCATCATCGCACAGGCGACAAATGGTGTATCTATCCGATGTATGATTTTGCACACGGCCAATGCGATTATTGGGAAGGCATTACACATTCTGTCTGCACCCTTGAGTTTGAAGTACATCGCCCTTTATACAATTGGTTCATCGACCAGTTAAAAATAGAGGAATATCGACCCAGACAGG
>DATGNN010000050.1:0-26157 GCA_035306725.1 Chitinispirillaceae bacterium | reverse complement strand
AAAACCGGATCTGTTACATAGTTACTGGATTACCGAAAATGCGGGCGAATCTATTCCACTGGTTTTTTCTCATTCCATACATCCTGCTTCTGCTCCTGTAAACCTGATAAACTGGCTTGAAAAGTTTTTCTCTCAAGATACAGAGATAATATATACAGAAAAATTTCTTACAATTCAATACATGATACCTTTAATTACCCGGCAGGGCAGCTCCCCTTACCGATGGTTAAAATATGCTGCAATTGATCTGGACAAACACCTCCTGAATTTCCAGTCAGTAAAAATCAGCCGACATATCGAAACGATTCAACCCCCAGGCCTTCAGTACATTCCATCTTCACTTCATATGCCATCCAGCCTTTTTGCAGGAAATTCAGAAAATGCAACAATAAACAACCCATATTTTTTAAATCATCTTTACTCTTATGATCATGTCGGACTTCTTCAACGTAAAATTTTAGACAACTATAAAGAACTTAAATCACTTAAAGATGAAAAACTAAAAAACCTTATAAAACACCAGCTTTTCTTTGTACATGATATAAACCGGCTTTTGCCGGGAACAGATTTTGGTTTCAGAAATGTTTCAGACCGATTATGGTCGTACTCAAAACTCATAAATACCGAAAACCTGATAACACAAAAAGCAAATACCAAAGGTGGACAGATCCGAATAGCCGATTTTCTGAAAAATGGTTTTAAAACAATTATTTTATCAAACAAATCTCTAAAGCTGTTTATTGATCATAATAAAGGCGGCCATATTTTTGAATTTGATTATATCAATAGAAAACAGAATCTTTGCGCTACTTATACAGACCTTAATCATTCTCCAGCGAATATAATAAAATGCGGAAAATCAAAAACCTGGTTTCTGGATCATCTTCTTGACAGCACCACCAAAGGTTGGGATTTTGTAAATAATTACAAAGAGAATCATAAATACCTGATTAATAAACCTTTTGATTACAAAGTTCACAAAACATCATCCGGGATTAAAACCACACTGCTTCATCAGGGCTCATTTCTTCAGGGAAAACATCAATACCCCATTCGCATTGAAAAAGTATTCGGACTGCTGGGAGACAGCCCCACGCTGTCATTCGTTTATCAATTCTCTAATCCATCACTGCTAAATTATCAGTTTAAATTTGCAACTGAACTTTCTTTCAGTTTTCCCGGTCTTTCAACTGACAATGTCTGCTTATATTTCAATTCCAGGAACTGTAAAAAAGTCGGATGGGAATATTTTCAGATTGAATCCATTACGAAATGGCATATTGATGATCTACATAGTGGAATAAGGCTTATTTTTCAATGCCTTAAGCCTTTGGATATATGGTGTCTGCCTGTACCCTCTCCATCACAGGGTATAACAATGATTTTATCTTCTGATATCGAATTGAATCCCAGTTCCAATCAGAAACTTGTAGGAAAAATTAGTTGTAAAAAGATTCGACAGAAAGCCGAGATTTCTGATGCTCTCTGAAAGTGTTGACATATTGATTGAAAACCGCAACAACGCAGTGTGGTTAACTCTCTCAGGCTCATTCAATAAGCAGTTAATTCCCGGAATGCGTGAAAAATTTTTAACTTTAATTCATGATGGTAACAGAGCATTCGTTGTTAATCTTGAAGAAATTTCATTTATTGACAAATCAGTTATTCAGATGTTTCTACAATTACTTAATACCATATCGGGTAAAGGTGGTGAACTGAAATTTATCTTTAAAAATGAGACTGTAACCCGAGCATTTTCTCCTTTTTCTCATCTTTTTTCCATTTATCCAGATGCCGATTCCCTTTCAGGCAAAACCTTTATCAATGCCCTGAAACGACGTGGAGTTATTCTTTCACGCAAAACAGGAATCCGCATCTCACGTCCTGTTGCAATTTTCCTGCTAACAATTCTGTGCGGTCTCTTCTTTTCTCTGCTTTATATAATAAATTTACAAAACCGATACGTAAAAGAACAACAAAGTGAAATTCATAAATTAACACAATGGAAAGAAAAATCTTCAATAGAAATCTCAAAGCTCAAAGATCGTATTGGTCCGCTTGAACAACTCGGAATTCTAAGCGACACAACTATAAAAAAGAAATGAAACACTCTAAATTCCATATTGGAATCCTTTTTCATGGAAACAAGATCTGGCTTTCAGAACTCACCAGCATCGTTTTTGTTATGCTGGTTTCTGGAACACTGTTTGTAATGTGCCTTATTATACTTAAAAATGAGGTTTACAGTAATACTCTGACAAAAGAAATATCTTCACTGAAAAAATCCAGTATTCTTAATGAAAACAAACTCAACCATTTAAGAGATGTCTACAGAATTTCGCAAATTCTCTACTCATTTGCCGGGAAAAAAATACCCCGCGAAACAATAGTTAAAGTCTCGGAGCTTGTTTACAAAAACAGTAAACAATTTGGATATGATCCCCTGCTTCTTTTGGCAGTCATTCATGTTGAAAGTGTCTTTAATCCTAATGCTTTGGGAAGATACCGAAGCGGTACACTCAGCGGTGCGCTTGGCCTTATGCAATTAAAACTTGAAACTGCACAAAGCGTTGCAAAACGGCTTGAACTTTTACCACTTAAAAGAGATGACCTCTTTAAACCAGAAATTAATCTTGTCCTTGGAACCGCATATCTCACGAAACTGATAACACAGTTCAAAAGTTTTAAACTCGGCCTACTGGCCTATAACGCCGGCCCAGGTACAATCAGAACATACCTGACAAAAAAAGAACCTCTTCCGTTAAGATATTACAGTAAAGTACTACGGTCTTATTATGAACTACAATCCATAGCCGACAAGAATTACTTTCTTAACGATACATCATTTTCCATAAACGACTGAGATTATTTATATTTACATTTTCATAAACCGACAGTGCCGGAGAATCGTCAAATGAGAGACTATAACCACTTTCTTTTTTACTCAGAACAGATAACTGAGCACCATCTATTGCTTGATCACTCCGAAACTCACCATGCTGTAAATGTGTTAAGACTAAAAGCAGGAGATCAATTTAAAGCTACTGATGGTAAAGGAAATATATTTACCTGTGTCGCAGAATCGATAACGAACAACATCCTTACCGGTATAATTAAAAAGAAAAAACTTTTCTACCGTAGTATCTGCTCTATCCATATAATAATTGGTATAACAGGTAAAGAGAGTTTTGAAAAGATTGTTTTAGATTGTACAGCTCTTGGTATTAACAGAATTACACCTGCTATTACTGAACATTCACAAAAAAACTGGTGGCAAAATTCGTGGAAAAAACAGAGGTGCCGATTCCATACCAAAATGATTACTGCAATAAAACAATCCCTTTTTCCGTTTATCCCTGTTCTTGATTCACCAATCAATCTTGATCATATTGTTTTAAACGAAACACAGACGGTTTTTGTCGCAGATCCCAACGGGTCACCTCTGCAACTAATTCCAAAAGAGCAAAAACATGATAACATTACCTGTATCATTGGACCACCTGGAGGGTTCAGCGAAAATGAGATCGACATTTTCAAAGAGAAACAGTTTAAGCTTATAAAAATCGGACCAAACCGCCTCAGAACTGAACTCGCAACAGTTGTTTTATGCGCACAGATAATCGGAAAATATCTTAACTATTAATATCTGACTTCCTTTGTTTTATCAGGAATCAACTATGCATAAATTTTCATTATAGACGAGTCGGGCTTCCGGCATTAACATGTAATTCAATAGTCATGTCTTTTGTGAAGACATCACCGTATTGCTTTAAAAAAAGAATAATTGCAGCTCATTTTTACTGGACACCTCTGATAAAAACCACTATCTGAAAATTATGAGAAAAATAATGTTCCGAATAATCTACATTATACAAAGGAAAAAGATCTTTACTAAATTTATATTTCACCGGTTTCCAATACCGGAATGTGTACTGAAATGCCCAAACAAACTTTCTTAATAAAACCTCGAAACCAGCTCCGGCATCAGCACTAAAGCAATAAGTTTTCTCCTCAATCAGATCTTCATTAATAATTCGCATTTTTGGCTGATCAACTACATGCTCTTTTTCTTTTATCTTTGAGTAGTGCAACCCACCACCACTCGAAAGGTAAAACTGTCCTGTCACTGTAACTGGTATGCAATACTGTATTTGGGGTGCAAAACCAACATGATAAAATGTGCTGTTCAATAACAGGTCTTCTGTTTCCCCATTACTTAAATAAACATCTTCAAGGGTATCCTCAGGCACTACTCCATAGTCAAACATAAAAGGAACCTGAAAACGCAGATTCGAAAAAAGGCTGTACTTTTTACCAACTAGTACTCCTGCACTTACCATATTGTTTCGTCTTACAGACTGTTCAAACCCTTTTGACAGATTATAATTGCCCTTACGAAAATTCTGGGTAATATTCAGGCCCGCAAAATAGGGATAATCAGTAAATCGAGCAGATACAGCATTTTCTACAATCATTAAGAGTGTAAACACACATAAAACAAAATATCTTCTATAAACCATTTTCCTTCTTGCTCTTTAATTTAACATGGAATATCTAAATGAAAATTATTAATATACCTTTTTCCATTTTCTTAATTAAGGTAATTTAACTGAATTTTAAGCGAAAGGCGGCATCATTAGAAAACGTCCTGCATCATATACAACTTTAACACTTCTGATATCAAGAATTGATTAACCTGATTATTATTTCTTCTTTTTGCCTGTCAAAAAGTCTATAATAATAATTTTATCAAATCCTCCCAATCTATATCAGGATAATACAATCTGCCCCCAGATTTATACAAAATTTAACCTATTGTAAGTGATAAAAGGTTTTTCCCAAATTCCTGGCTTTTATATGAAAGCGTTGAATATTCTTGGAGCATACCATGATTATGTATCTCAATTAATGAAGGATTGCATGGATTTGGCAATTTTTGATTTAATCAGCAACCTTTTTACAAGTAAATCAAACATCTGCTATTAATTTCGGAAATTAATATTGTTAAACCCTATTAAATGAAAGACGATTAATTGACAATAGACCTGCGAGAGCGACACTGCCGGTAGTTTAGAGTACTCGTAATCGTTTTTGGAAACTACAAGTGGTTTGCGGTCCATAATAAGCAATACCTTTGTTATTCTGTGATCAGCTTTTTCGACACCACACCCATTGCTTATGGAACCTCGAACCGTGTCGTTATTCCAATATCTGCGTTGCAGATCGCGTAGAAGAGACTTTTTTTAATAAAATTCGACATAAAGTAAAAAGATAGTCCGTCCCAAATTATTGTTGATATCATTTTTCAAACAAAATCACCGTTTCCAGATGATGTGTATTGGGATAAAGATCAAATAGTGCTGTTTCTTTGATATTGTAACCTGCTCTATTTACAAAAAAACCTGCATCCCTTGCCTGTGTTGATGAATTGCAGGATATATACAACAACTGTTTTGGCTTTAACTGTGAGATAAACTCACGCACCTTCCTTGTAAGTCCAGGACGAGGAGGATCTACAATCAGAAGATCAGGGGAACTCTTTACTATTTGGCCAGTCTTTTCAGCACAAAGGTTAATGGCACTAAAATGGGCAATTCCGTTATTATGGAAATTAGCACACGCACTTTCAACCTGATCACTTACCGATTCAATTAATACTCCCTGTTTAAAATTAGAGGAGAGCATTACAGAAAAAAAACCGGTACCCCCATAAAGATCCACACAGGTTTTCCCGCCAACAAACGGTTTTGCCCATAACCCAAGTTTCTCCATAAGAAACCGATTACTCTGAAAAAAACTGCCCCCATGTACTTTAAAATGTTTTGTTCCGATTTTCATAATAGTGGACTTTTCTGTAATACCAGGCAACAGGGGATCAGATGCAACTACCAGTTCTCCTTCAACAACCTTTAAATTGCTGATTTCGTTACATTTAACCAAATCAGATACTTTTTTGCATCTCAATAGTTCGTTCAACCGCTGCGATAAGAGTAAACAGTTATCAATATGAACTACTTGATTTGTGCCTTTCTTAAAAAAACCGGTCTGTCCCATATTGTTTGATTTTATCTGGGCCCGTATACGATAATTCAACTCAGGAGAGCTGTAAATCTGGGGTTTTATTTTATCATTTATTCTGCCGATTCTCTTTATACAATCAAGAAATATCTCTTTTTTCAATTCAAGTTGAGCTTCATACCGGATATGCATCCAGTCACACCCTCCGCAAATACCAGCCCATTTACATCGCGGGGTTCTTCTTTGCGGAGATCGCTTGATAGTTTCAAGAAGGCTCGCAGTAATAAAACCCTGTTTTTTCTTTTCCGGAAGAATTCGAATATGTTCACCAGGTAATGTTCCCGGCACAAACACGACGCCTTCATCACTTCGACAAAGACCATAACCACCATAAACCAGTTTTTCAACAATAACTGTTTTAAACATATTTGCAGCAAAGCTTGATAATATTATTTCATACTTTATTCAGATATAATACGAAAACCATTCACAGATCCGTATATTTGCGAAACTTTTTTTTCAGAAGCCTTTTTTAAACCAGTTGCAGAAGGTTCAAGTATTTTTACGGCATGCAGTTTCAATTGATCTTCATTGTAACTATCTGGTATAAAAACATCTGGTTTCAATCCAACCCTGTGGTAATCGTAATTGCTCATTTCTCTTAACTGAAGATAAGTAATCTGAATTGTGGGGCGTTTTCTACGACGTAATCTTATTTGTCCGATTGCTTTTCCATAACTGTTTTCTTTGCCGGCTATAACTGCATCTTTGCATTCACGCATCCCAGAAGCAAAAATTTCTGATGCACTTGCGGTATAACCATCAATAAGGATAACAAATTCTTTATTTTTCAGAGTTTGTCTGGAATCTTTTTTTGTAACCCATGGATGCCATTTTCTGGTATAAGCTTTTGGATTACCATGCTGGTCGTAAATTCGTTCACGAGCCATTATATACTCTTCACCCGATGGAAGAAATGCCTCAAGAACAGACTCATGTATATCAAGGTCGCCTCCCCTGTTATCCCTTAGATCAATAATCATGTTCGGGAAGTCCTCAATTTTACTTATGCAATTTATAAACTGATCGTATACTTGTGGGAATAGAAATGTTTCGATTTTCAGAAGCACAGTACTGTCTGTTAATGTATCAAGCCACACATATCTGTTATAGGCTTTAGCCATTGCTGTTGCTGTTGAATATAACCCTTCCGGGCCTTCATCATAATATGTTGTATAGAGATTATTTTTAAGTGTATCGTAGGCCGATTCAAGAATTTCCTGGGGATGGGTAAACAGAAAAGGGTTTTGAGGTATTCTTCCTTCATAAATACTGCTATCCTGATAGATACTGTATACTTTGAGATACTGCCAGACACTTTCAAATTCTATCAGATCATCATTATACCAGTCTACAGGATTATTATTGCAATTAAAAATTAATAGAAACAAAAAGCTTACAATAAAGATCGGGTAAATTTTATTAATCGGAATCGACCGTAGCATTTCTGAGTCTTTCAATCTGTGTTTTGTAATTCTTCTCATTAAAAATATAACTTCCCGCAACCAATACATTAGCCCCATTTTTTATGCATTTAGCAGCAGTCTGATTATTAATACCTCCATCAACCTCAAGATCGACTTTGAGATTTCTATTCTTGATTTCATCAGATACAGTTTTGATCCGGTCTAACATTTGGGGAATAAATTTTTGCCCGGCTGATCCGGCATACACAGTCATAATCAATACCTGATCAATCATATCCAGATAAGGAAATATGAATTGAAGAGATATGTCAGGATTGACAGTAATACCTGCTTTAATACCACATTTTTTAATAGATTCAATAATTTGAGGTATATTTTTACACTCTTCAGCATGAATGACTAAAATGTCTGCCCCTGAATCACAATACTGTTTAACATGTTTATGCGGTTCTGAAATCATAAGATGTACATCAAGCGGTATCGAAACACACTTTTTTACAGCTTCAATCACCATGGGCCCGAAAGTTAAATCGGGCACAAAGTTTCCATCCATAACATCACAATGGATTCTGTCAGCTCCTGCGTTTTGAACAGCTTGTACCTCTTTTTCGATACAACGGAAATCCGCAGAAAGGATAGATGGTGCAATCTGAATCGGTAAACCCATCCTAATTCTCCATTAAAGAGAAAGGCGTTCACATGAACGCCCTCTCAAAAAACTAAAAACTGTTTTATGCTCAGGATGCAGCATTTTTAATCAATTGCAGCGCAATCTCATTACGCTGGATCTGATTTGTACCCTCATAAATTTGTGTGATTTTAGCATCACGCATTCTCTTTTCCATTGGGTATTCCCGCATATACCCGTATCCGCCCATAACCTGAAGAGCATCAACAGTAACTTTCATGGCTACATCGGAACAAAACAGTTTTGACATTGCTGATTCTTTGGCGAACTTTTTTTCACCGGCATCGATGGTTCGTGCTGTTGCATATAATAAAGCTCTCGCAGCTTCAATTTCAGTAGCCATATTGGCAAGCATGTGCTGAACAGCCTGAAAAGATGAGACAGGTGCTCCAAACTGAACTCTTTGGCGAGAATATGCAAGCGCATCATCAAGAGCACCAGCCGCAATACCCAACGCCTGTGAACCAACACCCGGCCGTGAATAGTTCAGTGTATTAATTGTGATTATTGCACCCATTCCTTCTTTTCCAAGAAGATTTTCTTTTGGAATACGACAATCCTGAAATACTAATTCGGTCGTACTTGATGCCCTGATGCCCATTTTGTCTTCATGTTTTCCAAATGTAAATCCGGGTGTTCCTTTTTCAACGATAAAAGCACTAACACCACGAGCCCCCCGCCTGGGATTTGTAATAGCCAGAACAGTGTATATTTCAGCGTTTTCACCATTTGTTATCCACTGTTTCGTACCATTAAGAACATAATGATCGCCGTCAAGTTTGGCAGTGGTTTTCATCATACCAATAGCATCCGAACCTGCATTAGCTTCTGTTAACCCAAATGCGGCAAGTTTTTTTCCTGATGCAATTGGTGGCAGATATTTTTTCTTCTGTTCTTCATTAGCAAACAGTAGAATAGGAAATGTTCCCAGAGCAGTAGCTGCCATAGCGAGCGAAATTCCTCCGCACACCTTTGATAATTCTTCAACAGCAAGACAAAGTTCAAAAACACCGCCACCAAACCCTCCATATTCCTCTGGAATATAAAGTCCACACAAATCTACTTCGGATAATGCTTCTACAACATCCCAAGGGAAAATCCCTTCATGATCATATTTCTCCCTTACCGGAAGAATTTTTTTCTGTGCTATTTCGCGCGCAGTATCAATAATCATTTGCTGTTCTTCAGTCAGAAACCAGTTCATTTTTTCCTTCTCCTTTGAGACGAGATAACATCTCTTCTTTACTATAATTATTTGTCGCTATTTGAGCTGCATTCTGTTGAGCTATTTTTTTATTCGGGCCAACACCTTCACCCAAAGTAATCCCTGCGATTTCAATACGCACTTTAAACTCTTTTGCATGATCAGGTCCTGATGTACCAATAGTAACGTATTTTGGAATTCCAAAACCATCATGTTGTGCGATCTCCAAAATTTTACTTTTGTAATTAATGTTCCGCTCATCCCTGAGAAATTCCGGAATCCGCTTAAATAATAACAGATTCAGTATACCTTTTGCGGCTTCCAATCCTCCATCAAGATACACAGCACCCAAAACTGCTTCAAACGCATTAGACAAAGTCGACAACCGACTTCTTCCTCCCGATTTTTCTTCAGAAAGTCCAAATATCAGATATTGACCTAAATTAAATGATACCGCGATCTCTCCCAGAATTTTTCTGCTAACTACCAAAGATTTTATTTTGGATAACTGCCCTTCACTTTTATCCGGATAAGTAAGGTACAGATACTCTGTAACCAGACAATTCAAAACAGCATCACCTAGAAATTCCAGTCTTTCATTTGAAAATAACCCTTTTGTATCTTCTGGAGCTACAGAAGATTTGTGGGTAAGCGCCTGTCTTAAAATACCTATAGACCGAAATCGGTATCCCAGGGTTTTCTGCAATTTTTCAAAAGAGCTTTCGACCTGTCTTTGGCGTCTACGTACCCACAAGACAGATCGAATGATTTTAGTTACTGTTTTTAGAGGATTCATATTTGCCGACAATCAGGCAGGCATTATGCCCCCCAAATCCGAAAGAATTACTCATCACATACCTGACATTCTTTTTTACGGCTGTGTTTGGCGTATAGTTAAGATCACATTCCGGATCCGGGTCTTCATAATTAATAGTAGGTGGAATCACACCATCTTTAATAGCATAAAGTGATGCGATCAGTTCTATGGCACCTGAAGCCCCAAGTAGATGCCCTGTCATCGACTTGGTAGAACTTATTGAAACCGAATCGGCATATTCACCAAAAATTTTTCTTATTGCACAAGATTCATATTTATCATTAAGTGATGTTGATGTTCCGTGAGCGTTAATATAGTCGATATCTGAAGGTTTTAAACCGGAACACGCAAGAGCATTTTTCATTGCATTTTGTGCTCCTACCCCTTCAGGTGATGGAGCAGATATATGGTAAGCATCTCCAGATGCCCCATAACCAATAACTTCACCGTAAATATGGGCATTCCTTGCAAGAGCATGCTCCAGAGATTCAAGAATTAAAATTCCAGCCCCTTCACCCATCACAAAACCATCACGTTTTTTATCAAAAGGAGAGCTCGCTTTTTGCGGATTTTCATTTCGGGTAGATAATGCTTTCATGGAGCAGAAACCGGCGAAAGCCAATGGTGTAATAACAGCTTCAGTTCCACCTGCCATAGCAACATCAGCAACTCCACTTTTAATAATCATGAATGCATCACCAATCGAATGAGCACCTGATGCACATGCACTCACAACAGCATAATTAGGCCCTTTAAATCCTGAACTAATAGAAATTCTTCCTGCAGGCATATCAGGAATCATCATTGGAATAAGAAACGGAGAAACTCTGTTGGGCCCCCGCTGAATAAGTTTTGTATGTTCAGCTTCCAGTGTGGACAAACCACCAATACCCGATCCAACGATAGTAGCACATCTTGTTGTATCTATAGCAGATATATCCAGTTTTGAATCTTTTAAAGCCTTTTCCGCTGCAACGACGCCCAGAAGAATCGCTCTGTCAGTTCTTTTAACCTCTTTGGGATCTACATACTGACTAAAATCGATATCTTTTACTTCACCAGCGATTTTAGAGGGATAATCAGAGATATCAAACGCACTAACTCTGTCTATCCCCGATTTACCTGCACAAAGAGAACTCCAGAAGGTATCGATATCATTTCCCACCGGACTAACTATACCTACTCCGGTGACTACCACACTTCTTGACATGCGACTTTTTCCAATCCTCGTGATAAATGAACTATTTTAATAAAAAACAACTTTATAACTCGCTTACCGAACGGTAAGCGAGAAATTTTGCAATAATCAAACCTTAGTTTGTAAATACTCCATTGCATCTTTTACCGTTTTCATTTTTTCGGCATCTTCATCAGGAATCTCAACATCAAATGCATCCTCAAAAGCCATGATCAATTCGACCTGATCTAAAGAATCAGCACCCAGATCCTCAACAAAAGATGCTTGAGAATTTACTTTATCTTCGCTTACACCCAGTTTTTCAGCAATAATCTGCTTAATTTTGGTTTCCATCTCACTCACAACGAACTCCTTTCAAGAGGGACAATTGGTTTTCTAATGTTATAAAATGATTATTACCCACACTACATTACAAGCCCACCATCAACAGTAATTACTTGCCCGGTAATATAATCTGCCAATGATGAACCAAGAAAAAGCACTGCATTTGCTACATCTGTTGGCAAACCAAGTTTTTGCATTGGAATCTGACCCGAAAGTTTCTCTTTTTCTGAATCGGTTAATTTATCGGTCATTGCAGTCCTGATAAAACCTGGTGCAACAGCATTAACATTAATAGCCCGGCTGGCAAACTCCCTTGCAAGCGTTTTGGTTAATCCGATCAAGCCAGCTTTCGATGCGCTGTAATTAGCTTGTCCGGCATTTCCCATAAGCCCTACCACCGAAGCAATATTAATGATTTTTCCACAACGCGCTTTCATCATAGGACGAGCAACTTCTTTACAACATAAAAATGCGCTTTTAAGATTGACGCTGAGTACCTGATCCCAATCTGCCTCTTTCATCCTCACAAGAAGCCCGTCTCTGGTAATTCCTGCGTTATTTACAAGAATATCAATTTTACCAAACGATTCCAAAAATGACCTGAATAACTCTTCAACATCAGAAGCATTAGAAACATCCGCTTTCAGTGCCAATGATTTGCGCCCCAGTTTTTCAATCTCTGAAGCTGTCACCTGAGCGGTTTCCAGGTCAATATCACTAATAGCTATATCGCAACCGGCATTTGCAAGAGTAAGAGCGATCTCTTTCCCTATTCCGCGCCCTCCACCGGTTATTAAAGCTGATTTTGTATTCAGGTTGATCACTTATTGGCTCCTTTTTCACAAAATTCATGAATTGGTTAGCAGAGAATATATGTTTGTAGCAGTGTTACTAGGAACAACATTTATTGATTCACAACATTTTTTAGCTAATCCTTTTAAAACCATACCAGGTCCTGTTTCAATACAGATACCATAATCAAGTTTTTCCAGGTTATTCATAATATCTACCCATTTTACAGGATTAGTCAATTGCTTAACCAACAAAGATTTCAATACAGATCCCTCTGTTTCAGGTTTTGCCAAGACATTTGTCAGTACCGGACATCGTGCATTTGAAAAATTAATTGATTCCAGCACTTTTGAAAACTCCTCAGCTGCTCTCTGCATTAATGGAGAATGAAATGCGCCACTTACAGGAAGCATAATTGCTCTTTTGGCACCAGCAGCTTTCATCAGATCACAAGCCATTTTAACAGCTTCGACTTCACCGGATATTACGGTCTGTTCCGGAGAATTTTCGTTTGCCGGAACAATTACTCCTTCAACCTTTTGAAGAACTTCAGCAATTTTTTCACTTTTTAACCCAATAACTGCAGCCATAGTACCTTCGACATCTTTGCCGGCAGCAGCCATGAGTTCACCCCTTTTCGACACTGCTTTTAGACCATCTTCAAAACTAAGCACCCCGGCTGCATACAAAGCACTGTACTCTCCTAAAGAATGTCCGGCAGTGTATGAAGGATAGATATTTTTTTCAGCAAAGATGTTAGTAATTGCAGCTTCCATTATAAATAAAGCAGGCTGGGTATTCTGAGTTGCCGTTAGTTCCTGAGCAGGGCCAGAAAATATAATTTCCTTAAGATCTCTTCCAATTATTTCATTTGCCTGATCAAAAACTCTTTTAGCAACCTCAAAGCTGTCATATAAATCTTTACCCATCCCTACCGATTGAGAGCCCTGACCGGGAAACAGAAAAGAACACTTCATAAAAACTCCACAAAACTAAAAAATTCTAAAAACGTACAATAGAACTTCCGACAGTAACTCCACCGCCCAAAGCAGTCAGAAGGACTTTGGTTCCCTCTTTAATCAACCCCATATTCCAGACTTCATCGAGCGCCAAAGGAATAGAAGCCGAAGAAGTATTACCATATTTTTGTAAATTCAGTACTACTTTTTCATCAGGAATAGACAAATGATCTGCAACTGATTGAATTATGCGAATATTAGCCTGATGAGGAATAAACAGGTCTATCTGATCCATGTTTATTCCGGCCATTTCAAGGGCACGTAGAGAGGCATTAGACATCATACGCACTGCATGTTTAAAAACCTCGTTGCCTTTCATTTTCATAGTACGTTTTTCTCCCCATGACGGAAGCATAAGAATATCTCCCAAAGTCCCATCACTGGCCATGTATGTAGATAATACTCCCCGCCCATTTTCTTCACTACCCTGCATAAGAACAGCACCTGCACCATCGCCAAAAAGTATACAGGTTGACCGGTCTGTCCAATCAAGAGTTTTCGATATCACCTCAGAACCAACTACAAGAATATTCCTTGCATTACCTGCAACGATTAGTGCATTTGCATTGCTTAACGCATAAATAAAGCCTGCACATGCAGCACTAATATCAAAAGCAAATGAACATGAACAACCAAGTGTTGCCTGTATTCTGCATGCAGTTGAGGGAAAAAATGAATCCGGAGTAAAAGTAGCACAGATTATTCCATCAATCTGATCTGGATCTATACCAGCACGTTTCATTGCAATATCAGCAGCTTTAGCGCCTAATTCAGATGCAGCGACATGCTTATCCCTGGGTACTATATGCCTTGATTTGATCCCGGTTCGGGTTTCAATCCATTCATCAGACGTATCCAGAAATTTTTCAAAATCCTTATTGGTCATAACTGGCTCAGGAACATATGTACCAGTAGATATTATTTGTGCACATCTTTTATTTTTCACAATTTTTTAACCTTTCGGCCGCACATTTTCAGACCACACAGCTTTTTTTTCTACTGCTGTTATGGCTGCCAGAATAGCATTTGCAATAGCCCTGGAAGAAGAACTCCCATGAGCCTTAAGAACGGTGCCCTTAATTCCTAAAAAAGGAACAGCCCCATAATTTTCAGGATCCAATATGGACATACGACCTTTTATAAGTCGTAATAACCCAGCGTTATTATCAAGAACAGACTCTGTTAATGCAAGGATACTTTCACAGGCTTTTAACAGCACATTACCTGTAAAGCCATCACATACCACCACATCTGCATCACCAGACAAAACTCCATTTCCCTCAATAAAACCGATAAAATTCTTACACTTCTTTTGAAGCTCTGCGGCTGAATCGCAGATAACCCTGGTACCTTTTACCGGTTCTTTACCAATATTTAAAAGAGCAACAGCAGGCGACAACTGATCAAAAAAACGACTTACATACGAACTACCCATCAACGCGAATGATACCAGATGATCCATGCGGCAATTAAGATTTGCTCCTACATCAAGAAGTAAAACCGGTTTTTTACAAACAGTCGGCAAAAATGCCGCCAGTGCCGGCCGTGTAACTCCAACTGATCGACCCAAAATAAATAATGCAGCCCCCATCAATATGGCTGTATCTCCTGCACTTACCGAAGCATCAACCCGGTTTTCTTTCTGAAGAGTAATACAACGAATTATTGAAGAATCTGCACGTTTTTTCCAAACTCTGGCCCGCCTATCCTGAGGCAAAATTGAATCTCTACAATGAACGATTTCGAACTTTTGAAGCCCCCGGTCGGTATTATTTTTTTTTAAATATCCTTCAATCCGGTCTTTATTTCCACAAAGCAAAGAATGAAAAGGTTTTTTACTCCGTTTCTCTGCTTCAATTATTCCTGAAATTATAACATCAGGACCAAAATCTCCACTTTCAACATCTATAGCCAGCCGAATATCTTTCATATAGTGAAACCCACATATAGCAAGCACTATACATTTATCTGAATAATAATATTAATCCTCTGGGGAACTAATCTCCCGACCAGCATAATAACCACAGTTATTACACACCCGATGAGCAACTTTAGGCTGCTTGCAATGTGAACATAAAACCGGTTTTGATGGTTTCAACGCCAAATGACTACGACGCCGATCCCGCCTGGCACTTGACGTATGTTTCTTAGGTACTGCCATGTATCCTCCTGATAAATATATTGTTTAACTAAACTAACATCTCTTTTTAAGTTTTAATAGTTCATTCCAGCGCGGATCAATTTTTTCCTCTGTCTTTATCTGATCTCCATAATCGATCTTGATTTCTTTATCTGAAATATTTACACCCTTACAATCAGGTGAACATAAAGGTTTGAGAGGCACCGCAATCATGATTTCATCATATAATGCAGCACTTATATCTATAACATCCTGATTTCTGTCAAAACAGAAATCTGCACTGTCATCCCCGGACATCTGTGCAAGATTACCAGGCAGTTCTTTCAGAACAAGCCTGAAATCACCGGATATTTTGGATTTATAGGTATTCAAACACCGCGAACACTGAAGTTCAAAAACGCCCTCGTACCATATATGTAAATAAACATCTTTGCTTTTACGATCTATTTCAGCTCTGTAAAAAACAAAACGATCCACTGGAGGAAGATCTGCTTTTAGAGCTTCAAGTTCAGTTGTCCCAGATATTTCAGAGTGTCCTTCAGGTATAACTCTTAAATTTAAAAACATAACAACTCCCGAATAGAAATCCTTTTTCGTACATTTTTTGATTATATTTCGAATCAACAGATACGTAATTTAAGAATTTCATTCACTCCCCCAAAATAGGGTTCTACAAAATAATTCCTCTCGTCTGGCTTTTCAAGCTTAAGAAAAATGAATGTCACACAGAAGATATTATTTTTTCCCAGAAGAGGCTATCTGTGAACTGGCCTTCTGAAAGTCATCATAAGCATTTCTGGCCTTTTGTCGAAGGATTCTTTCTCTAGATCGTTCCTGCTCGGAGTTTTCAGAATAATAATATGCCCTGTAATAATAAGCAGCTTCAGAAAGAGATTGGATAGCATTATTGATAATTTCAGTGGCTTCAGTATAATACTCGTTCTTTATCGGCATATTTTCAAACTTTCCTTTTAACTCATCAGCTTTTTTCTTTATATCAGCAGCCCTGCCCATAAGAGTTTCCAAATCGGCACTCTGGTCCTGAAGATCTACATTTATCATTGCAGATGTATACCCTGTTCCTGTCGCAATTATCTGATTGAGATCTGCTGCTATACTCATCTTTTCCTTGCTCGCCTTCAGCGCTTCCTCCTGTGACTTTACTCGTTCCTCAGCCAATTTCTTTTCCATTTCCAACTGCTTAAACTCTGCCATCTTTTTTACATCCTGACCAGCATTCACATATTGGACAATACCCCAGACTGTAGCAGCCAGCATAACAGTGGCAATTAAATATGACAAACTAAGTCTGGTTGGACCATGTGCATTTATTGCAATCATATAAGCCAACAATGTCATTCCACATGCAATTGCCAACAACAAAACTTCGACCGTCATGTTCGTTCCTTTTCCCTGATATGATCTGATATATATTTATATAATATAGAAATTCTTCCCACCTATTGCAAATCTACCGCCAGTTTTTAAAATTTTTTATAACTAACCAGTTCTCAATCCATTAAGCGGTTATAACTTTCAAAGCTATTTTTAAGAAACCTGACAGGTTATTATTATTATACGATATTATCAAACCACAAAAAAAACATCTTTTTTTTCAGAGATCAGATCAATACAGAATTATTAGATTTCGATCCTACTTGCGCACGGGATTCACAGTATCGGTAGCATTCTTTGTGATCAATACTAAGTGAGATACACAAGGGGTAATTGGAGTAAAGCACCATCCATAACCTCAGGATAAAAATGCATAATAATTGGCGTATATCAAAAAAACAGGAAGGTATTGGTGTTATCAAAAAAAGGAACTGATTTATTAAGATTAAAATAATCAGTTCCTTCAAATACAGCTTAAAATGGAAGGTCATCCTCAATTACAGATTCTGGTTCAGACCCCTGCTGGTTTATTGCTGAATTATTATTCTCTAATACGGAATCGTAATCAGCACTATTAGATGAAGATCCACTTCCAAGGAACTGAATCTGATTAGCAACAATTTCTGTACGATATTTTTTGTTACCATCACGATCATCCCAAGACCTTGTTGTTATCCTTCCTTCGATATAAGCGCTTCGCCCTTTTTTGAGATATTGATTTACAAGTTCAGCAAGTTTACCCCATGCTACAATATTATGCCATTCTGTACGATCCTGCCGCTGACCATTACGGTCCGTCCACCTTTCGGTTGTTGCCAAAGTAAAGCTGGCAACAGGCTGCCCCGATGGAGTATACCTCAACTCAGGATCTTTACCCAGATTACCGATTAAAATTGCCTTATTAATACCGATCATAATTCCTCCCTCGATGATGGGATTTTCATTAACTGTTCACGTTTAACCTGAATGGATGCGAATGATTTACGAGTCTTTCGTACTTCCATGATTGTCGAGATCGATTACGACATAAAGATGGGAACCTGTTATGTCTTTCAAAAAAAATAATAAAACCGAACCTCCCCTGACAGACTAGCCAAAAAGACTGCAAAAACCTTAACTACTACTCTGACCCGGCACAAGCTTCGGACTCCATGCAAATATCTTTCAAGGATTAAGCTCAAAGCCTTCCCCACAGCTGACAATCTCACAAAAGAGACTCACGTAAAGAAATCGTAACCATTCAGGTATTAAGATATAATATGGTCTCAAAACGGTATACAATGCAAGTGAAATCAAAATGATTGAAAGTTTCCGTATTTGAAACAGTTCTTCAACAACTTAGTAGTATATTCGGTTAGTACAATTATTTTTGAAATTCTGCATGAAAAATCAGTTCAAATAATAAGAACTTATAGTAACAGAAAAAACAGAAATAACAATACCAGCAAGTGTGATAAAAAAGACTTTCCTGAAACGATTCTTTTTTCTCTTGGTAATCTCTAATGGTTTTAGGTATTTCCATAAATGCAACCGAATAATTTCACCAGAAACCAATGAAGAGCTGTAATGCCACCCCGATTCTAAAGAAAAATATAACTGGGAACGCTTACCATTCAAAGCCAGATCAGATTCCATGTTTTTAAAATCCATTGCTCTGATTAATGGAATGCTTTTCAATTTATCTGGTATTTTTTCAATATGATACCCGTATATATCACAAACCAGCAGATTCTTTTTCGAATTATAGAAAAACCAGTATTCCTGAGGACAACTCACAAAACTGACATCAATTGTATAAATAATCCGTTTGTCTTTAATTTCTGGTGGTTTGGAGGATTTTATAGATTTAATAATAATTTCCTGTGCATCAAGCTTAAAAAAACAGATAAAAATTGTAACCATAAATAGTACATTATTTGTTTTTTTATTTATGCACATATATTCCCCGAATAATATTTATTCGATAAAACGTTTTAAATAAAATAATTTTACCTGAATTAATAAACTATCGCTCAGTTAAAAGAGGGGTATCATATTATATTATAAAAACTGTTTTTTATCCAGGTTTTACAAAACAAGTATTTTCGTAATCTCTTCTACTTAATATATTTTAAATTACATTATAAACCGGAGTATAAATGGTATTTGATACAGAATTATCAGTTGCACTTAATATTGCAAAAAAGGCCGGTGAACTGCATCTTGACTTACAGCCAAACCTCAATGTAGAACATAAAGATGATAGTTCTCCCGTAACAGTAACAGATAAAAAATGTGAATACCTGATTCGCAAACAGCTTCTTGAAACATTCCCCGATGATGGATTTTTAGGCGAAGAAACCGGAAATTGCAAAGGAAATAATGATCGAAAATGGATAGTCGATCCATTGGATGGCACACGGCCTTATATACGAAATATTCCAACCCATAGTGTCCTGATTGCATTAGAGTTGAAAAATGAACCTGTTATCGGAATTATCCATCTTCCAGCTTTGAAAATTACCTGTTGGGCCCAAAAAGGCCATGGTGCTTATCTGAATGGAAAACAGATCCGGGTATCTGAAACATCACGATTGCAAACAGCTATGGGAAGCGGATTAGGATTTTTGGAAAAGTCTGAATCAGATGAAGGAAAAAAACTTTTTTCAATTATGAAAACCTGGGATTATGCGTACGGATTTATGGATGCATACTCTTATGTGTGTGTCGCAAGCGGGAAACTGGATGTCTGTATCAACCTGCTGGATAAACCATGGGATTGTGCTGCTGCTGCATGTATAGTAAATGAAGCAGGTGGAGAATTTTCAGATATTTATGGAAACCGTTCAATTTATAATGGTTCAATCGTAATATCCAATAAACGATTACACTCCACCGTATTGGACTATTTTAAATAATACCATTAATGGCATAAGCTATTTTTAAAATAAGAATTATTAAATACCTGAATGGAATGGAGACGATTCTCCAGATGCTGAGATTAAAAATGTTGTGAAAAACTGACATGCAAAAAGCACAAAAATACCAGCAACTGGTTTGATAAATGATTTTTGCAGCAGCCGTTTTCTATGGCAGTTCAGATCCCGGTAAACATAGAGAATCATTTAATTATTCGGTCTTTGTATCGGCCATTCGGCGGCTACAATCATAGCTGATAAAATCTAATGTAAATAATTTTCTGGAGGATTCCTTGTCAAAAACAGTTGCACGACGATCTGAACAAGCAGGCATTTTACATTTTTTTCGTGAAATGGGGTCAGCACTCATCATGGCCTTGATCGCCATTGTTTATGTTATTCAGGCATTCAAAATACCTACAGGATCAATGGAAGACAGTCTTTTGGTCGGAGATTTTCTTCTCGGATTGAAATTTGTTTACGGTGCACCAATTCTTCCATTTTCACAGGAATTAGGAATATCAACACGGTTCCCGGCTGTTGCAGATCCTAAAGCCGGAGATGTAATCATTTTTAAATATCCAGGGCTGGAAAAAAAAGATTACATTAAACGATGTGTTGCCGGACCTGGATCTGTTATTGAAATCAAAGGTACATCTCTAATTGTAGATGGAAAAACCATAAAACTTCCTCCAGACGGGAAATATCTCCGCAACGGTAGACTCGATAAAAGAATATCTGAATTTGCACCATTACATATTCCTGCCAAGGGTGATATGATCAAAACGCATGATCTTGGCACAAGAGAATTTCTGTTTTTTAAACAGCTTATTCATCAGGAAAACCCCAAGTCTAATATCAAAGCAGATTTTCAGCTTTATATAGATGGAGAATTCGCAAATCATCAAACCATAAAAATGATTGATCCATTTACTAACCAGGAGTTTAATGTACCTTTCAAAGATCTGAAATTCGAAACCGATGACTGGACACGTCTTGACGACATAATAAACTTCGTAAAAAGTTCATTTCCCGGTACGGAAGTGGATATCAGAAAGCTGTTATATCTGGATAACAAACCTGTAAATGAGTATAAGGTTAAATTCGATAACTATTTCATGATGGGAGACAATCGTGACAACTCCCTTGACTCCAGATACTGGGGATATCTGAACAGAAATTTTATAAAAGCCAAAGCTTTTATACTCTATTTTTCATTGGATAAACAGATTCCATTCTGGCAGTTACCATTGAAAATCCGCTGGAATCGTATTGGAAAACTAATAAGATCCTGGGATGGATTTGAACAGTTAACTATATCCAGCTTAGAATATTCATCAACTTTAAGTTAAGATGATCAAATGCTGGTCAGGCGTAAAATATAACTGACAAAACAACGATTCTGTTTTCAAAGCATTATCAGTCTACTAATTAACAAAAATTAACATTCGATTTCTTCGGTTCCAACTGTAAGGTCCTTTTATTACAATTGTCAGCCATCAGACAAATCGGAAAAAAGGTATATCACCGTTTCTTAAAAAGCATGGTGATTTAACATCCCTTAAAAAAGAAACACTAATCAGTTTTTCATTAACGCAGGTTGTCCTGTAGCTTGCATAACATCTCTCCACAAAGGACTTTCAGGATCTATTTGGTTACGTTTTGAAACTGCCAGTCTAAAAGGTACATGAACGAATGTATTATTTATCAAACTAACAAGCATTCTTGTTTTACCTGCCATTGCAGCATGAACAGCATTTGTCCCAAGACGTGTACAGTAAACCGAGTCACTGGGAATAGCTGGAACACTACGGATTATATAACTTGGGTCGATATATTTCAGATTTATTTCAATACCCTCTTTGGCAAAAAATGCTTTTATACGATCTATCAAAAACGATCCAACATCAGTAAATCTTTTATTTCCTGAAGCATCAAACTTATCGGTTTTGGGAAGAAGATTCTGACCAGCCCCTTCAGAAACTACTATAACTGCATGATTACGCGATAGCAGCCTTTTTTTTAAGTGAGCCAGTAACCCATTTTCACCTTCCAGATCAAACGGAACCTCAGGCACAAGAACAAAATTAACATCATTGGTCCCCAACGCTGTGTAAGCTGAAATAAAACCGGATTCGCGCCCCATAAGTTTAACAAGCCCTACCCCGTTTACCGCATCATGTGCCTCTACATGTGCACCAGAAACTGCTTCAACAGCCTTTGATACGGCTGTTTCAAATCCAAAAGATTTCTGAATATAGCTTAAATCATTATCTATTGTTTTAGGTATCCCCACAACTACCATCTCAAGCGAACGTCTTTTTGCCTCCTCTTCAATTGCCAATGCACCTTTCTGAGTACCATCTCCTCCAATTGTAAAAAACATGGATATTTTTAGCTTCTCCAGTGTATCTACGATCTCTTTTACCCTGTCCCCTCCACCACGTGATGACCCCAGATAAGTTCCTCCCATTCGATGTATATAGCCTACTTTTTCGGGATTTAATTCCACAACAGGATAATTATTTTCGGGAAGCAACCCCTGATAACCATATTTGATCCCAGAGATGTGCCTTACACCATACTGATGCCATAAAGTCATTACAATTGATCTTATGACGCTGTTAATTCCCGGGCATAATCCACCACAAGTTACAATAGCTGCATGAACTTTTTGCGGATCAAAGTAAATTTTTTCTCTTGGTCCAGCTTTTTCAAGAAGGTTCTGTTTCTCATACATGATAGTTTGTTGTGGTGTTGCGTGAACATCATATATGATAAATTCATCTTCATGAACATAATTGGAAATCAGATCTCCAATCATTTTTGAAAGAGAATATGGAGATGTTATCTTTGGAGTACCAAGTTTCGGAATAAGAAAATCAGGCATATATCCTCCTAAATTTATACTTTTTAATACAATATAATATATGAACTGCATCACTGTTTTTTGGGATTACTTGTAAAAACATAAATGAGGTAGTATTTTTAAATGATGCAGAAACTTATATCTTTACTTTTAATCAGTATTTTCGGACTGTTTTTTTACTGTGCTCATCAGGTAGCCCCTGGAGGTGGTCCGGACGATACCGAAAAACCGGAAATACTCTGGTCGATTCCCAAATCAGAATCAGCCAAAGTAAACACTGATTCCAAAATCACTATAGCTTTCTCCGAGTGGATAGATCCGAAATCCGACCGGAGCGTTTCAATTTTTCCACCTGTCAAGTTAAAGATTAAAGTTGCCCGAAACCGTCTTGAAATTGAGCCTCTTCACAAACTCCAAGATTCGTCTACTTATCATATTGTAATCAATACTTCATTGAAAGATCTCCATAATAACCCCATAAGTTCACCTTACAACCTGGTTTTCTCTACCGGAGAAAAACTGGATAGCGGAAGTATCAGTGGATGCGTAATAGATCCATCAAAAGAATTTTTGCAGCCAAAAATTGCTCTATTTAAAGAAAAAACTGTTTCGGATTCAGGATTTACCGGACAACCAGATTTCCTTTTTCAAACCGACAGCACCGGTTTTTTTGACATTAATTATATCGGAACAGGTGATTACAAAATTATCGCATTTCTGGATAATAATCATGATTCAAAACTTCAGGGTGAGTCTGAACCGATTTATCTTCCTGAAGATTCTTTAATCAAGATTTCAAATAATAAAGTCAATATAGAATTCTATCCGGCATCTTTTGACACAACATTACCAAGAATAGTTTCTGTACAACCTGCGAGCAACCGTTTGATTTTTGGTAACTGGAACAGGGCTTTCGATTCACTTAGCGGTTTCGTAATATCGCCATTCACACTTTCATGCTCGGATTCATCACAAAAACCGGAAATTCTTAGATATTTACATTTTAAAAACAGTACAAAGTTTGCTATCAAACTTAAAAACCCCCTTACCACATCTCAATACCGACTATCATACGTGATAGAAAAAACATACGACACATCATCAGTTTCCGACACAGTACTGTTTAATGGAATTATTACCGAAGATACAACCAAACCAGTACTCAAGTCCTGGAGTCCACAGGGTATTTCCAGCCTTACGCCTGAAATCAAAATAATATGGTCTGAGCCTGTGCAGTTTTGTGATTCAATTTTGATGACCGATACATTATCAGATTCAGTTTGGGCATTTTCCAATAAAGAGTTTTCTGACACAACAACCCTGACACCTTCAAGAAAATTGCGTGTATCGAATAACTATTCGATACATATACTAGACAATTTTGCAATCGATCTGAGTGGAAACAATTTACTACCAAGAGATTCTACAGATACAGTTCAGGTACTTACTGTTCGATGCATAGATGCAGACAGTATAGCTGTCAGCTTACAGGGAGGAGCCCCCTGCTTTGCACATCATAATAATCTTAAATGGTTATTCACATTATTTAACAGTTCATTTTCAACAGTTTCAGAAAACAACAATGGTTTTTTCCGTTTCGATTCAATACCATCAGGTAAAGGATTAATCAGTTATTTCATTGACAATAACCAAAATGGTATTTATGATAAAGGGCGTTTAATTCCCTGGTGTTCACCTGAGCCATATTTCACGTTCAGTGATACAATTGAAGCTCGTGCAAGATGGGATATAGAAGGTATTTCTTTCCCGGACCCATGTGATCCCTGCAAAAAAAAGTTACCGGATTTGGAAGAATCTTTACCAAAACATTGAAAAAGTAAGTGCAAAAATACTTTAAAGATTATATATTATAACTAACCTTTCCGTATTTGCACCGTTTTCAAAAATTAGAATGATTGCATTTTATTAATTAACTAAATAGAAATGGGATAAATATATGAAAACAATTCTTTTTCTTTTTACTGTTATAATTGCAATAACAATCCAAAACTTAAATGCTCAATTTACGCAGGATTCTTTGGCTTATTCATTTGATGCTCTTGAACCTTACATAGATGCCCAAACCATGGAAATCCATTATACCAAACACCATGCAGGGTATGTTAAAAATCTTAATAAAGCAATAAAGGAAGCGAATCTGTCAAACAAAACAATAGACTATATTCTTAAAAATATATCCAAGTATAATTCAACAATTCGCAATAATGGTGGCGGGCACTATAACCATGCCCTCTTTTGGCAATTATTAACTCCCAAAAAAAACACAAAACCTTCAGGAAAACTTTCTAAAGCAATTAACAGTACTTTTGGAAACATGCAAAATTTTAAAACACAACTCAATCAGGAAGCATCATCACGATTTGGTTCAGGCTGGGCCTGGCTGATTGTTACACCCCAAAAAAAGCTTGCAATCCTGTCTACACCCAATCAGGATAATCCAGTCATGGATGATGCACCTGTAAAAGGTACACCTATTCTCGGAATAGATGTCTGGGAACATGCATATTATCTGAAATATCAAAATAAACGAAACGATTATCTGGAAGCGATATGGAATGTTATCAATTGGGAAGAGGTTAACACCCGTTATGAGAGTGCGATTTTGCAAAAATAATGGCTCTATAGGAGAATTTGTGGGTAAAAATATATAATAAAGTAAGCATGTGGATTTTCAAATAGTAGATTCTTTTTAGCAAGAAAGTTTCTATAATTGAAAGGACCACATGCTACTCAAGACAATACTAAATCGCGTACACCAGATCAAGGGATTTGTTTATACAGATGTTAAATTTGAGGAGTTTCCATCATTAGCCATTACAGTTAAAATAGAATCACGTAAAAACGGAAAAGGCCGATGCTCTCTTTGTGGTGCTCGATGCCCCGGATATGATAGATTACCAGAAAGAAGATTTGAATTTATTCCGTTGTGGAATATTCCGGTATTATTACTCTACAGACTTCGAAGGGTATCTTGTAGTAAGCACGGAGTTGTGGTTGAGCAGATTCCCTGGGATAAAGGAAAAGAACAAACGACTACAGCATTCCAGATATTCCTTTCACAATGGGCGAAGTTATTAAGCTGGAAGGAAGTTGCGTTACGGTTCAGGACATCGTGGGATACGGTATGTCTTTCTTTAAAGCGGGTTGTCGAGTACGGTCTTGAACATCGAGATCTATCGAATATTGAGTCAATAGGCGTAGATGAAATAGCAATCGGCAAGGGACATGATTACGTAACAATGGTGTATCAAATAGATGATGCTACCAAAAGGTTGTTGTGGATAGGTA
>DATGNN010000049.1:0-2883 GCA_035306725.1 Chitinispirillaceae bacterium | reverse complement strand
AACGCCGAAGCTGCTGAGCGGCTGCCAAACCAGCAGGTCCGCTTCCAATGACAGCAACCTTTTTACCGGTTTCAACCTCTGGTGGTGAAGCAGATATCCAACCCTGGTTAAATCCATATTCAATAATTGCAAGTTCGATCTGTTTTATTGTTACAGGAGCATCATTGATAGAAAGAGTACAAGATGCTTCACAAGGTGCCGGACAGATTCTTCCGGTAATCTCTGGCAGGTTATTTGTTGATTCAAGCCTGATCAATGCTTCACGCCAGTTACCATTATAAACAGAATCGTTCCATTCGGGAATCAGATTCCCAAGAGGGCAGCCCATTGCATGGCAATAGGGAATTCCACAGTCCATACACCGCGAACCCTGTATCTTAAGCATATTGTGATCTAACTGATTTATAAACTCTTTGTAATCTTTTAGCCGACTCCTGACAGGCCTGTAAGTGCCAGTAACTCTGAGATGATCAAGAAAACCTGTAATATTTCCCATTATCTGTAAACCTCCTCAGTAATTGTAATCTCTTCAGTTCCTTTTGATTCATATTGTTTCATTCTTACAAGTGCGCTACGATACTCAATAGGCATTATTTTGACAAATAGAGGGAGTGTTTCCTGCCAGTTTTCAAGAAGGTACAGAGCATGGCTGCTTTTTGTATATTTTATATGCTGTTTAATAAGAGACTTGAGCAAAGTAATATCCTTTTTTTCAGTAACCGGTTCAATATCCACCATTTCAAGATTGCATTTTGTATCGAAAAGCTGATCTTTGTCGAATACAAATACAAACCCGCCACTCATACCTGCAGCAAAATTTACCCCGGTACGTCCAAGTACTACCACTACTCCACCAGTCATATATTCACATCCATGATCTCCAACCCCTTCAACAACTGCGGTAGCTCCACTGTTTCGTACTGCAAACCGTTCACCTGCCATGCCGTTTATAAAAACTGAACCACCTGTAGCTCCGAAAAGATTTACATTACCTGTAATAATGTTTTCGTGAGAACGAAAGTGAGATTTTTTATCCGGAAAAACTATGATTTTACCACCCGAGAGTCCTTTACCGAGATAATCGTTTGCATCACCTTCCAGTTCAAATGTAATTCCTTTAGCCAGAAATGCGCCGAAACTTTGGCCTGCTGAACCTTTAAATTTGCATCTGATAGAATCATGAGGAAGGCTGTTACTGCCATATCGTCTGGAGATTTCAGAAGAAAGTGCTGTCCCGACAGTTCTGTTACAGTTACGTATTGGCATTGATATGGTTGTTTTTTTCTTATTGTCCATAGAAACTATTAGTTTACGGATAAGTTCATTATCAATGCTCATCGAGAAATCATGTTCCTGCTTACCGGTACACCGAAGGGGAGTATCAGGTGAAATCGCGGGTTTTGCAAGAATGCGCGAAAAGTCCAGGCCTTTTGTTTTCCAGTGGTTAACTGCATTATTTACATCAAGGATATCGACTCGTCCTGTCATTTCATCCATGTTTCTGAATCCCAGTTGTGCCATGATTTCTCTGACATCCTGTGCAACAAACATCATGAAGTTGATAAGATGTTCTGGTTTTCCGCAGAATTTCCTGCGAAGTTTTTTGTCCTGGGTTGCAACACCGACCGGGCATGTATTGAGATGACATTTTCGCATCATTACACAGCCAAGTGATACGAGTGTTGCAGTTCCGAATCCAAACTCTTCAGCCCCAAGCAGCGAGGCAACTACAATGTCCCGTCCGGTTCTCATTTGACCATCTGTCTGTATCCGGATCCGGTCTCTGAGATTGTTTAGCACCAGTGTTTGCTGTGTTTCAGCAAGTCCGATTTCCCAGGGTATTCCGGCATATTTGATTGATGAAATCGGTGAGTTCCCGGTGCCTCCATCATGACCACTTATCAGGACCATGTCAGCTTTACCTTTCGCAACACCGGCTGCAATGGTTCCTACACCGGCTTCAGCTACAAGCTTTACAGAAATTCTGGCGTCCCTGTTTGCGTTTTTGAGATCAAAGATAAGCTGTGCAAGATCTTCGATGGAATAGATATCATGATGCGGTGGGGGAGAGATCAGGGTAACCCCGGGTGTGGATAATCTGACACGTGCAATAGTCTCGTCAACTTTCAATCCCGCAAGTTGACCACCTTCACCAGGTTTTGCACCTTGCGCCATTTTAATCTGAAGTTCAGCTGAATTAACCAGATAATTACATGTAACTCCGAAGCGTCCAGATGCTACCTGTTTAATCATGCTTTTCTTCAAATCTCCATTTGACAATGGATTGTAGCGTTCTTCATCTTCTCCGCCTTCACCCGAATTACTCATTGCTCCAAGCCGGTTCATTGCAATTGCAATTGTTTCATGAGCTTCCTTGCTTATTGAGCCAAAGGACATTGCAGAACTGACAAATTTTTTAACAATCGATTCTGCTGACTCAACCTCATCCAAAGGAATGCTTTCCCTTTCCCTGAATTTGAAAAGTCCCCTTAAAGTACAAAGGTTTTTGCTGGTATCATTTATATGCTGTGTATATTCTTTAAACAGACTGTAATTTTTTTCGCGTACAGCCCTGTGAATAAGCGCAATTGCTTCAGGGGTGTAGAGATGTTTTTCAGAATTTTTTCTGAAATGAAAATTGCCTCCAGAGTCAATAACTTTCAGTTCGTTTTCATTTTTGGCAAAAGCATGTGAATGACGATCCATAACTTCATGAGCAATTTCCTGAATTCCTATCCCTCCGATACGTGATGAAGTGCCGGGGAAATATTTGTTTATAAACTGTTCGTTTAAACCGACTGCTTCAAAAATCTGTGCTCCTCTGTAACTCCTGATAGTTGAAATTCCCATTTTGGACATGACTTTTAATAACCCTTTTTTAAC
>DATGNN010000048.1:0-21299 GCA_035306725.1 Chitinispirillaceae bacterium | reverse complement strand
GTTCTTATGCACCATAATTATCCTGGCAATATTAGAGAACTGGAAAACATCCTTCAGCATGCATTTGTTTTGTGTAAGGGTGTAATAATCCAGCCTCAGCATCTTCCGGAATACTTAACATCAAAACAACATGAAACAAATAACAGTGTGGATGAGGATTCTGTTGAAGAGTTTGAAAAAAGGAAAATTATTTCAGTGCTAGAGCGAAACCGGTTCAGCAGAGCTAAAACTGCCCAGGATCTTGGAATTCACGCAGCTACTTTGTGGCGTAAAATGAAAAAACTGGGAATAAAAGTTTAAAAAACAGAATGGCAAATTCTTCAAAAATATTATCTTAATAGAGTTGGTTAATTAAAAATGAAATGCAGAATTGGGCATTTCTTCTAAATATATGTTATGATTGTGCGGGCAAGTTTCATAATTCTTTTTCCTGCTTTTATGCATAACCGGGATGAAGTCTTGATTTAAATCAAAAGCATGATTATATCCGGGCTAACTTGTACAAAAGTATTTAAACGTAACATAGGCTCGCAAAGCAGATCGTGTAAAGGAATGGTTTTCAGTTAGTTTTTAAGGGTGAGTTAAAGTGGTTAAGAGGTCTTATTATTATCCGGGATTATTTTTTAAAACGTTTACATTTATCAGAAAATATTACCATGACATTCTGAATTCGTTTACTTTTATTATAATCAATTCTGCAAGGAAAAGATTTAGACATAAATTGAAAAGGAAGCTGGATCTGGCTAATCCTGTCAAGTATAACGATAAAATCCACTGGTTTAAAATCCACTGGAAAAACAGTCTGGCTCAGAAATGTGCCGATAAATATGAAGTCAGGGAGTATGTAAAAGAAAAAATTGGAGAAAAGTATCTGAACATACTTTATGGAGTATATGATTCAGTTGAATCTATCAATCTTGATGTGTTGCCGCGAGCATTCGTTTTAAAAGGAACTCATGGTTCTGGATTCAATATTTTATGCAGGGATAAATACAGTACAAATTGGACTGAAAATTTTAAAAAAATGTACAAATGGCTTAATACCAACTACTATTGGTCATCAAACGAGTGGGTTTATAAAAATTTAAAGCCAAGAATAGTTTGTGAAAAACTATTGTCAGATAAATCGGGTAATCTTCCAAAAGATTATAAAATATTCTGTTTTGGCGGGGTGCCGAAACTTATATGTGTTGATATTGATAGGGAAAATAAACACAAGAGGAATTTTTACGATCTCAACTGGAATTTTCTGGATATTCAGATAAGTAAAAAACTGCATTCAAATAATCCGGAGATCAAAATAAAAAAGCCGGATCAACTTGAAGAAATGATCGAAATAAGCAGGGTTTTATCACAGGATTTTCCTCATGTCAGAACCGATTTCTATATTGTTAATAATAAGGTCTGTTTTGGTGAACTCACCTTTTTTCATGCAAGCGGTTTATCCCGTTTCTATCCACCTGAATTTGAAAATGAAATGGGGAAGTGGATCAAGTTGCCTGTTGAAAAGGAAACAGGAGAGTGGGGCAGACTTCCTGTTGAAGTTGTGAAATAAAATGGTTTTTAGCGGTGTAATAATAAAAATTCCATACCTGATAGTATGGAAACTAAAAAAGCATCTAAATAAGCTTCATCAATTCGTTATATACCTGGATTCATACCAGGACTACAAGGTTTTTGAGAGTGTATTGCCGCATTTGAAAATACCGTATTTGATTTGTGCAAAGAACAGAAGAGTAAAGAACGAGTTAAGAAAACATGGGGTTGAATCGCAATGCTGGCCTCTATGGGGGCAAACCGTATTAATGGCAAGGCATGCACTTCATAAATTCCCGATAAAAGAGATAAAAAAAATTGGCATTCGGCATGGGCCTTATCATTTCAAGGATTTCATATCAGCAGTTAAATATAATGCCTTTGATCTGTATCTGTTTACATCAGAAGTCGAGAACCGGATCGCCTTAGCAAAAGGAATCACTGTCGGTCAATCAGGAGGATATCCCAGGCTCGATATGCTGAAAAGTGAACAGGTGTTGAAACAGGCTGAAAAGATAAAAATAAAATTGGCAAATGAAAACAGGAAACTGCTTCTTTTCAGTGCAACCTGGAGTGGATCGGGGATGAGTGCAATTCATAAATGGATATACCGGATTAAAGAGCTTGCAAAAGAGTATGAAATTGCAGTAACTGTTCATCCAAAAATGGAAAAAAAGTACTTTCAATTACTGAAATCAAACAAAGATATAACAATAGTTGACCAGAAAAATCTCCCCGTATACATGAACGCATCAGATTTTTTAATAAGTGATACAAGTTCCATTATAGCAGAATGCTGTGCCCTGGATAAACCAATAATAACATTCAAGGTTGAATCTGAATCAAAAAGACTGACTGATGATATCAAAAAGCTTATTTGTGACATATCGATTCAGGTGGAATCGTTTGATGAGATTCGTGATGCAATAAACTGTTACGAAAAACAGAAAAATTTAAAAAAAGACAGCCGTGAATATTATAACAGAATAATGTTTGATAATGTTGATATCGATCACGGAAAAAGATGCGCCGATATTATTAATAGTGAATTGATGAATATGCGTACCTGCCCGAAATGAATTTGTAAACAGATACAACTGACCTTGATGTATTGCAGTCATAAAAAACTCCTGACTGTGTTTTTGGCAGGCATTGTTTTAATTCGTCTTAAGATTTTTCTTTGGTTATGTTTCGAATTTTAATAAAAGGTTTCATCGTAAATTAATCGTTTGCATTCAGGTGAAAAATGGGATCATTTGTAATAGGGGCCATTTTATTTATTGAGATTTGAACCTGTTCTCTATAGTATCGAAAACCGATTGAACCTGTATATCTTTCATGCAGCGATGGTGTCCCAGTGGGCATGAATTGCTGCCATGACCTCCGCATGGTCTGCACTCCAGATCTATTTCCATGACTGTATCATTTTTACGATATGGATAGTAGCCGATTTTTTTTACTGTAGGACCAAAAAAGGCGATTACATCAGTTTGGACAGCATTTGCAATATGCATTGCTCCACTGTCATTACATATAAGAAGGTTACAGCAGCTTATGAGGGCTGCTGAATCAATTGGTGATGTTTCACCTGCAAAATTCAGACAGTTTAAC
This sequence comes from Chitinispirillaceae bacterium, assembly GCA_035306725.1. Classification (GTDB taxonomy): domain Bacteria; phylum Fibrobacterota; class Chitinivibrionia; order Chitinivibrionales; family Chitinispirillaceae; genus JAAYEB01. The sequence goes on along the minus strand of DATGNN010000048.1, from coordinate 18,152 downwards.
TGAGCTTTGTTAATAATCTCCGAACATATGCTTTTTTCGTCTGGAGCTCCTGTAAAGATTAGATTGTATCCTGCATCTTTAAGTAATCCTGAAAGCTCTGTATACTTTTCAAGGGGCCACCTTTTGGTATACCAGACAGAACCGGGTGCTATAGCTATAACAGACTTTCCGTTTTTTGCAAAACTGGATAGCTTGTTTTTGAAATATTCAGTTTTTTCTTTATCCGGGAAAAGTTCTGTTCGTGTGTCAAATTTGATATCAGTGAAAGTGCTGAGGAGGTGAAGGTTTTTTTCAGTTTTATGGACACCTTTTAAATGAGGTACTTTCAGAGTGAGGTAGTTTGATGCATGCCACCGGTCAAAACCCAGACGTTCCTTAATTCCACCCAGGAGCATAAGAAATGCCGATGTCGTTGAGCTGTGAGGTGATATTGCAAGATCGTACTGATTTTTACGAATTTTGATTACTGTACCAAGAAATGATTTGAGTTTGTTTTTGCGTTTATTGAAAAAGATTATCCTGTTCAGATGCGGGTTGTTTTTAAAAATGGATTCGTTTTGAGGTAGAATTAAAACGTCAATTTTAGATTCAGGAAATAATTTACGAACCGCACGTATCAGAGGTGTAATCAGGATTACATCACCAAGAAACGCAGTTTGTATTATAAGTATATTTTTATATTGATTCATAGAGAGCAATGGTTTTTTCGATTGTATTGTTTATACTGAATCTTTCTACAGAAATTATTCCCTTTTTTATCAACATTTCCCTTTTGGCCTTATCTTTTGCAAGTTCAATTATTGTATCTGCAAGAGCTTGCGGGTTTTGAGGTTTGACAAGCATTCCGTTTTCGTTATGAGTTATCATTTCCGGGATACCACCGGTTTCTGTTCCTATAACAGGTAGTCCTGCTGCCAGGGCATCAAGTACCGATGTGCCTAAACCTTCCTTTTTTGACGCCAGTACAAAAATGTCGAAGCTTTTTAAAAAATCACCTATGTTTTTTTGGAATCCGGTAAAGATAAATCGATTTTCAAGATTTAACTGTTTTGCCATAATTTTTATGGAATTTTCATCTTTACCATTGCCTGCTGCCATAAAGGTAACATTTGGGAGTCTGTCGATCACAATTTTTGCTGCTTTCAGAAGATTCGGATAGTCTTTTTCTCCTGTTATAGCTGCCACGGTACCGACTAAAATGTGGTTTTCGGGGATCTGCCAGTTTTTTCTGAAAAACTGAGGAGGTTTTATATGATCAAATTTTTTTATATCAATACCGCTGTGAATAGTGATCAGTTTACGTTCATCAATTCCATCATTTAATATTACACTTCTGATTTTTTCGGAAATACAGATGATTTTATTAACAAAACGGTTGTTGTATTTATGGATACTAAATGGATTTTTCCGAATGCTGAAACCTACCCGTCTGGAAGCAATAACTTTTACAGGTTTATAATATAATTTAGCCTGAATAGCCGTTGAAAGGGCATGGGCAGAATGAGCATGGATAATATTAAAACCACCATTTTTACATATCCGACCAATTTTATATCCGGCAAAAAGATCCCATTCTCCACGTATAGATAGTGTCTGGCAGGGAAGATTTTCGTTATCGCAAATTTTTATGTATTCTGAATCAGGCTGGCAAATCAAAAGAGTGTTCAGTTTACGGTCCAGCATACCTTTATAAAGGTAAACCGTTTGCTGTTGTCCGCCTCTCCAGCAGGAAGAATCGTCGAGATGAAGGACTTTGATACGATTCATGTTGTTATGTTCAATCATGATGTTAATCTGGAAAATAGAATCTTAAAGATTCTTGTATATGATAATGGTGATCGTTTAATGGCCTGAACATTATCTTTGATCAGAAATTTCTCAACAGAATATAATTTTTAAAATCGCCAACAGGTCTATTAATAATTTCTCTGTTTTAAAAAGGAAACAATGGACAATATGATTCTGATCATCATCTTGCAGCCGCATACCGATTCTATTAATGTAAAATCGGGAACTTGTGTGCTTTTTTGCAACTGATGTCAGAAGTGTATATGGCAAACTAAAAAATACGCAGCATTAATCTGACTGGTCAATGCTGTATTTAGTTTATTGATTTGGTAGTCTGGATCAGGAGTGAACTTATAGTTGCACCTATCAAGGTACAACTATAAGTTTTCTCCCGGCAGGAAAGCATTTATCTGGTAGATATAATTTTTATAATCTGACTGTTTCCGTGAGAATCTTTGAGTCTTAATAACGAAAAGCTGTTTGCACGTCTTTTTATTGAGAAACTAATTCTGGATCCGTTATAGTTCATTTTTTTTGAATCAAATACTGATCCATCAATACCTATGAGTTCTGCGCGAGTCCATTTTTCTGAATTGGTTCTTAGTTCGATCGTTCCGGAGTTATAGACTGCAAAAATGTCATGTCCGGATTGGGGTTTTGTATTGAAAAAAACGGATACCCCTTTAACTGGTGTATAAGCAGGCCTGTTGTTCAGCAACACATTTCGCACGAAAAGTCCCGATTGGCTCAGGTCGGAATCAGACCAGTTGCCGTCAGTCGAAACAACATGGGTTATCAGTCCCTCTGAATTCCACGAGCCATTTCGTAATGCCGCTGAGCTTTCGGGTATATCGGAAAGTGACCAGTTACACCAGCAAAGTTTTTTATCCAGCATCCAGTTCATGAATGTGTCCATGTAACCCTGATTGAGATTGCCGCCCCCGGATGCTTCCGAGTTTCCCCATTCTGTTACAAAAAGAGCTATACCTTTATCCATGGCAGAGTCGGCCCGGGCCCTAAAATCCTGGTGCCAAATATCTGAAGCGTAAAAATGTAGAGAATAGGCTATATTGTTTTGATCATTAATTGGATCATTTGCTGGTTCCATAACCTGCTGGCACCAATCTCCTGTACCAACGACTATCAGGTTCTCCGGATCATGCTGGCGAATGGCGTTAATGACAGGCAGTGCATAGGATTTAATCTGATCCCATGATGATTGAGTTGGCTCATTGAACACCTCATAAATAATATTTGGATAAGCCCCCCATCGCTGAGCAATGTCCGTAAAAAATTCAATGGCTTTTTCCTGATTACCAACAGGGGCTACTTCATGCCAGTCTACAACAACATAAATTCCAAAATCAATTGCTGCCTGTATGATTGTATCCACCATTTTCACAGAATTAACAGGATCTTGATCGTATCCTTTTCCGCCACCCTCTCCCCATTCACTCCTGTACATCATTGGGATTCTTACTACAGAACAACGCCAGTTTTTTGCCAGGTCCTCAACTACAGAACCTTTGACAAAATCCCGACCGGCTTTATGCTGGCCATGGTAGAAGCTCATACCCATAAGTTGGGCCGGGTTTCCGTTAGTGCCCACAATCTGATTACCATTTACCTGTAAAGGTCCGATGTCATCTATTGGAGCTGCAGTTATAAGCAGGGCTAAACTCAGGATCCCGATAATAGTTTTAATCATTATTCCCCCATTTAGAAATGTCTGAGTTGAGAGTTAACTGTTATGAAAATATTTGATAAAAAGTTATGAACTGAAAAAAGTTTATCTGAATCAGTAATGTCTGAAAATAAAATATGTAATGATTATGTGGGGGAATAACACCTTATGGTTTTGTATACATTTAGTGTACAGGGTTGTAAAAAAAGTTCGATTAGCTTTTCTTAATAATCATTACTGTTAATATTAACATCAGTATAATTTAAGAAAAATATTACATTGACCGTGAAAATTCAACTTTCACCGAAGGGCGAAAAGAACCTCCAGCATTGTTTCCTGAAAAAGCTGGTTTTTGCAAATGGCAGGACCTTGTTTATTATATTCTGATTATTGCTGGCCCTCTTTTTTAAGTGATTTTACATAATTTACAAGATCATTGATATTTTCTTTTTTTGTGAAATCTGCAGGTTTTTTGTAAGCTTCAAGCATCCCTCTCATTTCGGGTGTTTTGTTTCTTGATAAAAGCAGTTTCCATTTAAACAAGGTCATTATAATTTTATGAATCAGATCAAGTTTCTGAAAATTAAATCCACCACGTAAATAGAAAAATTCAATCCGGTTTTGTTGTTGTGCATTAAAATTTTTATTTATGATCTCCCTTGCAATTTTTCTTCCTGATGGAGATGCGCCTACTGCAAAAACAACAATGTTTTTTCCTTCAAGCTTATCCATGCGGTCTGTTATGTTTTTTAATCCGGTAATACCTGAAGCATGCAGACTGCCACCAAAAATGATTGTGTCGTACTTTTCGAAAGAGTGGCTGTCAAGATACTTGATATCTGTAAGGTCTGATTTCAGCTCTTGCGATATCCATTGCGCATACTTTCTGGTAAAGCCTGACAAAGACTTGTAGATAACTATGGTTTTCATATCTGAATCTCCTTTGTGCCGGATTCTGTTTAGTAACCAGGCTTTTCGAATGCTGGGTGCTGAAAACAATGTACTTTCATATTTAATCTCTTGTTTTAAAAAAGGAGACAAAAAAATTTCCGTGTCTCCTTTTTAATTGTCTATATATTTGCTTGCTGATTTTTATCTTTTTGATAACCGCATAACGATTCGTAAAATATACCAGAACAGAAGCATTACTGAAGCAAACAGCTGTAATGATGCTGCAACATAATCGTCTGTATTGTACACATGAATGATTTTTGATGTGTCGTAAAGAATTGCTCCGGCAGCCAGAAGCACCATTCCACCAGAGAATGCCAGTCCGAGATTGAATCCGAAAATTGTTCCGGCGACAATCAGTCCAAGTGCTATAAAACCGCCTATCGTAAGAATTCCACCTAAAAATGAGAAATCCTTTCTGGTCATTAAAGCATAAGCAGAAAGGCCGGTAAAAAGCATACCAGTGACAAGTGCCGCGGTCGGGAGTACATCCGGTGACGAAAAGTTGATTGCAATATAAAGTAAGGGAACGAATATTAAAGCTTCAGCAATGATATAAACACCTAATCCTGCATACTGCATTGAACGGGTTTTTGCTCCGGCAATCATTGTTCGCGCAAGCCATCCGGCTACCATAAATCCACCTAAAATCATCAGCCATGAATACTGAGAACCCATAATAAAACGAATCATTGCCGGTGCAATCGGTGATGAGAACAGTAGGTATTCCACAGCTATAAATGCACCAACAGCGCCTGCAAGATGAGCATAGGTCTTGCGAATAAAAAGTGCCCGTTCTGTTGGTAATGCTTCAGAAACAGGTAGTGAGCGAACCTGCTGGGTTGTTGTGACCATGAGCGTGCCTCCTTGGTAAAAATTTACATGCCTGATGATAAATGTTTTATTATCTGCTTATACACAATCAAGATATATTTTGGTAGCAATAATTAAAACATTAATGAACCAATTCAAATAACGATGGAATATGCTGATTTATACTATTGCTGGATGTTATGAACTATGAATGATTCAAAACCGTCAGGGCGTGAAAATGAGGAATTACAAAAAAAATGAAATAATCTTAAGTTTTTGATAACTAATGTATTACCTCAGACTCGCCAATTAAATGTTAAATCTCGGGGGGTATTTCATGAGATCTATACCTTTAATAATTATGGTACTTGGCATTTTTGTAGTAAAAAACAGTTTGTATGCAAAAACAGATTCCTTTTTGGAATCTTTTAATCTGCTCAAAACAGTAGCCGGGAAAGGTGGTAACGGTAATGAAAATGAGTGGGATGAAAAATATGAAGGGAAACCGGCGATTGATGCAGTTTTGTCACGTCCTCATTTTACTATGGCAGATTCAGCCGGAAATATCTATATAGCTGACAAGAATGCACATGCAATTCGTAAAGTTGATGTAAGTGGTATTATTTCTACTGTAGCTGGAACCAATGAAGCCGGTGATGGTGGGGATGGGCTTGCTGTGGAACAGCAATTAAACTCTCCTAATGGTTTGTGGGTAAATAGAAAAGGTGAATTCTATATTCTGGATCTGGGTAACAATAAAATCAGAAAAGTTGATTCAAAAGGTAACATGGTTACACTATTTAAAGATGATGAAGGAATATCACTGGGAAGAGGGTTATGGTTAAATGACACAGAAGATACTGTATGGTATTCATCCGGATCCAGGGTAAAAATATGGACCGAAAACACTGGTATAGGTACATATGCAGACGGTTTCGGTGCTTTAGGTAATATTGTACAGGACCATAGTGGTTATGTTGTGGCTACAGACCGCTCTGCGAATCTTGTATACAGAATTAATAATGATGGAACCAAAACAGTGATTGCAGGAAATGGAAAAAACAGCGGTGGTGGTGCAGGCCTGTCTGCACTCGAAACAGCTTTTTACGGGGTTCGTGGTATCTGGTTTGTTGACAAAGAATCCTATTTGCTTGCTACTCATGAAGGAAGCCGGGTGTGGTACATTGATAATAATGGCATAGTTCATCTTTTCCTTGATGGGAGAGAGGGGGATGAGTATCATTCCGGAGATGGAAAGCATTATCGCACAGATGGTTATAAGGTTAGTGAAGTCAGGGCGGTTTCAATTGATTATCAGGGGAATGTATTGGTAACCGAAAATGACTGCGGGTATATTCGTAAAGTTGAAAAAAATGCCAATTTTATTGCAGACAAAAAACTGAAGCACGGTTTTTCACCTGTAAAACTTAAAGTAAATACGGTTTGCGGTTTTTCCAGAATAACCTTTTATCATTCAGACAATTCCCAAAAAACAGTCGGTTTTTTCAACCAATCAGGCAGAAAAGTTCAGATTCCTGTGAATTATAAGGTTATCGATGGAATTCATGAAGTATGGTGGAATAACAGAAATATTCCTTGCGGAGCATATTTTATAAATGTACAGGATAACGGAAAAAACTATTATGAAAACATGATTAAAACCAGGTAAAACAGCAATTTGTTATATGTCATAAATAATAATGGTTGTTTTTTTATCTGACCCCAATCTCGATAACCATTACTGTATTAATAGCTTGAATGTTTTTGAGTGCCATTGCCCAAATATTTCTTTTCTAACGTGACACAACATTGGTTTAATCATTTATATTACAACACCATATAGTTGAGTTGTAAAAGGAGGTATATAATGGTATTTGGTAAAGAAATTTCACTAAACACAAAAGGATTCTCCGACATCCATGATATTACCGAAAAAGTTTCTGAAATTGTTGAGGAATCGATGATTCGGGATGGGCTTGTTAACATTTGTGTAATCGGTTCAACAGCATCAGTTTCCACAATAGAATATGAACCCGCCCTTGTTGAGGATGTAAAAGAGCAGCTCGAAAAACTTGTTCCCCATACAATGCATTCTCGTCATTCGCAAACATGGGGTGATGATAACGGGTTTTCTCATATCCGCGCAACATTTATGGGGCCGGGGATAACGGTTCCATTGTCAAAGGGGAGACTGGTTCTGGGTACCTGGCAGCAGATTGTTGTTATAGATCATGATAACAGACCCCGTACAAGGAAAGTTTTTGTTCAGATAATTGGAAAAAACCAGTACGGTGAAATGTAAAAAATGATAAAAAACAATCAATTTATATAAAATTATTGTTTATTATATAGGGTAATTAGAATAATTCATTTCCGTTAGATCAGTGAGTAATACATAAGGAGTAGTTATGCTTAAATTGCCAAATAAACAATATGCAGTGAGGTATTTCTTTCTGGTTCCTGCTTTGGTGATACTTACATCTTTGCCCGTACTGTCAAAAACTGCTGTACCAGTTTTCCTGCTTGCCGGGCAGTCGAATATGTCGGGCTATGCTTCGGCAAATGATCTTACCGCAGATCAGAAAACGAGTGTGGAAAACGTGAAAATTTATGTGGATATGACCTGGGAGAATAATGGAAAGCTCAAAGAGTGGATGACCCTGGGTCCAGGTTTTGGAAGTTTTTCAAATAATATCGGACCTGAACTCTCTCTTGGAAGAACACTTTCCGAAAAACTGCCCGATACAAAAATAGCTATTGTCAAAGTGTGCTGCGGATCGACATATCTGGGAAATTACGCTTCAAAACCTGATGACTGCTGGATACCACCAAGTTCAAACAACGGGAATGCAGGACCTCACTATAAACGGATGTTAAGTGCTGTCGATGATGCATTTAAAGCATTTAACTCTGCTTATGATACTTCAGAGTATGTCCCAATGTGGGCTGGATTTGTATGGCATCAGGGTGAATTTGATGGCCAGGAAAAGAATCTTGCAGATGCATACGAAACAAATCTCACTTGCCTTATCAACGATATTCGTAAAGACCTTAATGTTACCGATCTCCCCGCAATCATTCCCATGATTGATGTTCAGGGCAGTTGGCAATTCAATTCAATCATACGCGCTGCAGAAGTCGCAGTGACAAAGAAACTAAATAATGTGGATACTCTCGATACCAAAGGCTTTCCAACTGATGGTGTTCATTACAAAGCACAGGGGCAGGTAAAGATGGGAACGATAGCTGCTGAGCGATGGTTGGATATGGAATTTGTGTATGATCCAACTGTAAAAATATGTCAATTTAATAATATGACATCAAAGCACCCTCGCATTACAATTCAGTCTGGCTGGAGCAATTTAATTGATCTGTCTGGAAGAAAATTCGCGCCTTCACAAGGTAAAGCTTTGCAGAGTATTCTATCCAGTAGTAATATCTATATCGCAACAAAAAATGGACATGGAACTGGTGGATTAAAAATGATTAAGTTGTACAAGTAGGTTTTGCAAAGAAAGCCATAAAGATTCAGTTGTTTACCGAATCTTTATGGCTTTCTGTCTACTTGTTTTAGAGATCTTAACTTTATCAAATACCTGATTTTTTATCAGACCCAAGCCTGCAAGTTCCCTGGTTTAGCTTTGAGCTACCGCCGCATAGTTTTCCCTTTCGGTTTTTCAGAATATCGCTATTTTCTTTACTACCGCGCCATGCGGGGTTTCCATTCGTATGAAATAAATTCCACTTCCTACAAAGCCTCCGCCAGCGTTTTTACTGTTCCAGATGTAGGGGACGTTTTCTCTGGTGGCAAAAATCATCTTTTTATCAACTATTTTTCCATCTGCGCGAATTATGCTTATACGGACCTGGGATTGCGCGACGCCGGTAATAGTCATTTTCAATCTGCCTTTATACGGAACTACAGACAGGCCGGGTTTGGAAGGCCGCTTCACCATATCCGAACGTGAACGGGTAGGGTCGGGATTTCTGAGTCCTGTTGCAAAGTAAACCGGCCATTTCATTTTACTTATTGCAATGGTGGGCTCACCCACAGGTGTTTGCTTGTCGTCCTTGAGTTTTACAACCGAAATGACTGTGTCTCTGCCGCTGATCGTAGAAAATGCGAGTTTGTCATCCAGCCTGGAATAACTTGGGTATCCTGGATATTCAGTTGGGGCTACAGCTACTGTTTTGCGGTTTTCCATATTCATGGTCATGACAGTAACAGTGTATGTCAAGTTATCCACTAATTCATAAGCGATTATATTTGGTGAATTCTTGGAATAGGTGGGATTCCCAACGCTGAGACCATCACCAAGATTGTTAAACAGCTTGCTTATCGAGCCATCGCCAAACGTATCCGGCTCCGCATCCCACGACCTGAGAAATCCGATGTCCCAGAATTGCAGGCCACTTGAGCCCTGAGCCTGCAATGAATTGAACACGTCATAAATAACTTCATCGTCTGTCAGATTCCATTCCAGAGCCGTTGAGTTAACCGCACCTGTGGCCACCTGTTGTTCAACAGGACCATTGAGATTGTATCTTCGCACCGAACCGTCGCTCATGCTTCCGATATAAATGGAGGTGTCGTTTTCCTCCCGTACAGCAGCATAGTGTCGTCCATCGCGGGAAATCGCACACAGTGCCCAGACTCTGGAGGAGTCGATTATCGTTTCTGTAGCAATATCACCGTTGAGGGTTAGGGAGACAAGACGTTTGTTACTTACAAAAAGTACTTTGCTTCCATCATCGGAAACTGAGGGCCGGAAACTTACAGGTCGCTTTGAAACACTTTTTAAAGACCCGAATAAGCTGTCAGCTATGTAAAGTGTTGTTCCATCTCTTGCAGCAGGAGCAGCGGTGAGCAGAACATATTCCTTTCCCGTGTTGACTGGAAGATCAGCGACAGGTGTAAATGGTTCGGTGTCCTCCAGAATACCCACACTATCGAATGCAGCCATAAGCGCAGTCATCTCGGCAGATTCTTTACCATGCAAATCTTCACAGGCCAGTCTGGCACCTATGCGCAGATCTGCAAATTGCGATGATGCGCTCAGATAGGTAGTGAGGGTGCGGTAAAAAATGCGTTCAGCCTTTTCCTTTCCCACTTCCGTTGCAAAAAGGTAATATGCATAGCTGGGAATGCTGTTGTTGACATGGACACCACCATTATCCCCTGTGGTAGTATTGGGCAATTTTTTGTATTCCGACATGTTTTTGGGCTGCCATCCCTGTTCGCCTTTTCTTGCCCCGTTATGCGGATTCGAAAGGTCCCGAAGCACATTGGTGGGGTAAACCCCCGGGCGCATGACAGTTTCTCCTATTGTCCAGTTGGAACGATCTACCATGCAGGCGAAAATATCGGCCATAGATTCATTTAGAGCACCGGATTGCCCTATGTAGCGAAGCCCTGCCGTTGTCTCAATTACACCATGAGTCAACTCGTGAGCAGCCACATCAATAGCGTTGACAAGAGAAGTGAAAAGCTGGCTTCCGTTACCGTAATACATCCCTTTACCGTTCCAGTAAGCATTGTCCAATGGCCATCCAGACTGATCGGCGACGTTGATAAAAGATCTGATCGTCCCACCAAGTCCATTTATCGAATTGCGGCCATGTGTATTAAGGTAATACTCGTATGCAGCCGAAGAATTATAATGCGCGGATACTGCTTTGGGATCCCAGCCATTATGTGTTGGTGTGATGAGGCTGTAGGAGGAAAATGAGGGGTATTTGTTATTATAATCATAGGTCACAATTGCTCCGGTCAATTTGTTTGGTATCTGCGATTTTACCGGATCGAACATAGCACGTGAAGCATCGATAAGATAGTGCTTATCGCTCAGGTAAGTATGGATCTCTCGTTGGTTACCGCTGTAATCTTTGGCAGTAACCGTTGTGTCGCCAAAATGGCTGGTACGATTGTATTTCAGGAGGAATTCCCCGGTGTGGGCATCCACAATATATTCCCACCAATCGAGCATGTTTGGACGCACAAAAATCTGATAGGCCAGACAGTCTGTGGAACCGCTTTCCAGAGAAGGATAGACGATAAGTTGTGCGGATGGTTCTTTGTAGTCAAGGAACTCCTGCTCATCAGGGCTGAATTTCTGCACTTTGATATTATTGTTGTGAAGATCTTTGAGAACGTGACCTATGGCCTGGTTTGCAGTAAACGACGGGACTATGTCGAGGTCGGGAGTAGCGATAGTACGGCCGACAAAATCGGCCCGCTCTCCTTTGAGGTGAACAGTCGCCTCGGCTCCCAGAATAGTTATGCCCCGATATTTCTGTCGGATTTTGAAATGAGCGGTTTGGGGAGTGAGTATTTTTGCCTCATCAATATCAGTAACTGAAAGTTCATCTTCGGGATGAGCGATTCTCAGTGCAGGGCCGATTTTTGATAAAAACGATCGGCAAAGAGCCCGTTTTTGCGCAGCCGCGCTCATTTTTTTTAATACCTGTGAACCAGAAGGAGGTTCAACAATTTTTCCAGAAATGAAAAAAGGTGTTTTTCTTTCAATATCGTATCTGATGCTCAGAGTGTCTGAAGATATCTGTGAAGTCGAAGTTGGTTTACGCAGCGAATTACCGGAACGGGTGAAGGTCTCGCTGAGGGCAAAGATTGGAGAGAACGTGCTTGAAACGATTAAGCTGACCACAAGAGATAAGGTGGTTTTGAAAAACATCTTTCCCCCTTCATTTCTACAATACGAATTGTTTTGGGTCTAGCACTATCCGAAAATCCAAATCCCAAATATCGCAAATCACAGGCATTTATGATTTGATCCCGGTTGCTTTTGAATTTGTGACTCTTTCCCCTATAATACCTGATCCTCAAAGATACCAAGTTTACAACTATCGAACAGGGTATTATACTCCGGCAACTAAATTGTGCAAAAATGATGCTTGCTTAATTACGGGAAAATTCCCGTCCTTTTGCATTTTATTGTCATAGTAATAATATACTGAAAATAATTGCAAAAGTATCAGATATCAGGACGAATTTCTTGCCCCAACCCCAGAATCAGGCCAATTTCCGTTGAACTGATTTTCATCGGGACAATCCTTCCTTGAGGCCCCTCCTACTCTTCTCCCCAGACCTTTTTGCAGGAAATCAGGAGACCTGAATTAACTTTTCATTGCCATTTATTTTCTTTAGTTTCGGATTATTTTCTCTTTTTTATTTGAGAAATACCAGTCAAATGTAATAGGGATAAAATATGAAATGATGCGGTTTAAAAACAATAACTGGTGTAAAGATGTTTTCCAAGCTCGACAGTGCTCCATACTACATTTAAGGAAGTCGCAGAAAAGCATTTCAAGAAAGCCAAAGGGTTTACTAAACGATATTATATGCAATACCGAAGGAGTAAGTAACTTGAGCAATGAATCTGCCCCTGATTATTTTTATTACCGTTTCTACATCTGTATTTTTATCTTATGGATAGTAAGAATACGTTTACAACTAAAGTCGTTCCCTGTGTATTCATGAATTACGAAGTTTTGAAAGAAAAACGGGAATAAGTAACAAATGGTAATTAGGACAGTAATTGCCGAATGTGATTCTAAAGGAGATTCAAGATGGAATTCAATCTCAGTACACCAGCCCTCCTCTTTTCAGCCATATCATTGCTGATACTTGCCTACACTAATCGGTTCCTCGCGGTTGCAGCTCTCGTACGACAGCACATTAATCTATATGAAAAAAGCAACGAGGAGAACATATTAAAACAGATAAATAATTTTAAGACCCGTTTGAAAATAATTAAGCACACGCAAATTTTTGGCGTAGTCAGCTTTCTTTTCTGTGTAGTCAGCATGGTTTTAATTTTTATCAACCAGATTTTTCCGGCTGAAATCGTTTTTTTATCAAGTCTGATAACATTGTTTGTATCACTGCTTCTTTCGTTGCAGGAAGTATTCCTTTCGATCGGGGCTCTGAATATCGAACTTGAACGCATAAAAAGAAAAAAGAAATGAAATTTAGACTCGCGCGCTTTTGCTAATACAAGATGTGCAAGCCGGTTGTTTTTCAAATTCAGCCGGTGTTTTTTGGCAAACAAAGCCTTCGATTTTCAGGTATAGCCGGAAAAAAAACGTGGTGAGCCGGCGAAAAATCGACTTCAAAGCCCGTTTTTTTTAATTGAGCCGGCGTAAATTCAATGAGAGCCGGCCAAAATCAGACTTTGATACTGGATTCGACCGGCTGATTGTGAATTTTTGGACGGTTGATCTCGATTTTTGAAGCTTTGTCGTCGTTTTTTGAAGCTTTGATACTGATTTTGAGGCTTTGGTATTGATTCTAACCGGCTGTATGCATTATCGGGCGGCTCTTTTGGCTGATAAAAGGCAGTGGTACAAAAAAAGCCGGGGTATCCCGCCCTTACAGGGCTAGGGAATCGTTGTTTTCACTTTTATCCCAGGCCTGCAGCCTGGGCTGTTAAATATCGCCCTTTAAGGGCTATTTTGACTATTTTGACCATTTGGGTCCTGAAGTTTTTGTTTATCTGTAGCTTTGGGCTACATTGTTTATTATAATCTTTTGTAAAAAATTTCTTAGCTCTGAAAGAGCGGGATATTCCTTAAGCTCAATATGTGCGATATTTCCTGTAAATTCTAACTATTAACAGGTTACCGCACGCCCAAAAAACTTCAAGGTTTTATTCCTGTTTCGAATTTCGGTTTTCTGATTTCCAATTTTTAACAGCTACCGCGGGGGTCGTGTGCGCCCGGCGAACATGATGATTTTTTAAAAGCATATATTGCGCCTGGCGAATATATTTATATAATAATAATATTCCAAAGGAGGATAAACGTATGCTATCAGTAAAAACTTTTGCGAATATTATAAGATTCATAGTATTCATTTATGGACATACATGAATCAATGGCATTTTTGAATTCATTGTAAAATTGATTTGGTGATTTGGTGTAATACCATGGAGTTGTGAAAGGTCTACCTGGTAATGTTGATATGGAAGTGTCGTTAGGTAAAGAAAACTTGCTTAGGTCAAATTTAGTGGTGCTCTGTAAAGAAAAATTGCTTAGATCAATTTTAGTGGTACTCTGTAAAGACAGGCTGTTATCCAGGTTCAATATCTCATCTGATAATTCTTTAGCTGTTAGTGATTCAGGGGTTAGATCATCTTCACATAAATAAAACCTGCATAATGTAACCTGTTGACTGAACAAACTTCCCCAAAGAGATTTAAACTCATCAGGATTTGCTCTGTAAAGACTGTCGGAAAGTTTGCTGCTGAAAACCAAATCACCATCAAGTATCTGGGAATTATACCTGAAAATAAACCCGGTAACAATTTTAATTTTCCCGCTTTGAAGAGGATCGTTGCATATATTTGGTGAAAATCCTAAAAACGAATCAATGTTCTTTTTAAATAGAATTCGGGATTCTTCTGTTTGTATAACTTTGTAGATATATTGAATATTGTTTATAGGTTTTTCATGTACTGTCATATCCTCTGGTAAAAGAGGAACACCCATCAATTTCCCTGCAGTATCATAACCATAACCTAATGAACTTGGTAAAGTATCGGTTCTTTCAATCGAATCACAAGGACTGATAGTTATTCTTACAAATATAGAGTCGTTTTCGCCCCCGAATTCAGCTAAGGAATATCGTCCTACAGCAATGTAGGTACCCGGGATAACGATATTAATGGAATGATCCCAGTCAACGTTAACCTGTTTTATGATTTTATTATTTACCCTGACATTTAATCTGTTTGGCAAATCCGGATAAGATCCGTAGCTTATAATTGTATCGTTTACTGTTTGAACTGAATAAGAATTATCGTCTTGTTGTTTAAGCGGGTTTGATGAATTAGTGCAATTAAATAAAATTATGACGGCTGAAAATAGAATCACAAAAAGAGTTCTCATAATATTACCTTTCTTGAAACTTTGAGAAAGGATGCATTGAAAAATAAGTTTGTTAAAACTACTGTGGTGCAAAAGCAATTCCATTAACGATTGCTGATCTTTGAAGGTGAAACGGATGCTTCTCAGCTGCTTCATTTACCAATTTAACCGCTCTTGCTTTCTTTCGGCTATTTCTATTTCTGCGGCTTTCTGTCCTTCCGCCTTCTGAATTGCAGCAAGCTTCTCCTGCTCTGCTGCTTCAAACTGCCCTGTGGCCAGTAGTTTCATTATTCCAGAAAGATGCCCGGGTAAACGCAAACAGAGGCCTTTAGGTGGCCCCTGTGTATGGTTAAACGCTCCTCAAATTATTATGAATTTTGTTTTCTATTCAGATTTAACAGGAAAGTAAATTTCTGTTATCAATTCTTCAGGAGGTGTATCCTGAGGTGAGTTGGGATACATTTCGTACATCCATTCGGTTGTTTTTATTCCATTCTTTTCGATATATGCCATAACTTCCTTATATGTGTTTTCAAGCGTGGAATACGGACCCTTATGGGTTGCAAAAAGGACTTTGCCACCCGGGATCGTTGACGGTTTTATACGACCTTCTCCATTGGCATCATGCTGAACCGGCCAGCCGATATCTACATCCAGATTATTCATATCCATGTTATGGTACAACACGTATGGATATCCGCTGCACTGAACACCTTCATGCTGCATATACGCCATAATCTCTTCATAGGCCTCACCAATAATCTTTGGCAGTTCCGAAACAGATGTGGTTAACCTTATCGATAATGTTTTAGTTTCCTTTGTGTCTTTTAATTGCATCATAAACTCCTTTTGAAATCAAAAATACTCTTTGGTATAAATGTTTTAGCGCCTCAAACATTACATTCTAATATACTGTTCAAATGAACAGTATGCAAGCTAATTCTGAGAGGACGGACAAATTTTTTGGTTTTAAAAGGAGAAAAAGATAGTCCCGTCCTAAAATTGATGCAATTGTATTAATATGTCAGAGAAAAATTATTTTAATATTCTGCCTTTGATTCGAATTTTCATATTATCCGGATGATTAGTATCTAAAATGAATTCGCCATTAAGAGATTCTTTGGTTTCAGGAGGAATCAGTGATAATTTAAAAACAGAAAAATTGTCACTACGGATTGAGTCAGTCGCGATCCAGTCATACTCAATTGGAAATGAGATCTGATTTTGCCATGCAGGACCATTATTGCCGAAAGGTTTAAAAGATAAGTTTTTAATATTAAGATCCGTTTTTAAGGATGAGAGATAGAAGATTTCAGGTTGTTTTTTTACTGAAGAATTAAGGGTGATATATCGTGTTGAGATATCAATAGTCGGTTTAATTTCCGCAGTGATATAAATTCGTTGTAAGGGATTATCCGGATCATTTGAATTTATTGTGACTGATTTTTTGATTTTCCCGCTAAAACCACGAATATCTACTTCAGGTTTGATACTTCCGGTTTTCCCCGGAGCAATTATAGAATCATATTTAACTACTGTACATCCGCACCCAGGTCGAACTTTTTCTATCTTTAAATCTTCATTGCCATCATTTTTAATAATAAATGATGCCTTGATCTTGTTTTCTTTACCTTCAGTTAAAATTCCGCAATCATGAGTGGTTTTTTCAATTACTAATTTTGGGGAGGCGAAAAGAGAAATCGAGGAAGTGAGAAGAATGAATTTTAACAATGGATTTTTTTTAGTATGCAGCATGAGCTAACTCCTTTAAATTATAAATAATATTCTACGCTTATATTATCAGACCTGATATTAAAACGTATTTTGGATTTCAGGTTCCTCCGGGACAGTTAGGTGATTTATAAATATTCGTAAAAATTAAAACCGATAGAAATATACATTTACTTTAAAAGTAAAATCCACAGTTATAAACTACATGTTGTAATAGAGAAAGAGTTAATCCAAACATGTAAACTGAAATGTAAAATTTTCAAAGTATAAAATAATACTGTTTTCAGAAATTCAAAATTTTCAGTACATTGTTTTGTGCTGGCAGCTCCGAATTGATAATGTATGTACCTGGTATAACTTTCCTTTGGACAGGCCTTTTCAGATTATCTCTGCCTCTTTTCAGAAGTTTTCCTCTCAAATCAAAAACTGAATATTTAAATACGTCGTTATTTTTTATTGGAGTGATCTCTTTTTTAAATGAAGGGTATGTGGAGGTGATGAATACTGAAGAATCTGATGAACTGAGAGTAGTAATGCTTCGTGGTTCAAACTGAACAGTGAACGATTCATTACTGCCAATAACCAGACCTTCATAATTGACATTTTTTGTTCCGGAAGTCGTGTGTTTATTCAAACAGTTTATGTTAGTACCCACAATGGTAAAACCCTGTGATATCTGGTTATAACTGATATTCACAGCGACTATTACTATATTAGTATCTTTTTTATATGCAGTAACATAAAAGTTATCCATAGGATTGTGAGATATGTCTAT
Source organism: Chitinispirillaceae bacterium (assembly GCA_035306725.1). Taxonomy (GTDB): domain Bacteria; phylum Fibrobacterota; class Chitinivibrionia; order Chitinivibrionales; family Chitinispirillaceae; genus JAAYEB01. The sequence goes on along the minus strand of DATGNN010000048.1, from coordinate 525 downwards.
TCTTATGGAACCCGGTCGTATAAATTTTGAATATTGTGATATGATATGCCCGCGTTTAGTCAACATACTATTGTCATCCATTGGGCCGTAAAATCTGCGTATGTACCACCAGATATAGGCACTGCAATTGGTTACCATACACTTATGGATATCATCAGCAACCAACATTGCATATTCCCAATCATTTGCGGGTTCGGTAGACCCTGCAAAATGTTCGGTAACCCAAATCACCTTGCCTTTTTCAAGTGCAAGGGGATAATCTTTATGACCCGATCCATAGACATGAACACCTATAATATCAACTTTCGATTCTGCTTCAGGATCATTAAGAACAGGATCTGTAGCCTGGGTATTAAAATTGAAGGATTCAGCAGCTATTATTTTTACATTTCCGATTGAATCCCCGTATTGTTTAATAAAATTTACCATTTCCTGGGCAGTCCAGTCACACGATTCGTAATCTACCGGAGGTACATCCGGTTCATTCTGGATAGAGATTGCATAAAGAGAAACTCCGTTTTTATG
>DATGNN010000047.1:0-2253 GCA_035306725.1 Chitinispirillaceae bacterium | reverse complement strand
TGGTTCCGGATGTAATTACAATAAGCAAGTTTGCAGATATAAGCCTGTTTGTTTTGCGGATTAACTTTAGTCACAAAGAACAAATCAAGCAGATTAATAAAATGGTAGATTTTAATAGAATCGAACGTGCGGCAATTGTTATAAACGAAGCACCCGACAGAGGATATGGGTATGGTAAAAAATATTGGAAAAAGGGTTATGGCGAGTACAGACATAAAGTGAGAGATTCTTAATATCCAAATTGCATAGAAAATTAAAAAATAATTGTTTAACCAGAAAATTATAAATTTTTATGATTATAGCTGTAGATTTCGATGGAACAATTGTGAAGCATAAGTATCCTGATATTGGGAAAGAGATACCCTATGCGATAAAAACCCTAAAACTTTTCCAGGAAAAAGGGCATAAACTAATTTTATGGACATACCGTTCAGGGAAAGAATTGGAAAAAGCCATTGAATTCTGTGAAAAGCGTGGATTAAAATTCCATGCTGTCAATAATAACTTTGAAGGAGAGGAATTTGATAATACCTATAGCAGGAAAATCTTTGCTGATATCTATATTGATGACAGAAATATCCTGGGAATTCCTGAGTGGGAAAAAATTTATAAAATAATTACCGATAATCAGAAACAACAAAATAATATTAAGACACAGTGATAAAGCAAAAAAACTCACCGGACTAAGCAGTGAGTTTTTTGAAGTTCCATTTTTATTCAATAATGAATTTTTTAACCTTTTGTTTTTGCCCTTGTACAGATCTCAGGTAATATAATCCTGAAGGCAGTTGATTCGTATTAATTCTGTTTAAAACAGATTCTGCTTTTTGATTGTAAATGGTTCGTCCATTTACATCTAATATTTCAATTTTTGTATCTTCAGGTTGTAATGTGTAACTAATATTAATGTATGACCGTGCCGGGTTTGGATAAAGTATAAAATCATTGACTTCGATCGTCTGACCGTTTGATGCTGAAGTAGTAACATCCGTTTTGCCATCTTTCAAAGTGTCATTCTCCGATGTTTCTGAGAGTAAAATGACAAAGAGGTTGGTAGTAACAATGGTGTTGCATCCTGCATCAGATTCCAGTGTTCGTTCATATATGCCTGCCTCTGTCCAGCCCATATAATTCTCACCTTCAGTAATTGTAATATCTTCGGTATAGTATTGGGTGGGAGTTACTGTTAAATGAGTAATAATCACCTGGTTAACCTGAACTACATCTTCTGTAATCTCAGCCAAAGAGACATCATCTAAAAACAATGAGTGGCCTGCGGGAAGACTGTTGCCAAGGTAGAACCGTAACTGCGCATCAACGGCAGAATGTGTTGCCGTAAACTTGATTTTATGCTGTTCCCAGTTGGTGGATATTTTTGGGCTCAACTCGTCGAATGCGCCGTATTTAGTCCACGGAGAGCTTCCCTGATGGATATAAAGTTTGCCGATGTTGAACTTTACTGTGGCTTTGGCATAAAAAGAGAGTTCATATTTCTTCCCGGATTCAATGGATATTGCCGCTCCGGTTATTAGTTGAAGGGAGGAATTCGATGTTCCGTTGGAAGTGCAGGTGGCCTGCATACTTGCCGGGGAAGATATATAATCCTGGTTGTTTGTCCTCAGGTTCATGCTATATCCTGTGGCTCCCCATGTTTTCCAACCATCGGTTCCATTGCTGAAATCGTAATTTGGAATTTGGTTCTCTTCTTTGCTTTGAATGACACTGCCATTGGTTAAAACTCGCTCATACACTCCTGCTTCTGTCCATCCCAAGTACTCTTCACCTTCGCATATAGTTACATATTCTGTAATTTTTCCGGTCAATGTAATGGTCACTGAAGCATAAACTGAATTCGATATATTTCCTGCAGCATCCTTCGTCCAGGCATAAAGGGTATTAATACCACTTTGTGAAAAAGTATAGGATTCGGGAGCAGAAGTTTTCCAGCCAGTATCACTGCCCATTGGTGCTAATGGTGTTTCTGTTAATTTATATCCTGTAACAGCAAAATTGTCTGTAGCAGTGAATGTTAATATGGGAATTGTTAAAGATGCATAAGTTGATGGAATGGTGAATAAAGAGATTACAGGAGGGTAGATATCAGAGTTTTGATTATCCTCAATTCCGATAATATTCACAGTAACGGAGGCAGTTGCAGACAAAGGATTAACATCATTGTCTGTAACTTCGACTACCAGAGCAATGGATTGATTCACGGATGACTTTAAGTCCATATTGGTATAGATTTCACCT
>DATGNN010000046.1:0-2848 GCA_035306725.1 Chitinispirillaceae bacterium | reverse complement strand
CTTCGCGAAACTTGGCAATTATACCGGTTATGTTCTGTCCTGTAACTGCTGTATACGCTTTATCGATCTCGTTAGAGAAGCGGTTAACACGAGCTCGCCCAAATTCCCAATCTTTTTTTGAGTACTGAAAGAATTTTTCTTTGAACTCACTAAGTTTTCTCTCATAATCCAGTTCTCTTTCAAACTGCGCGACAAAAGGATGTTTACCATAATACCCGCAGTGTTCATCAAAAACTTTTACAAAAACAGATATCAATGCATCAGCCTGTGTTTTGGAGATGACATCTGCTTTCTGATCGATATTGAACAGGATGCTTTGTGATGGGATGGAACAGGCTTTTTTCAATTCTGAAGCCAGAATCTCATCATTGGTTATTTTCGAAAGAAACAGATCCCGAACCGATTTACCATCAATTGTACGGTTTTCAAGGAGCATCGAAAGCATCTTTAAAAGGTGCGATTTACCGGACCCAAAAAAACCGGATATCCAGACTCCGTTTGCATAGGCAGTATTTTTTGGTGATGCCAGTGGGTCGGTGTTATAGGCATCCAGAAAACTGGACAATCGTTTTTCAACTTCACGGGTCAGTACATACTCTTCAACTTCCTGAAGAAGACTGCGATTGTCATCAGCTTTGATAACACCCTCTAACGGGCGGTCAACCGGTCTTTCGAAAATATCGATTAGATTCATGAGTACCCTCAGATTTCGCAATGAAAGATGTTAAATGCGCGGTAATATTTATCGTCGCGGAGTTTACCGAAAAGTTCCAATGAAGCACCCCGTTCAGGAGATTGTTTATACTCTCCCGGAAAAAACAGAACTGCTGGTTGTTCTGTAACAGTGCTTTGTAAATTGTTAAGGACATTATGTGAACGGATATATGGGAAAACCTCACCCACACCTGCAAGAAACAGGACATCAAAATGATTCTTTTTCATCCGCTCAGCTATTTCTGGAATAACAATGGTTTCCACATCCAGCATCGACTGCATGTCTTCCAGGAGTTCATTTTTTGAACTTGCCTTTTCATTTTCAATAAGCCACTCCCAGTCACCGTTCTTTTTCAGAATATCGATACAGATGTCGTAGAGATTAAGACTAAACACTGCTACGCCCTTCTGTTCAAGGTGTTTTACAAGTCTGTACTGTATTTTCTGCATATCAATTGTTTCAGATACTTTAAAGGGGCAGATAAAAAATGGTACTTCATTTCCAAGTCCTTCTTTTTTAAGAAAACGGGGGGAAGAAATGAGTGCAACCAGATGTTCAAACCGATCAGAAAGCGGTGCGTTTTGGAGATTTTCTTTCACTGTTATATCCCGGTAATATTGTCGAAAACTGGAAATATTGATAATAAAGATTTGTTATCGTCTTTTATGGCATCAATAACTGTCTGAGTGAAAAATGCCTGCATGATAGTACCCTTAGAATCAATAATATCTGCTTCTTTGAGCATTTTAAAGACCTGTTGTTCAATTTTCTGTTTTGTACTCTTTTTGAGTGCTTCCAATTCTTCATGCCATTCAGTTTTTGCATTGAAAAATATCCGGTAATCATCTTTGGTAAGATTGTAATCAAGTTTCAGGAATTTTTCCCTTACTACTTCCTGTGCGAAATCTGCTAAAAAATTGTATTTCTTGCATGCTGCCAGCCAGGCTATAGCTTTTTGCTCTGAGAAGTTTCCTTTGGCAAAAAGTTCAAGCTGTGCAGAAGTTAGTTTTTTTAGTCTCCCGATTACCTCACTTGTGAGTCTTTTTCTGCTTGATAAAGTTCGAATTTGCAGGATATTATGCGTATTGAGTGATTCTCTGACACTGTTCCATTTTCCTTTTTTCAGATAAAGCTCAGACGTTTTTACGCATTCTTTAATCATTAGAGAACCGGTAGTGAATCCGAATGTGTATATATAAGTAGAATTAGTCATAGATGTTCTGTTTTCTGTGGTTTTATATGAATTTTTTAATGTAATATTTGGATGGAAATTGCAAAATCCAGTTTCTGAATTCATATCAGGTATAATGTCTAAAGTTACAGAAGAAGCAATTGAAATTTTTGTTGGATATGAAAACTGGGAATTATACATTGCAAAAAATTATAAAAATTGGTTTAAATTTATTGGTTCTTGTTTGAGGCAATTTATTGCCGATATTCAAAAGAAATGCAGATTTTTGTATTGAATTAAATATATAATAATGAACTACTTATTTAAACTGTTTAAAGTGTTATAGAAAATATAAGTGGTTTTAAATAATATAACCTTTGTGCCATTAGTTACATCCTCAATCGGGGTAAACGGGAAAAATCGGCTCGGAACTGCTTAAATTCACGTAAGTTCATGTGAATACAACATGGTTTTGAAAAGAAAAAGCTGTTTTCGGTTTTTAATGCTGTTGTCCAGAATATAATTGAACAATTTAAATGTGACATTTCACGTCTCATCACACTCTCTTTGTCGTTTAAAATAATCTATATTGAATCTAATAAATTCAGTACAGGATGGTGTATTTTCAATTTGCCCTAAATAATCATTAACTTGGTTTTTTAAAATGATATTATCAAGAACAATCAAGTACTAATTCTTTTGCTAAAATACGATAGCTATCACAACGTTCTTGTGGTATTTCTTCTAAACCAATTTTACCAAGCCCATAATTTACATTTGATTTATTTGGCAAATGAACAAGAATCCTTAAGCGAATTGCGGTACATAATATGCAGTATAAATAGAAAAATTGCTTTGATAGAATTGAACCGCTTTCATTGTATCTGACTGCCCATATTAATCCCATTAACATCCACAATAAAATTATTGTAAATTTCAGGATTCGCAACCTCGTCGAATTT
>DATGNN010000045.1:0-4753 GCA_035306725.1 Chitinispirillaceae bacterium | reverse complement strand
TCAAATCCCGTACAGTTTTTCGTGGTTCAAAAATAATTTTGTTTCTCACAAAGTTTTCACCGGTTAAAGTTGACATTTATAATGTCAGCGGTAAAAAAGTACATGATTTCAATTTAGGAACATTAAGATCCGGATTCAATGTAATTACAGTTCCGGTAAAACAGCTAGGTTCCGGTATCTACATGATTGCTGTAAATTTTGAAGGTAAGCGGCAAACTTTTAAATATGTGTCCTCATCGGGAAAGATTGCAGGCCGAGTATCATCACGCGGTGGATTATCTGAAGAGAACTCTTTGCAGAAATCGGCAGTTACAACCCAGGTCGTTATTGATTCAATTCTGGTATGGGCTGATGGATATGAGGCGGCAAGTTATCCGGTTGCATCTTATCAGCAAAGTGGTATTGTAATAACACTTGAATCGACTGGCGGCGGCTCGAGACTGGATAATATTACAAAAGAATGTGATGGATGTATGCCGACTCCGATTTCGGGCGGCCAGAGCGGCTGGGGGTCCCGTTACTGGGATTGCTGTAAACCGCATTGTTCCTGGCCCGAGAATACAAATCATTATTGCGCGAACTGTAAAATGGATGGTGTTACGGAAATAGAATGTTTCAAAGAAGCAGGAAATGAGTGGAATACATGGCTTCAGGGGACCAAGAGCAGTTGTGAAGGTGGTGAAGCTTTTACCTGTTACAGTCATGTACCTGTTGCAGTATGTGAAAACCTGGCTTATGGTTTTGCTGCAGTACCTGGGACAAATGCGGCATGTGGAAAATGTTTTCAGCTCGAATTCGATGGCGGTTTCAGACATGGTGAGCCCAAACCGGCGCATGCTTTGGTAAAAGATAAAGTTATGATAGTGATGGCATCCAATATCGGGCATGATGTTGGTGGGGGGCAGTTTGATATAATGATTCCAGGTGGGGGTATGGGTAACTTTGTGCAGGGTTGCGCCAGACAGTGGAATGTGGATCAAAACGATCTTGCTCTTGTTGGTGAAAATCAGGGCGGGTTTACCTCTTATTGTCAGAAACAACTTGGCTGGGATGCTGATCCGGAAGATACCAAGTCATGTGTAAGAGGAATGTGTGATAACTTGTTTGGAAAAGATCCTGCTTTGCATGATCTATGGGAAGGGTGTATCTGGTATGTAGAATGGATGCACGCGGTTGATAATCCTACTTTTAAATATAAAGAGGTTGAATGTCCTCAGGAACTTATTGATCTATATTATTCATCAAAACATCCAAAACCATAATAAGACTGCTTATAATTTGGGGGGATCGGGAAAACGTTCTGCGGTAGTACCGATCTCAAAGAGACATGCTTTGATATAGGGTTCACGCTAAACTCAACTGTGGTCCAAAGATACGTAAAAAGAGCTTTCCTGAGCACTAAAGGTGTAATAATTCGATTACCAGTCGCAACGCTAATTCATTTCCATCCATTCTGCAGATCATCAGACTTTCAAATGTTAGTCCCAGGATACTGTTCGAGAACAAGATAGAGATCAGCATAGAAGGAATGTATCCGAATTGCTGAGCATTACTTCTGGCATTTAATTTCCGGTATACACAAAGGTCCGCCAGATGGTTCGAACTGTGTTATTCGCGGCGGCGACTGGGACGACACTGCCTGGTTCTGCCGTTTGCTCATCATAAGAATGGCTGGTGAGATTCCGGCTTTTAAGCATCAAAAGCCAATCTTTACCATCAGTAATATAACCATCCTGAAAACTTTGTTCTATTACTGGACGGGGTCCAACTATGTCGATGTATCCCTTTTCCTTGAGAATATCCTGCAATGTTTTCCAGCTTAATTCAAAAGTATACTCAAATGCTTTTATCAGCCCCTGAGTTTCCATCTCATTAAGTTCCCCTTGCTGTAAGAATCGTTCCAGTTGACTCAATGCTTTATTGAAATTTTTGAACCTCTGTTGCCATCGGATATCCATATTTTGTTCCTGAATTCAAAGAACATCTTTTATTGCTTAAAATATATACTGATGCCTGAACCAGCAAAAATTGTTTTTTCGAAAATCATACAAGATATCTGTAGTGAAAAACCCGTAACGGAGAGACAACTGTGTCCGGCTCACTACCGGCATGCAGGAACACAATCCCTATCAGTTGCAGCATTTTCCTATTTTTCGCTGCTGTAGTATGGATCAGGGCTCGTGACAGAAAACTTGAAGAACGTTGTATGTTTTAGTTGTACATCTTTACTGTCACTGGATCTGATCCATGGTTTCTTGTGGTAACACCCCGAATGTTGCAATACAGATGCCCGACTCGTCAGTTAGTAATATCACTCTTTGCGTTTTGTACTCAATGCATCATAAGAATTTATAAATAGTAAGAATAAAACCAGTATTTTTGAATACACTAGAATACGAAAAAAGGTTCAACAGGAAATTTTACCTTGAAAGTTTCCATCAGTTCAGTATATTAATAACATTACTGGCGTGTTCAATAGAACGCTTAAAATGCACCACATATCTTAGGAGTAATTATGGGAAAGCATATCATACGCCTGTCCCGAAGATCCACCCGTTCACTCTACCAGTTCTACAGCAGATTACTCACCCTGATTTTTGCGCTCTTCTGCAGCGTAACAGGACAGATCCAGAAATCGGCATCATCAAAACAGGGTAACACAACAACTTTTAAAGGAAGTGCCTATATTGAAGCAGGCTCCGGGGTACTTAAGAATGTGAAGTTATACCTTCATAACGTCATTCTTGTGAAATATGGTGTAATAAAAGATGATGGGATTATGCCCGAATACGGTGTTTCAGCCTGGTATGGCGTTAATACCGGAAACAACAGAAATACTGCAAATGAAAAAAACGTCTCAGCCTTAGCAACTTTTGAAACTGATGAAAATGGGAATTTTGAGACCGAAATACCAGATCCGGCTACAGGTACAGGTAGTTACTATATCAGCAGTGATGAAGTAGTTACACCTGGAGGAAAGGTAACATATTACAGTTCAGAGAACCTCACTATTAAAGCAGGTGTCGATACTTCCTATACACTTTATTTTGTAAGTGCCGAAACTTCAACAAAACCTTCCCTCAAAGAAACCAGACATCAATTTACAGTAACCGCTATCTCAGGGAAAGATTTCCTGTTTCAGATACCGGAGTGGAAGGGGCAGAAAATCTCTGCTGCCATCATTAACAGCAGAGGACAGCAAGTAACAAAACTTTGCAGCGACGCAACTGGAACATTGTGCTGGAAGACAGGGTCAATTGTCGGTGGGGTCTATTTCCTGAAGTTACAAAATGGTCAAAATAATCTTTTCATGAAAATCCTTGTCAAATGACCAGTATCGACAAAATACCTGTAAGAAAGAAAATCGCGCTACGGTTGTTCTCCGCAAAACGTAAAGCAGATGCGCGCTTACATGAACTGCAGTACCTGTTCTGGGAGTGCACTCTTCGCTGCAACATGGCATGTCTTCATTGCGGAAGCGACTGCGTACGTGACTCATCTATACCAGATATGCCGATCAGGGACTTTACAAAAATTCTTGATCGGATAAGCGAACATACCGACCCGGCAAAAGTCGTCGTGGCGATCACCGGCGGCGAACCTCTTATGCGTGATGATCTGCCTGAGGCCGGTAATGAGATTGCCAAAAGAGGCTTTCGCTGGGGAATGGTCACCAACGGATATTTACTCAACAATAACAAAATGAAAGAGCTGGTGCAGTCCGGTATCCGATACCTGACAATCAGCTTTGATGGTCTTGAAGACACGCATAACTGGCTGCGCGGCAGAAAAGATGCATACACCTACGCATGCGATGCTATTAAATATGCTTCAGAGGCACGGAACAGTTCAGGCCTGTCCTTTGATGTTGTCACTTGTGTCAATCAGCGAAATATCGAGCAACTGGAGCAGATGAAAAAAGTATTGATGGATCTTAAAATGCCTGCATGGCGTCTGGGAACTATTTTTGCCAAGGGACGCGCATCCAGAAATAATGAGTTGACGCTTAATCGTGAGCAACTCTATCAGTTGTTGGATTTTATCGTAGCTACACAAAAGGAAGGTAACATTTTCACGACCTTCGGGTGTGACAGTTTTCTTGGCAGATATGAAATGGAGGTTCGTCCCAGGCCATTTTTCTGCTGGGCAGGGATAAATATCGGATCAGTTCTTGTCGATGGATCAATCTCTGCCTGCCCATCACTGCGAGCCGATTACATTCAAGGCAATATCTATAAAGATGATTTTATGGATGTCTGGAATAACCGTTTTCAGGTGATGCGTAATCGAAAATGGTTAAAACAGGGTGAGTGTGCAGACTGCCCGGTATGGAATCTCTGCCTTGGAAACGGGCTTCACCTTCGCCGCGAAAGCGATCTCAAACTGCTGAGCTGCCATTACAGAGAAATGACAGATTGCTGATATGCTGACAGGGCAAGTGACATAAAACCAGTAAAAGGAGTCAGTTCGGAAAAAGCTCAATGAACAATCCGGCCTTGACGCGCTTCAAATTGAAAATGGATGAACTCATGGGAGAGCTTGCCGCCGCCGTATTTCTGGTTGACGAACCGGGAAATTATATTTTCCTGCACCCCGGACCTGTAATTTCACTTCTTCCGCCAGAAATTGGTTTCACCTGTATCATTGTGCTGATTCGGTCTTTTAAAATTGTCACATGAGATATAACCCCGATCAGTTTACCGTCCTGATTAAGACCGGCCAGAGTTTCAAGTGCTGTATCCAGTGCATCTTC
>DATGNN010000044.1:0-6999 GCA_035306725.1 Chitinispirillaceae bacterium | reverse complement strand
CTTTATCTCATAAACGATATCTGCATGTCGTGAGTTTCCGGATACCGGTACAAACTTTGTATTAAGTTTTTTAAGAGATCCGAAATCCAGCTCTTCAATAAACTCTTCATGAACAAAAGAACGAAGCAGTTCTTCAACGATTTTTGGATCACTGAAAATTCTGGTATACCATTTATCATGATAAGACGACATGGGTATAATATAATATCAATTTTATTTGTTTAAAGATAGAATTTTTATTTGATTTAAACCTTAAACATGAAAGATAGTAAAAGTAGACGGTAATGTTGAGAACCGGGATGTTTGGTTTGATTGATTTCGGATTTTTCTATAAACCGTGACTAAGCACAGGGTTCCACACGCCCCCTAACTGAAATTGCAGAGCTGCAATAAATTACCGCGGGGGACGTGTGCGCCCGGCGGACATAAAATTTATCATATTAAAAGAAAATACCATTATTAAAGAAGGTCGTGTGCGCTCGTCCATGACAAATGATCTATATCCTTATTATCTTGTATTGGCTTATACGCCCCGGCGTAACAACATATTATCTTTATCCTGTTTAAATGTCGAAAAACTTGAAGAAACAAATCGTGACATAAATCTTGCGTTAATAAATGAAATTTAACTGCGTAATCCTGTAACCGGTTTTTTAAACAGAAAAGAAAAATTATCCAGACAGTTTTCTTTTTAAAACCAGCATGCTATCCCGAGTTATCTATGAATTATCATTATATGAATTATCTTCCAATATACCACAAAAAGCAGCAAATTCTGGATTCGATAAAAAATAATCAGGTTACTATCATTGCAGGAGAAACCGGATCGGGCAAAACAACCCAACTTCCATTATTATGCCTGGAAGCAGGACGGGGGAGAAATGGACGAATAGGCTGCACACAGCCAAGGCGTATTGCCGCAATATCACTTGCGAATTATGTGGCGTCATTATACGGCTCATCAACAGGAAAAGATGTAGGGTTTAAAGTTCGGTTCCGGGAAAAGTTAAGCCACAATTCAAAAATAAAATTCATGACAGATGGTATACTTCTGGCCGAAGTTGCCGGTGACCCTCAACTGTTACAATATGATACTCTGATTATTGATGAGGCGCACGAACGCACCGTAAATATCGACCTCATTGTTGGACTCCTGAAAAAATTACTTCCCGCACGCCCTGATCTTCACTGCGTAATCTCATCTGCAACAATTGATACAAAACTTTTTTCGCGTGGCTTTCGTAATGCACCGGTTATAACAGTATCAGGAAGACTTTATCCGGTTCAAATTGTCTATAAACCTCTGATCGAACTATGGAAAGGGGAGAAGACGGATTCTGTTATTGAAGGCGTACGTGTGGCAGTACAGGAAATTATCAGTTCCGGAAATGATGGCGATATTCTTGTTTTCCTGCCCACTATCAGTGACATATATGATACCATGCGGGTATTGAGCTCAATAGTCAAAGATAACTGCCTGCTGCTTCCTTTACATAGCAGGTTGTCTGAAAAAGCGCAGTCACTGGTATTCAAAAAAAACAAAAAACGGAAAATCGTTCTATCAACAAATATTGCAGAAACATCTTTAACTGTTCCCGGAGTACGATTTGTTATTGATTCCGGTTTCGCACGAATGCTTCGATACGATCCGGTTACAGGGATTACAAGAATGCCGATTGAACGCATATCAAAAGCATCGGCACAGCAAAGAGCCGGACGAAGTGGGAGAGTGCATGAAGGAGTCTGCATAAGGCTTTATTCAGAACCAGATTTCCTTTCACGACCTTCATACACTACACCGGAAATTAAACGTACAAATCTTGCTGGTGTCATACTGAATCTTTATGGAGCCGGTCTTGGTGATGCTGCAAGGTTTCCATTCCTTCAGGCTCCATCAAAAAGTGCTTTGACTAATGGGTATAGCCAGCTTAGGGAACTTGGCGCAATAAATAGCAAAGGTAAATTAACTGGGATCGGGAAAAAAATGGTTCAGCTCCCGCTCGATCCTCCTGTTTCGCGAATACTGCTTTATGCACGCGATCATGGCGTTGCAAGAGAACTAATGATAATTGCAGCCGGTTTGTCGGTCGAAAATCCATTTCTGCAATATGAGAACAGTACCAAAAAACTCAACACTGATTTTTTTAATCCGGAATCGGATTTTTTAAGTCTTCTGAACTTGTGGAGAGCTGTACATGGAAAGTATTCTGTTACCCGGTATTCAATTCCACAGCTTGGATCATTTTGTGAAAAGTATGGTTTATCACCTTTTCGGATTCGGGAATGGATCGATACATACTCACAGATTAAAAGAATATGCCATTCGATACCAGGGTTTTACGCTAAAAAAGGTATAAAGGCACGAAAAGAATCTCTATATGAAGCTGTCCATAAAAGTCTTCTTGCAGGATTGCCAGACGGAGTGGCATCCCGTGTTGATAAAGGCATTTACAAAAATATAAAGAGTAATGAAGTGCGTTTGTATCCGGGATCAGCTTTGTTTTCAAAAGACTACAGGTGGTTGTTGTTTCATGATATCGTTGAAACCAGTCGAGTTTATGGAAGAATGGCTGCTGTAATAAAGCCTGGCTGGATTGAAGAACTGTTCAGGCAAAGATGTACCCGTTCATATCTGGAACCGTGGTTTGATACTGAATCGGGAACAGTCTGTGCATGCGAACAGGTGACTTTTCACGGATTAATACTTGTCAAAAACAGGCGTGTAAATCTGGGGCAAATAAACCGTTCTGGTGCCAACGACATATTTGTGAAGGAAGCCCTTGTCAGGGGACTGGCTGAAGACCGTTTCTGGTTTATAAAACATAATCTTGGAATCAAAAAGCAGATCCATCTCATGGAACAGAAACTGAGAGTTGGTTTATACCCTGGAAACTATGTTCTTGAAGCATTTTACCATGAACGTCTTGGTAATACGGAAATTGTGAATACGGATGAACTGTCAGATTTAATAAAACAAAATGGCGGGGATCACTTCCTGAGAACTTCAGTAGAGGACTTGATCCAAAGAACTGTCCCGTTATCTGTTGATTTGTATCCAGATAGCGTATTTCTTGTTGATCAGCCAATAAATGTTTCCTATTCTTTTGCACCCGATACCGATAATGATGGCGCGACTTTAACAGTTCCCCTGTATCTGTTTAATTCAATGCCGCTTTATTATTGGGAATGGCTTCTGCCTGTATTTATCCGGCAGAGAGTCGGGAAAATTGTTTCTTTTTTTTCTACACAGTTTGAAAATAAAAACATTGATACTGAAAATGCAGTTGATGTTATTACTGGCAAACTTGATTGCTCGCATGGAGGATTTCTTTCGAAAGTCTGTTCTGTAATCAAGGAGCTGTATGATATAAAGATTAATATCAGTCTGGAAGAGATTATACCTGATCACCTGTGGCCAATTATAAAAGTTATTGACAAAAACGGCATAATAGTGGAGTCCTTTCGAGCCTTTGTTGAAAAGCCGAAAACGCATTTTACAAAAAGTGGGAAAAGATCAAACACACTGGAAAATATCTGTAGTAATTATGAATATGAGTTTCACAAAGATGCAGAGGCAACTAAGCTGCCCAAACCAGTTGACATACGCTCCGGTGCATTACCCTTTCCTCTGGGAGGTTTTTCTGCATTGACAGTTGAATCGGATAATGTGTATGGAAGGATCTTTTTTTCAAAAAGTCTGGCAATTGAATCCCAGATTGCAGCAGTAAATTACCTCATAGAGCAAAGATTATCAGAACAGCTTGCGTGGGAACTGGAAAAGTTTAGAATACCTCCCTTGTTAAAACAGAAAATTCAATCAATGTCTGGTGAAATTGAAATACAGTTATTGGCCGAACAGATATTTGTAAAGTATATAATACATTTTTCTGACGAACTGCCGGACAGTCTCGAAAAAATCGAAAAGGCTGTAGCCAAATCCTGCGAAAGAATAAAAAATGCAGGTCAATTCGTTGTAGAATATCTGGAAAAGTTTCAGGGAATATATAAATCAAATGATGCCTTGTTGAAGAAATGGGCTGCACGGTACAATGGAAATGGTTCTCCTGCTGTCTATAATGAACTTCATGAAAACCTCATAGAGTATCTGGAATTATTAACAGACAATAAAACTCCTTTTTTCATAATAGAAAAACTGCCGGAGTTTCTTTGGGGAATGAGAAAACGGATAGAAAATGCGTTTCTGGATCCGGTCAAATATCGAAACCGCATGCGACGGATGATAAATTATCATGATCTGTTACGATCTGTAAAACCGCAAAACATGAACCATTCGGTATGGAAATTCAGGGAAAACCTGGAAATTTACATTGTATTTCTGTTTCGTGGTGATGAGAGCAGCAGAAAACAGGTACATACCGAACAGAAGTTAAAAACTTTTGTTGAAGAAGAGTCTGAGTAAACGGGCATTTACCCTAAAGATGCGAACGATATTTTATACCCTGTGTCTACATAAGTGAAAAAAAATAGAAATCCGGCCTTAAACATATTAGTTTCAAAATGACCTAATTACCTGAAATACAAATAATTAACTGGCTATCATTCGTGGTATCAGTTTTTCAACTTGCCTCTTTCCCAAAAATGTGCTACAATTGTATTGCATCCTTTAGCGCCAAGCCAGACTCGCAGTTTCTGCGGGCTGGCAGGCGTTATTATGCAGTTCTTTTCCTTCATAAAAAAGATTTCCTGTTATCTGCTCAGAAGATAGCAGGAAATCTTTATTATCCTCATTCAAGGCATTTTTAAATGAGCAGGAACAGGTTCGTTTTCATCCTTTTTCTAAGTTCTGCATTCAATGGTTTTACAATAAATGCAAATGATTTACTGGAACGAAAACAATATTCTGTACCACTGGCTGTTTTGACAGCGTTGCATGAGGGGGATGGCAGGCTGATAGAGGTATTTGTTACTTTTGAAGGATCAAATGAGGGATGGGCCATAGGACGTGTTCACGATCGTTACGTTAAAGACCGGAGAAAAGAGCGTATAGATCACGAGTATAGGGAAATCGTAACCCAGGCATATCTGCTGAGTCCATTTGAAGTGATCGTATTGGATAAAGTTTGTGATTCATTCAGAAAAACCCTGAAAATATTCGAAAGGGATTTAAGATTTCAGCGGTGGGACCGGTGTCTCTTTCTTGATCCTTTTTTCTGTTTTTTCATGAAAAACTTTCACAAATTGTACTGTGCCTCAAAAAACAACATGAACAGTTTGCCAACGGTTACAAAAATAGCAGATACCCTGTTTGACAGTTCCATGACATCGCCTTTAAGTGAAGCTCGGGTAAACAAATGGAGATCCAATAAAGATCATCAGTTGAAACTCAGGATTGCAGCCAGAGAGCTTGAATTCCAGATAGAGCAATGGCAAAAAAAAGAATTGTCAAATAAAAACAGGGATCCATTTAAAGATTACAGCCATGAATTTCGAAATACGTATGAAATTTTTGTAAGGTTGTACTTTAATTTGCTTCCGGAATCAAAAATAACTTCAAAATAGATATTCTATTACCAGAATGGAGACAAATTTACGATAAGCTGCATAGCATCATGTGAAAAGGTTTTATGGCTGTGAAAGTCATAAGGTAATGGTGAATTGTGAATTATGAATGGTGAATGAGGGAAAAAAACTACAATCGTTTTCCGTTGTCGTTGTCGTTGTCGTTGTCGTTGTTCGTTGTTCGTTGTCGTTGTTCGTTGTCGTTGTTCGTTGTCGTAATCGTATAACTGCATTTAAGCGTTCTGGATCTGATTCTTAATACCAATGTACGAGAAAAAGACTCGCGTAAAGGAATCGTTATTATTTATGTATTACCAAAGTTTTGAAATTCAGATGACTTCGGTCAGGAAATTCTGGTAATTATATATTCAGCAAGATCGTGTAATATCTTTCCTTTTTCGTTTAAAAAAGCGATATCATTCCAGGCACCATCAATCAGTTTACGGGCATATCTTTTTGATTCTTCAATACCAACCACAGCAGGGAATGTGGCTTTACCTCTTTCCCTGTCGCTTCCTGCGTCTTTACCCAATTGTTCGGTAGTACTCTCCTCATCAAGAATATCATCAACAACCTGGAAAGCCAGACCAATTTTGTTTCCAAATGAAGTAAATTTCTGAAGGTCGGGTTCGGAGGCATTTGCAAGCATCGCACCTATGCGTACTGATGAACAGATAAGGGCAGCCGTTTTGTTGTTATGGATATATTCTACTATCTCACGTGTAACAGTTTTTCCTTCAGACTCAATATCCACGACCTGACCGCCAATCATTCCCTGTGTTCCCAGGGCAGTAGCAATTTCACGGATAATATCGACTCTTGCGGTTCGTGAGAGTATTTCAAATGCGCCAATACATAATGCATCACCGCCAAGCACCGCCAGAGCTTCATTGAATGCTTTATGAGCAGTCAGTTTACCCCTTCTGTAATCATCATCATCCATGCACGGAAGATCATCATGAATAAGTGAGAATGTATGCAGCATTTCGACTGCTGCTGATGTCAGTTGCACCTGTTTATCATCAACCGACCCGCCACACGCCTCATAAGCAGCTATAAGAAGGCAGGGCCTGATCCGTTTACCACCCGCAAACATGCTGTACCGCATCAATTTATGGATAGAATCGGGGTAAGTTGTATTCGATGGCAGAACTTCCTGCAGTGTCTGGTCTGTAATATCAACAGTTTTCTTAATAAACTCTTTTAGTTTATCCATTATTCCTCATCCTCGCCAGAAAACGATTCAAGTGTCATTCCCAAAATTTTTTCAACAAATTCACCGTTTTCGCCTTTGAACAATTCCCGGATTCTTCCTTGTGCGTTTTTAAGATGGGTATCGCACCGACGAACCAGATGAATACCTTTTTCAAAGAAATATAATGCATTGTCAAGTGTAAGATCATCCCGTTCCAGTTCGATGATAATTTTTTCAAGATCCTCAAGCGCTTCTTCAAATGTCATCTTTCGGGTTTCTGTTTG
>DATGNN010000043.1:0-20129 GCA_035306725.1 Chitinispirillaceae bacterium | reverse complement strand
TCAAATCCTACACTACATATTCAATAACAAATCAATATCTGTCAGGGTATGGTGATTATTGCATACGGCAAACCAATCCACGATACACAGTTACACCTCATCCATATCGGGAAAAACCATCCGACTGGCGTATTACAGATTCATCATCAGCCAAAAACCATGGTACCTCTACAGGTGCTCCTCCCATAGATATCGGAAGCAATATGCGGCGTATGGCACCGGATGCCGGTGCCTGGGAAACGCTTAATCTGCCCCCCCAGAACATAACAATTTCTAACGATACCATCGACGAAAACCTGCCGGCAGGAACTTTTACAGGTGTTCTAAGTACAGTAGATCCGAATCTGGACGGAGAAACATTTGATTATGAGTTCGTTAGTGGTTTTGACGACAATGATTTTTTTTCTATCAGTAATGACACACTTTTCACATCTGAAACATTTGATTTTGAAACTAAAGGCACATATAATATAAAAATCAGAACAACTGATGCCGGTAATTTGTCACTCGATACAACAATCGTAATCCATATACGGGATGTGAATGAACAACCCGATTCCCTGATTCTTTCAAATAATGAGATTGAAGAAAACAGTATTCCACCTGCTTTTATCGGAACACTCTCAACTGTTGATCCCGACACTAACGATTCGTTTACTTACAGTTTTGTGAATGGCTTTGACGAAGACATGTTCGATATAAGCAACGACACACTTTATACTTCGCAGAATCTTGATTATGAAACCGATTCATTATTCACGGTAAAAATCCGCTCAACCGACCGGGGCGGATTAACTGTAGAAAATGAGTTCGAAATCAAAGTAATTGATGTACCTGAACCGCCTTACCTGCTTACACTTTCCAATGACACAATTCTTTCAGAATCAAATCCAACTGTAATCGGTATTTTTGAAGGTTTTGATCCGGAACAAAATGTATACGATTATGTACTGGTAGACGGAGAAGGTGATGATGATAATAAATTATTCATTATCGCAGAAGATACATTGAAAAACAGGGAGATCCTGAATTACGATACCGCAAAAACCGAATATTCAATTCGGGTTAAGGTTACAGACAGCACTGGCTTATTTATGGACAGTGTTTTTACCATTAAAGTAGCTTCGCCGCCAGTGATCTTGACAGAACCTTCTGACACCTTGATAATAGGTGAAGGGAAGAGATTGGAATTTTCGGTTCTTGCAGCCGGCACACCACCTCTTGAGTACCAGTGGTACAGAAACGCAAAACCAGTAACAGGTGCCAATTATCCAACTGTTTCAAGAAACAGTGTTTCAGTCTCTTATGATTCGTCAATATATTATTGCGTAATAGAGAATGGATATGGCACAGACACAACCAGAGAAGCCTTTCTGAGAGTGCTTGCTGTTCCAGAAATTACCGGTGATCTTGAAGATACAGTTGAGGTTATCGTTAAAAAAGAGCTATACCTGAGTGTTGAAACTTCAGGAGAACAGCTCAGCTTTTTATGGATCAAAAACGAAAAAGACACTGTTGGAACTGATTCTGTCTTTTCTATTGATACAGTTTCTGCGAACGACAGTGGGTTTTACAAATGTATTGTAAAGAACATTGCAGGTAATTATCAGAGCAAAGAAACTTTTGTAAAAGTTTTCTTTCCACCAGTTATTCAGAAACAACCGAAAACTTATACGGTTAATGATGGAGATTCATTTAATATCTCGGTAACGGTTTCGGGAACTGAGCCTTTGATATATCAGTGGTTTGGGAACGGTGAAGAGACAGGTGAAAACAGTAATGTTTTGTCATTTAAGGCTTCTTATTCTGACAACAGAACCGAATTCTACTGCAAAATAAGCAATGTGGCGGGTACGGTTAACAGTGATACTGTCACGTTAACAGTTGACAGTGTTGGTCCGCAAATTACTGAACAGTCTGATTCAGTCAATATATCTGAAGGTGATTCTGCACGTTTTTTTGTAACAGCTACCGGAACCACTCCCCTTTCATATGCCTGGTTTAAACAAGGTGTTCCAGATGATACACTTGGCAATTCAGATATACTGATTATGAAGAATCTTACTGTTAATGACAGCGGATCTGTTTTTTATTGTGTGGTTTCGAATATAGCTGATACAGTTCACAGTGAACCAGTTCTTTTAAGCGTTACAGAGCAGCCTGTACATAAGGAGGGTGATAATCCGATAATAATTTCTGCAAAATATTTCCGACAGACTGATATAATTATTTCCTTGAAAAATCTGAATGATATTCATGATTCCAGTTTGTCAGTTGATTCCGTTGGAATATGGTATCTAAAAGACAGTATTCCATCCTCACCATCAAGCTCCTGGAATCTTAAAAACTACAGTATGGACGAACTTACCAATGATAGCGGAACATATATCGATACATTAACCGTATCGGGAAAAATAGATGAAACCTATGGCCTTATTACCGGGTTGTACTTCAAAAGTGGCAAAATTTCAGTATTTTCTCCATCGAATGGATGTCTGGTATTACTGAATGATACTTCAACACCTGAAATTAAAATAAATATTTCGGGTAATTATCTCAAAGATGATTCGGCTCTGATTGACATTCTTGATATTTCAAGCGTTGACACTACCAGAATTGATTCAATTGGATTCTGTTATACCCTTGACAGTTCCCTGATTTCTTTTACTTCCAATGATGTACGATGGTTTTGTGCAAAGAAGGTCCTGGAAAACAGTAGTGATGACAAGTTCTCATTTGTTATACATGACAGTGCTTTTTTGGGGATTGAAAAAACGATCTGGATTGGAGTTGTACTTAAAAGTAAAAACAGTAAACTCAGTTCTGCTGTTGTTTCATCATTCAAAACTGTTGAGTCATCAATACACAACAATGCTGTTATCAAAAAGCTTGTATTTGATACACTGAGTGCCCAAATAAGAATCATGTGGTGTGTAGAAGAATTCGACGAATCAGATTTTGAGATTGGTATTTCATATTCTACAGAGCATGTTCCTTCACTTGAATTTGAAATTAGTCAGATTATTCCTGTTAAAGATTCCTGTAGCGAAACTGTGCTTCAAACAAACGGATCAATCCTTTTCAATACAAGATACTATATAGCTTTATGGCTTAAAACAGGAGATGAAAAATGGACTTCACCATCAAGTACAGACAGTATCACGACACCTGATTTCACAAGAGAAATTGTTGAGTTTTTTGACAAAAGTGTTGAAAGGGATACTGTATTTGCATTTAATAACACGATTCAGTTATGGAAAGATATTTCATTCCAGACCGATCCGGTTAAAAACACAATAGCAGCATTCAAACCTGTTGAATACAAGGGTATGATAGATGCAGGAAACAGTATTAGTTTTCTGAGTAAATATTCTGGTCCCCCATTTTTTGTCGGACTCAGATATTCAAACCTTCCTTCAGGTTATTCACCATCTGACCTTTGTCTGTACAGAGACAGTAGTGGTGTTTTACTTGCAGAACATGGTTCCGTTGTGGATTCTGTCAACAATATTGTTTATGTTAAAACTTCAAATCTTCGCTTTCCTTTCTTGCTTCTGATAGATACATTGGCTCCACAACTGGATCCTCTTACTGATATTGATACAGTTGCGATACCGGGTCACGATATTAATGATGCAATTCTTATAACAGACAATATTGCTAATGTATTGTGGACTTATATTTATGGTCGCGGAGAAGAGGCTCCTGGAAAACATTCTTATACAGATACATTACACACAATTTCAGATATAGTTTATCTGACCATATCCTCAGATGAGAATGTGATAAATCCTGATAACAGCACAAGGGCTTATTTTATTGTTTCTGACGGCGTTCACAGGGATACTCTCAATATGTCAAAACGGGTTTATAGGGAAAAGTCTGATGAAATTACTACTTCGGAAATGGAGTGGTCTCCACTTTTTGTTACTGCTGAACTGGAAAACGACTCACCAGAATTTGTAATTTCAAAGATAATGAAAAGTGAAAATCCGGTATACGATACAAAATACCTTAGAATGTTTCGGTGGTTTCCGAATCGTGATAACAGGTCCTCGGATGACAAATGGGTGGAATATAGCAAGAATGATTCCTCAATTTTCAATTTTTCTCCAGGTAAATTGATATGGGTAAAAACCAGAGAAAACATTCATTTTGATTTTGGTTCAGCAGTAACATTGTCTCTGAAAGAGGGTGTAAATATCAAGCTTCCACCAGAAAACTGGACCGATTTTGCTCTCCCCCACAAGTTTGATATAAGGATTGCAGATATAATAGATTCAACAAATGCCGGAAATGATCTTCAGATATATTCCTGGGAAACAGAGCATAAAACAAACCGGTATAGAACTCATGGTATTTACCTGCCAGAATTTACAGGGGACAAAACCATGAATTCAGTTCTAAAATACGAAAACAATAGTTGTTATTCTGTTTATAATCCTTTGGAAGATACGGTAACACTTAACATACCGCCAATACCAGTTGCCATGTCACCGCAGCGAAATCTTTCCAAAAAGAAGACAGATCAATCGTGGAGTGTAATAATCTCCGGTGAAACAGAAAAAGACGGGTTACTTCCGGATGTTCATTGTGGTTACGTTCCAGGAAACAGCGATCCATATTACCCAGCACCACCATCATTTTCCAAAGCCAGGGTTAAAGTATATAACAGAGCTGAAAACCGTACTTATGGCCACTTCATGCAAAGAAAAATTGATGAAGCATTAACACAAGAAATATCTTTTACGAACAATTCTTCGGAACCGGTTAAAATCTCTTTCAGTTTATTAACAAATGGTTCTTTCCCTTCTGATTATAAAGCTCTTATTTACAATCCGGCTACAAACAGATGGGAAAGCAAGAGTACAGTTTCTGTTGACGCCAACAGTTCTGTTTTAAGATGGCTGGCAGCATCTGATGATACATTTAGAAAGAAATTCGGAGATCTTATTCAGACTTTCAAATACTCCTTGTGTGCTGCTTATCCTAATCCTTTCCGTTCCACTGCTTATATTCGTTATACTGTGCCTCTCGGGGCTAAAGACAAACTCAGATTTTCCATTTTTGATGTACTTGGAAGAAGGGTCTGGAACAAGCTGCTTACACCTTCAAGTGCCGGAGCACATACCCTTATATGGGATGCGAAAGATTCCTACAATAAACCAGTGAAATCGGGAATCTATTTTATTCAACTATCAGTTCTGTCGGAAGGCCATACTACAAAGCAGTTCAAATCAAAATTGACTTATCTGCCATAATATCATTTCAGAGGCTGAGTTTTTACGACTTTTTGTACAATAACGCCGCACTGGCTGCAGTTTTATAAAACAAGATCCTTATACGCATAGTTATTCACCTGTTTTTTTTCTGTACTTACCCTGCAGCTTTCATGGAATGGGACTTGCTTTTTGTCCTTATAGCATCACTGGAATTAAGAACCTGATTTCTGAGTATACTGGAATGATGGTATGCGGATTACAAATTGTCAAATATTGTGTTTCAAGAAGAACAGTTATACCCAAAAGGATTATCGGACAAAATTAACACAATACAAGATGTGATCTAAAGTTTCACAATTGTGCCATTATTTCAATGTAGTATTCAGGATAAATAGATTGTTTTCACCCGAATCAATGGATAAAAAGTATGCGGTTTAATAAGGATTGTTTTTATGCAATTGTAATTTTTATTATTGGACCATTTGTTAAATCAAGTCTGGCAAACACTCCAGAGCCTGAATTTATTTTTTCTCCCCCGTGCAGAATCGAGGGTTACAGTGGTGACAGCCTGCGTGTTTCCACCCGCGCAAATGGAAGTTTGCCTCTTGTATATACATGGTTCAAAGATGCACTTGTCGTACAATCTGGTGATAATACACTTTTTTTTCCCAAACTTTGTGAAGATAATCAGGGCAGTTATATGTGTATAGCAAGTAATGAATTCGGATCTGATACTTCAGAATTTCAGATTGAAGTATTACAAAAACTTACTGCAAATTATGCAATTAATCCAAAAGCAGGTCCAGCCCCTTTAAAAGTCAATTTTTACAACAGATCCAAAGGCACCATACGAAACGTACAATGGTCATTTGGAGATGGTAAATTCAGTACACAGAACAACCCAATACATACATTTAAAAAGCCTGGTACATACTATATCAAGCTTACAGTTTCAGGTGAGCGCGAAACCGATACTTCTGTGATGATACGGAGTATTAATGTTACCTCAACTGTTTTGGCTAAAAAAACAGAACACATTAACGACACAATACCAGAAAAAGACAGTTTACCGCACATGAACTGTATACAGTTCTCGAGGCCCCTTTTTTTTATGGGTAAATATCAGGGTGGGGATTCAATAAGGATTGTATTTCACAACAGTAATCAAGGTGCGGATTCTGTAATAATTTGGTATGGTAAAGGACAAGAACCAGATTTTTCTGACACTTTACATACAATTCGAATCGATCCGGGCTTTTTTTATTGTGAATCAGATACCGATTCACTTGTTTTTACAATCAGGGATTCCTGTTTTGAACATTACAGAGAATTAATTAACGCAGCACTGATTTTTAAGAAAGGCAAACATGTAAGTGACACTGTATTAAGCCCTGTATCATTTGAAATAGGGCACAATGATAAAAAGGCAGCAGAAAATACATCTATTGATGTTGTTGATCCATTTATTTCTCAAACTTTAAAACGTGAAATATCAGAGGCACAATCCGCATCCTTTGAGGAATTTATGGACACCATCAATAAAGCAGAAAATACAAGCTTCAATACTGGCTCTGTATTTGAGATTCTCGTATCCAACGAATCAACTCACACAGACACAGTAAAACATACGATAAATTTATCAAACAGTTTCTCAAAAGATTTTACTGTTGAAACCATGGATCCATATACTTCTGATCCTGTCGACCTCATAATTCTTGAACCATTACAAACAAGGAGATATCTTGTTGTATACGGAACAGACAGTTTTGTGAACAGCATTAAAGAGACGATATGTTCAGGGGAAACAAAAATTATTGAAATTGAAGAATTTAAAGACAGTATAAATTTCTGCTACTTTATTCCTTATACCGATGAAGGACGTGCCTTACTTTCAATTTCAGACAGAAGTGGAAAATGTTTATGGCAATACTCTTTACTCGAGCTTAAGAACGGGATTAACAGGTTTATATGGGATTGCAGAGGTAATGATTTTACCATTTTGCCTTGTGGTTTTTATATATTTCAAATTACATTGTTTGATCATACCGGGAAAAATCCAAAGTCGGTTTACCAGGATTTCTTTAAATCTGATTATTAATTTATGATTCTCAAAAAAAAACATTTTCATGAAGTCTGTGGAGCACTGCACCTTCACACAACTTACTCTGATGGTGGAACTGATTATAATGAGTTGATTAGAACAGCATCAGATCTTGGACTTGACTTCATTGTAGTTACTGATCACATGTCGTTAGAGGCCCTTAATGATGGTTACGAGGGATTTCATAAAAACCTTCTGGTTCTGGTTGGGTACGAGCATAATGATTCAAATAACCTGAATCATTATCTTGCAATTGGAGTTGATCGGGTTTTTTCAGAATGCAGCAAATCCAGACAATACGTAGAAGCTGTTAGAAGCAACGGAGGAATTGGGTTTATTGCTCACCCAGCAGAAAAAAGGCACTATTTTGGGTATTTCCCCCCCTATCCATGGACATCATGGGAAGTTGATGGTTATGATGGTATAGAGATATGGAATCAGATGTCTGACTGGGTTGAACAGTTAAAATCATGGCTCAGTGTCATACGAATACTTTACCCAAGGCGTTTTATTGGTTCACCTCCTTCTGAGCTGCTTCAACGATGGGACAGATTGAACAAAAAGAGATTTATCAGTGGAATTGGAGGTGTTGATGCGCATTCGCGCAAGATAAGGATAGGATTTTTCGGATTCAGGATATTTCCTATAAAAGTTGAATTAAAAGGGATAAGGACACATCTTTACCTCAAAAAATCTTTAAACAGATCAGCTTTTGATTCTTCAAAACAAAGCATCCTTTATGCTTTAAAAAATGGTAATGGATTTATCAGTAATTACAGACATGCAGATGCCCGCGGAACACTTATTTTTATAAGATACAGTAATGGTGTTATTGCATGTCCCGGATTCAGCAAAAACTTCAGTTTGCCTGCTACTATATTGGTTGAAATCCCCAACAGAGGATCAATTCGTTTGATAAGAGATGGGGAGCTCATTGCGGTTGTTTCAGGTTGTCATGCGGAGTTTCCAGTTCACAAAAAAGGAATTTACCGAATTGAGGTTTACCGCAAAGAAAAAGCCTGGATATATTCAAATCCTTTTCCATTAATCGCTTATTAGGATGCCAAAAGTCACATTGATAGTGATCCTGTTGTCAGTTATATAAACGGGTGTTAAACCACTTTAATCCAGTAAAATAGCGGGAACTACTTGAAAAGAGTAGTTTTTTACAATAACAAATGTCAATTTTCATAATTCAGATTCAGATTTAATTGTTCAAAGGCGTTTGCTGAATGGAACTGTATAAAAATATGTACATCCGCTTATCCATTATGGTAAAATTCTTGTACAACGTTTTATTGCAATTATTTAGCAAAATTTAACCACTTTAATGCGGCAATAAGTAAATTATTAAGAATTGCAGATGTATGTTTGTTTTTCCAGTTTTTTATTATGTCAAATTAATTATGCGTTTCAATAATTTTTCATCTTTCCCGGAGGTATTATGAGTCTTCGAAGGAAAATATTACCTTTGTATGCGGTTCTTTCTCTAATGCTGTTTCTTGTAGTTCCATCATGGAGTACAGAAACTGGTGAAGAGGAGTGGGTTCCTCAGCCGACTACTACATTTCTTGCCAATAGAGGGATTACGCATACAGTTTCAGCAGAACCTCTCGGTGCAGGCAGACTTTCATTTAGTCTTCTTGGATCATGGTATCATCAAAAGAACGACATTTTGAACGCTCCACCTGCTGAGTCCAATATCATGACCGGCATACTTGCTTTTTCGTGGGGTGTAAATTCGTTTGTTGATGTATTTGCTGCACTTCCGGCTTATTTAATTACACGTCCCGATCCTCTTGATAATACAATCGGAATTGGTAGTTTCAGCGGTGGATTAATGGGATCATTGCCTTTGCCCAAAAGTTCACCATTACGATTGGGAGCTAAATTTTCTTTAATTGGCGGAACAGCAAGTGACCAGATAAATGAAAATGCAGCTGACGGTTATAACTTTTATGAAACGCGTACAAAATTTGATTTTCAGGGTTTGATTATGGAGTCGCTTGTTTTTGGTGACGAATATCGTGGAATCAAAATTCATCTTAATCAGGGAGCTTCAAGGGCTATTGATGATGACCGTACCAATTTTCTGCTTAGTGCAGGTGTTCAGGGTATTGTTCATCCGATGATAATTTTAGGTGCAGAAGTTAATTCCCGTACAAATCTCAGTAATTTTGCCATTAAAACTGATCCATTGTGGTTGACCCTGTCTTTTAATTTACGAACGCCTCACTATTTTTCCACTGTTATTGGTTCAGATATCACACTTTCACGTGAAAGAAGTTCTTTGACTACATCAAATTCTCTGGAACCTTTCAGACTTTTTGGTGGCGTTGTCCTTTCATTTGATGCACTTCAGGGAAAACGACGTGAAGCAGCTGAGTTAGAAAAACAAAAAGCATTGGAAAAGGCTGAAGCAGAAAAGAGAGCACAAGATGCGCAAAGGACAGCAGACAGTCTGGCGCAGAAAGCCAAAGAAGATTCACTTGCGCTGGCAAAAGAGAGAGAAGCAGCGAAACAACGTGCTGATTCTCTTGCAAAAAAGGCAGTTGAAGACTCTATTGCTCTTGCAAACACAAAAAAACAGTTGGAAGAAGAAAAATCAAAGCGAAGTGATGCTGAAAAACAACTGCTTGCCACTGGCTTACTGCTTCTGGATGCGGTTTATTTTGAAAGTGGAAGAACCGAAATCTCAATTAATTCCAAACCATACCTGAATATAATTGGCAAAATGCTTACAAAATATCCAAAACTTCAGATCGAAGTTGCAGGGCATACTGATAACACAGGAAGATACCAAACTAATATGGAGTTGAGTTTTGCTCGTGCTAACTCAGTTAAAAATTATTTGATACAGGTTTCTCCAGAACTGGCAACCCGTCTTTCAGCACGTGGATACGGCCCGGATATGCCAAAAGATACAAATAAAACTGCAAATGGACGTAGAAATAACCGACGTGTGGAACTTCAGGTTACAAACAAGGAAGCTTTGAAAGAATATAAATAGTTTCATTTTTTACAACAGCAATCGTTACTATTCACGGTTGCTGTTTTGTATTTTTAAAGCCGTGAATTTAAAATGGAGGCATTCAATCAGTGCCTTTATGTTAAATTTGCGGCTTCTTTTTTATTACAGAATGAATTTATTTCAGTATTTTGGATTTAAAACAGATGTCTGGATTTTTTCTTTATACCAGTAACCGAATGGAACATCTTGCAGGTATTCTGACTGAAATTGTATCTGAGCCGCGCAAGTATGCATTTTCTCCTGAAATAATTGTTGTTCAGAATCGTGGAATGCAAAGATGGCTTACTCTGCAGCTTTCTGATCGCATCGGTATATGGTCGCATTGTGAATATCCTTTTCCCGATTCATTTATACGCACACTTCTTGTAGCGGCTTTTCCGGAACTCGCCCAACAAGCTTTTTGGGAACCTGATATTCTTCATTGGAGGATCCTGAAACTACTGCCACAGTTTTTGGAGCAGGAGCCTTTTATTGAATTGAAAAGATACTTATCCGATTCCAATCCGGTAAAACTATATGAGCTATCAAGACAAATTGCCGATCTTTTTGACCAATATTCTGTATATCGTCCCGAGATGGTCATGAACTGGGAACATGGACAGGATAATCACTGGCAATCTGTTCTTTGGCGTAATCTTGCAAACAAAGAAATTAATCATATTGCTAGACTTAAAAAACTTTTCCTCAAAAAAGTATCCCAAAATCAGATTGCTGCAGGTCTGTTTCCTGAACGGGTTATGATTTTTGGAATATCTGTTCTTCCACCCTGCTATCTGGAAATGTTTGAAGCGGTTTCGTCACTGATTGACGTTCACTTTTTTCTTTTAAACCCTTGTGTTGAATACTGGGATGATATTTTTTCTTCACGCGAAATAAGCCGACAGATAAAAAAAATTAAGAAGAGCAGAAAAAAAACAGTAAAACAAGAACTACTTCATATTGATCAGGGAAATCCACTTCTTGCATCGTTTGGGCAGGCTGGCAGGGATTTTTTTTCTATGCTTCACAATTGTGCTGAAGAGATTTCCCTGGCTGTTGAACCTGAACCAGATTTAACATCTTCATCAGATACATACCGGGCTACTTTATTGGAATCTTTACAGTCGGATATACTTCACCTGCGAAATCGCACAGAAATTGATCAACCCCGACAACCGATTTCTCCGGCAGACAAATCCATACAAATCCACTCATGCCACAGTCCAATGAGAGAGGTTGAAGTGCTTTATGATAATTTACTCAATATATTTGAAAGTTATAAAGATCTCAGCCCTTCCGACATCGTTGTAATGACTCCGGATATTGATTTATATGCTCCTTTTATTGAAGCAGTGTTTAGTAGTTATGAAGACAAAAAACTCAAGATTCCATTCAGTATTGCAGACAGAAACTTTAAAAATGAAAGCCATTTGTCTGAAATATTTCTTTCAATGCTGGAATTATCCGATTCAAGATTCTCACTGACACCAATACTCGACTTACTCGAAACAGCCGAGGTCCGATCCTCATTCAATATCAAGGCAGAACATCTGGATACAATTCGTAACTGGCTCATAAATGCAGGGATAAGATGGGGTATTGATGAAATCTCTTTAATATCTTTGGGACTTCCTAAGTTTTCTTCAAATACATGGGAGGCTGGCATACAGCGTCTTTTATCAGGATATGCATTACCATCCGATAAAGAAAAACTGTTCAGGGGAATTGCAGGATTTGATTATATCGAGGGAACAGAAACAGAAATTCTCGGGAATTTTCTTGATTATTATACTACATTGGTAGATTTCAGAGAGTTAATAAAGAAAAATTATTCTATATACCAATGGTGTGAACTGCTATCGGCAAGTCTTGACCGATTCTTTAAGGTTTCACCAGGAAAAGAACAGGAGATAGTTGCCATACGTAACAGTCTCTTTGAGTTAGGAAAAAATGCAAACGAAGCAGCTTATTCAGATCCGGTTGATATCAGATTAGTACGATCCGCTTTTTCAGAAAAGATATCTAACTTAAGTATTAAACCAGGATTTATTACAGGTGGAGTTACCTTTTGTGCAATGCTCCCGATGCGAAGTATTCCATTTAAGGTGGTATGTCTGATAGGTTTTAATGAGGATATGTTTCCACGAAAATCGATTTACCATTCCTGGGACCTGATTGCACAGGCACCCAGAACCGGAGATCGATCACTTCAATCGGAAGATCGCTATCTTTTTCTGGAAACGATTCTTTCGGCACGTGATGTCTGGTATGTAAGTTATACGGGTATGAACAGTTCTGGTGATGGTTCACGAAGGCCGTCTGTGTTGGTACAGGAAGTTCTGGATTATATTCAAAAAGGATACTGTTCTGACAATGATATACAATCAGCCGATTCTGGACATGTAAATGAAATCTTAATTAAAGCTGAAAAACCACCTGAAATGAAAAAACATGGTGAAAATGTTTTAACTCCCGTATTACCTAAAAGTTGCGAAATAATTGAACAGATTGGTACCAGCCACAGACTTCAGGCATTCAACCCTTCATATTTTGATAATGAATCAAGGCATTTCAGTTATTCACAGGAAAATTTCAAGGCTGCTTCCCTACTCCATTCAAATTACAGAAAAAAAGAACCGTTTTTTGTTCGCAAACTAGATACACCAGCCAGAGATTTTTATACTGTATCTATAAATGATCTTTGCAGTTTTTTCAAAAACCCATCCAGTTTTTTGTTAAATCGCCGTTGTGGAATCTCTTTTAATGACAGTTATGAAGAGATTCCACAGGAGGAACCTTTCTATTTAACCGGGCTTGATAGCTATAAAATATCAGAATATTTGACAGAAAAATATGCAGCCGGCTGTAGTTCACCAATGAGTTATGAATATTTAAAACAATCTGGCATGCTGCCTCATGGTTCTGTCGGGGAGTGTTCGTTTGAAGAATTATCATTGAAAGTAAAATCGTTTGTTGAGAATTTTAAAGAGTATCAGGAATTTGAAATACTTCCGGATATTCAGATTAATTATGAATATTGTGACATACAGGTGATTGGAACTTTAGGTCATTTATGGAAAAATCATCGTATTGTTTTTCGTTATGCCAACACAAAACCATCGGATCTTCTCGACACATGGTTAAACCATCTTTTTTTAAACACTGTAAAAGCTCCTGGTTATCCTGTTGACAGTCTGCTTTTCACACGAGATAACAGCCTGATTTTTAATCGAATAGATGAATGTACAGAAACAATCAATAAACTTCTGGATCTGTATCTGGAAGGGCTTTGTGAACCTCTGCCTTTTTTTCCTGTCTGTTCTTTAAAATATGCTGAATCAATCCTTTTAAATAAAATAACCGAAGAAGAAGCGCTGGTAACAGCAAAACGAAAATGGTATGGTGATGAGTACAATCTTTATGCAGAAGGTCTCGATCCTTATAATGAGCTTTGTTTCAGGGAAGCTGATCCCTTTAACGAAAAATTTGCTAAAACAGCATTATCAGTATTCCAGCCTCTTATTGAACAAATGAAAAATCTGGAGAAATAAAACCGGTGAATTTCAAACAGTTTAATCTAAATAAAATCCCGCTGTCCGGGCATAATCTAATTGAAGCAAATGCTGGCACAGGAAAGACTTACACTATATCCAGACTTTTTTTAAGATTACTTCTCGAAAAAGAGCTGCCTCTCTCATCAATACTTGTAGTTACTTTCACTGAAGCGGCTACACAGGAATTGAAAGAAAGAGTGTATCTTCTTTTAAAAGAAGCAATTAATCTGTTTTCTGAAAATTTTTCGACTGATCCTTTTTTTTCATCACTGCTGAGTGCTGTTGATAACAAAAAGGGAGTTGAATTGCTTCAATCGGCTATTCATAATTTTGATACAGTTTCGATATATACGATTCATGGTTTTTGTCAGAGATTGTTATTTGAACATTCCTTTGAGAGCGGGATTGTGTTCAATTCTGAGGTTATATCGGATCAAAGCATTATTATAAAAGAAATTACGAATGATTTTTGGAGGCTGAACTTTTATGATTCATCGGTTCAGTTCACATCTTACGCGCTTCATTCAGGGCTGACCCAAAAAAGTTTCAGTGATTTATTGAAATTCAGCGGAAGGAGTTTTACAAATTTACGAATTATACCACAAATCCAGGATGAAAAATGTAGTGATCTGGAATCAGCTTTCAATGCAAAACTGGAATCTGTGAAAAAAATCTGGTTTAAGGAAAAAGAACTGATTGTAAAGCTTCTCTTTTCGGGATCGCTTAAAGCAGTAAAATATAAACATGGAACAATACGAAAGATGATTTCCAATATGGATCTGCTGGCAGCTTCCGAAATTGCAGATCCTTTATTGTTTGATCGATTTGAAAACCTGACTACAACTGTATTAAAGGCAAATACGAAGAAGGGTGCTGTAGCACCTGAACATGAATTTTTCGATCATTGTGAAGAACTTCAAAAATGTGCACAAGAGTTAAAAATAAGGTATGATGAGAGGATTATCTTTTTAAAAACCAGGTACATTGATTATGTTCATCGTGAACTAAAAATCAGAAAAGAGAAGAAAAATCAGCTATTCTTTGATGATTTGCTTTTAAAAGTTTATGATGCATTAAACGGTGATCCGCAAAACTGCAAACTGAAACAGGTTACAGGCAGAGTTTATAAAGCAGCTCTGATTGATGAATTTCAGGATACAGATTTTATACAATACAGCATATTTTCTTCACTTTTTTCAAGTTCAACAATGTTTCTTATTGGAGATCCAAAACAATCTATTTATAGTTTCCGTGGTGCAGACATATTTACCTATCTTCAAGCAGCAAAAAGAGTTAACTCAAAATACACTCTGCTTACAAATTACAGGTGTCATAAAAAACTTCTTGATGCAACCAACATGTTGTTTGGACTGCATGAGAAGATGTTTGTTTTTAAAGGGATCTCATTTTCCAGATCAATGGCAGCACAAGTTACTGATACTCAACAAATTGATAATAAAATAACCGATGGAAAACCATTGAAATTTCTGTTTATTGACACAGAAAATAAAAAATTTAATATTCAGGAGATCAGAAACCGAATCTGTTCTGTTGTTGCTTCGCATATCTCCACTCTTCTTAAAGATAACGATAACAGCTATAGATTGAATCCGCAGGATATAGCTATTCTTGTAAGAAAAAATTCAGAAGCAGAAATGATAAAGACAGTTCTTTCTGATACAGGGATACATTCTGTAGTAGACAGCGGAAACAGTGTGTTTAAAAGCAGTGAAGCAGTTCAACTCATGAGAGTACTGAAAGCGGTTTCTGATCCATACAGGGATGAAACAATTCGTTGTGCATTAACTACAGATCTGTTTGGGTATAACGGAAATGAAATTGATGAATTGAATAGTGATAATAATGAATCTGAGCATATAGCAGAACTGTTTTTTCGGTTATATGATTTATGGAATGAATCTGGTTTTGAAATTATGATCCGCTATTTTTTTAATAAACTGAAAATCCGTTCAAAAGTTCTGTCATTGCCTTCAGGGGAACGTAAACTCACTAATTACTTGCATTTATCTGAATTACTTCATGTTCAGGAACAGCGTTATAACCTGGGGATGTCTGCACTTTATTTCTGGATGACAGAAAAAATTCATGAAAATTCATCATTTATACCCGATGAAGAGATTATGAGACTGGAAAGTGATGAAAATGCGGTTAAAATTGTTACAATTCATAAGAGTAAAGGTCTGGAATATCCTGTAGTTTTTTGTCCATTTTGCTGGTCTGGATCAGATGCTTCAAATCGGAAAGATGAGCCGATTGTTTTTCATTATGGAGATGAATGCAATGATACGGTTTTAGCACTTGGTCCGCAGGAGATTGAAGACAACAGGGATCTGGCAGAAAAAGAGATCCTGGCAGAAAACATGCGGCTATTATATGTTGCCTTAACACGTGCTAAATATGGGTGCTATGTTGTTCATGGTAAATTCCCATATAGCGAAAGTGCTGCATTATCTTATCTGCTTTTCGGTAATGATCTGGATGCAGTTTCTGTACAAAACCTTAGAAATCATGTTAAGGCATTGCCCACAGAACAGATTTTTGATAGATTAAAATCTCTGGAACTGCAATGTGACTCGATTTGTGTTAAAAAAGTTTCTATTGATGAATGTACTGATATTCCTGGTTACAAAGAGGATACTGTTGCAAAAAAGCTACAATGCAGGCAGTTTACTGGTTCGATTCCTGATGCATGGCGTATCTCCAGTTTTTCTTCACTTACCCGCTCTCATCATTATGCAGAAATTCCCGATTACGATCACTATGAGTATCCCGAAAACAAAAATAAGAAATTAGATTTCGACAACATTATGGATTTTCCCAAAGGGGCTGTTGCAGGTAATTTTATTCACCATATATTTGAGCGAATTCAGTTTTGCGATCTATCTTCAGCTGAAGGAATTATCTCTGAATCACTTTTGTTATTTGGTTTTGATACAAAATGGTTTAACACGATTCTAAAACTTGTAAAAGATACCACAGAGACAATATTAGATCCAGATTCAAAACTGAAATTAACCAAAATTCCTCAAAACAGTTGTTTAAAGGAAGTTCAGTTTAATTTCCCGCTTAATCAGTTCTCCTTTGACAAACTTAATAAAATTTATACGAATAACAACCAGCCTGATTTATTCAGGACTGATTATTCTGTTTCGGGACTGGACTTTTCACTTACCAGAGGATATATGAAAGGTTTTATTGACCTGATATTCAAATGGGGAGACAAATTCTTTCTGCTTGACTGGAAATCCAATTTTTTAGGCTCTTCAAAAGAAGATTACAGGGAGGATATTCTTTTTGAGGTTATGAAAAAGGAGCACTACATTCTGCAATCTCATATTTATATGGTTGCACTGGACAAGTTCTTGAAATTCCGGTATCCCTTGTATAACTATGATCAACATTTTGGTGGTATATTTTATCTGTTTATTCGTGGAATAGAACCGGATTCCAGATCTGGTATCTTCTTTTCCAGGCCTGAAAAAGAGATTTTGACACAATTGAAGCAGATTCTTTGCAGATAAAACGGCGGGAAACTCACAGTTTTTGATTCAGGTTTCATTCTGTTTACAATGTTTACATCCTGTCATTTTTGAATTAGATGTTTTTTGTATCGCCGAAAGGTATATTTATATTTGGTTTAAAAAGGTATTATCTGTTCTTGTACCTGTTGCCATATTTACTGTATATGATTTGCGTTAAAATGGGTACTCATAATCGATTAAATGAGATTTCTTCAATTAATGGATTATGAGTATGCATAAAATTCACGAATATACGTTTCGAATAAGAAAAAGGAGTTTTCAATGCATACTGCTATCAAATTGAAACATAAGGTTAATTCGGATAAAATAGTCATTTCTTTACCTGAAATCAAAAAGCTTATCGGAAGAGAAATCGAAATTTTAATTCTTGTTGAAGGTGAAATTGAGGACAGTTCCTGTCCTCCCCGTGCGCTTCAGAATTCTCCACATATTGCGGGCTCAGTAATACTTGATGAAGAGGCTGTTCAAAAAATAATGGAAAGTCGTTTCAGATAGTTTAAGCCTAAGGAGATGATTTATTTCTATAGAGCTGCAAAGTGGCACTTTTATGGCTGTGAAGCGGTATCAGTAATCCATAATCGCGCAGGTCGTCATTTTGTTCTTAAAAATTCGAAATATTAAACTCGAAATTCAAAACAAAACTAAAGAAAAATCTGAAGATAAACAAAAAACAATCCCTGCCCGGGACACGGTTGTCGGGCATAATCGGGATGCTATGCTGCTGTACAACATATAGTAGAGCGTCTGATTTAATTCATAATTGTCTGCTTTTTTCAAGGTTATTTGCAGTAGTTTTTTTTGCGGATATAATCCAGAAAAAAACCAATACTTTATTTGTACTTAAATTTAAAAACAAGAATCGTAATTGATAAAATCAAAGTAACACTATTTGCAATAATAACTGGTAACTCTCTAAGGAAAAATCCATAAATCAGCCATAATAACACACCAAAAGAAAAAAGCAAAAACATACCTGCTGAGAGATCCCTGGTTGAATGTGTTTTCCAGATATGAATCACTTGTGGTAAAAATGAAACTGTTGTTAAAATTCCACCAAGAAACCCGATAATCGTTACAGGATTCATTGTACATAGTCTTTCTTTTTTTAAACCCCATTACATATCTTTTTTTGATGATATTATAGTTTCGCAAATAAAATACCCGGATCTATTTTTTAATTTGTTGATAACAATTTCAACATACAATATTATATTATCTGAGCATAATAATTATTTAAGCGTTTTATTGTGGATAACGAAAAGAAGCTTGAATGTGAAGCGTATGGTTAGCCAAATGTGTTATCATGATATGAATTTTATACTCATTAAACAGTGAATAATTTTCTAAATGTCATGATATGCAGATAGTTGGGCAATGAATCATCTCCAACCTGGTATAAAAAACAGCAGCAGTGATTACGAGATGTTGCCTGTAATTGTCAATGTTGAGCTGTTTGTTGACCTGTTTTGCATTAAATTAAAGTGTACTTTTCTCTATGATACAGTTATTTGCTGCGAACGAGTAAAATAATAACAGTTTTAAATTGAAGGGAGTGTGCATGTTTGGGTGTCATTTGGGGAGATTATTTGGTGTAACAATAGCAGGAGGATCTTATCAGGAAGGATTGTCTGCTATAATTCAGGGAGTTCCATCGGGAACAGCATTTACTGAACAGGAAATATATGGAGATTTATTATTAAGGAAGCCTGGTGCCGATGAGTTGTCATCTCCCAGAAAAGAACCGGATTTGCCTGTAATATTTACCGGTTTAAATTCTGCAGATACAATAGAGAATGCCGGTAATAAAAATCGAACAAATGGAACACCAGTTACAATACTTATTCCCAATCTTGATCGTCATTTTATCCATATTAAACAATACCAGGATACAAACAGAACCCCCCGCCCAGGTCATGCATCGTATGCCTCATTTTCTAAATATGGTCCTGATGATGACGCTATTGGTGCAGGAATTTTTAGTGGCAGATACACATCTGCGATTGTAGCTGCAGGGTATATTGCAAAAAAGATACTTTCAAACTGCGGGATAAAGGTTTTTTCTTTTGTCAGAGAAATGGCCGGTGTAACATGTCCAGAAATCGATTATACTGAAGCTTACAGAATAACTGAAGCGTATAAAAAAATGCGTTGTGATTATGATCCATTTTATCAGGAAATATATGTGAAAAATCGTATTACAATGGAGATGCGGTTTCTTGAAAAAATGCGTATATTTACACAAATCGAAAATGAGATAGATGCAATTCGTGAAAAAGCTCCTGTAATGAATCAAAAAGAAATCATGGATAATTATGAAATACATCCTGTTTTGAACTGTCCTGATATTGATGCTGCGCAGTCTATGGTTGATGCGGTAAATAAAATCTCCTCAACAGGTGATTCTGCTGGTGGTGTGGTTGAAGTTGTGGCTCAGGGAGTTCCTGCAGGTTTAGGTGAACCGGTGTTTTATAAACTTGATGCAGAACTGGGAAAGATGCTGGGTATTGGAGCTGTTAAAGGAGTTGAGATTGGAGCTGGTTTTAAAGTCAAAGATATGACCGGTTATGAATCCAACGACAGGATGCACTCTGAAAATGGGAAGGTAATTTTTGAATCCAATAATGCTGGTGGTATTACTGGTGGACTGGCAACAGGACAGAATATCGTTGTACGTCTTGC